>NZ_JAMYVL010000027.1:0-66071 GCF_040323955.1 Mesorhizobium sp. M0018 | reverse complement strand
CTAATCTAGTATGCCGTCTCGCTTCGTCCAACTTCCTCGTCCGCTTCTGCCATAATGAATGGGCTGTTGCCAGAAACGCCACGTCGCGTTCATACATGCAGGGCGCAAACCGGGAGACTGAAATGCCCGCCCACAGCAATCTCAAGCCGGTGCTGGCGGCTGCCGAAATCAACGCGCTGATGGCGACCATTTTCCCGCAGCTCAACGACCAGTTCACCTTCTACGAGGCGTTGGAGGTGTTTCCAGGCGGCTGTGTCGTGCGGCTCAACGCCGACGAGCGCCATTTGCGTCCCGGCGGCACCGTGTCGGGTTCGGCGCTGTTCACGCTGGCCGACATAGGCGGCTATGTCTGCGTGCTCTCGCATGCCGGACCGGATGCGCTTTCGGTCACCACCAGTCTCAACATCAATTTCGTCCGCAAGGCCGAGGCCGGGCCGATCGACGGCCATTGCCGCATCCTCAAGCTCGGCAAGAGCCTGATGGTGTTCGATATCGACATCGTCGCCGGCCCGGAGGGACACACGGTAGCGCACGCAACGGGCACCTATTCGATCCCGCCAAAGCGGATTGACGGTGTGGTAAAATAATACCTTTCATCCAAGGCATTGTTTTTGCTGGATTTTGATAGCTCGCCGACATTTCACGCGCCTTGACGCAGTCGCCGTCCTCTCCTATAAGCCCTCACGGAACAGCGGCCCGCAAAGGCCGCCGTTTTGTTATTGGCGGCGGGCAAGCGCCTTTCGCCAATCCAAGCAACAAGAAACGCCTTCTTTTGAAGGTCCGAACCGAAAGCAACAATCCATGGCAACCTTTTCGCAGAAGCCTGCGGATGTGGTGAAGAAGTGGGTGCTGATCGACGCCGAGGGTCTCGTCGTCGGCCGTCTCGCCACTGTCATCGCCAATCATCTTCGCGGCAAACACAAGCCCACCTTCACCCCGCACGTCGACGACGGCGACAACGTCATCGTCATCAATGCCGACAAGGTGGTGTTCACCGGCAAGAAGTTCACCGACAAGGTCTATTACTGGCACACCGGCCATCCCGGCGGCGTCAAGGAGCGCACCGCGCGCCAGCTGCTCGAGGGTCGTTTCCCCGAACGTGTCGTCGAGAAGGCCGTCGAACGCATGATCCCGCGTGGCCCGCTCGGCCGTCGCCAGATGAAGAACCTCCGCGTCTATGCAGGCACGGAACATCCGCATGTCGCCCAGCAGCCCGTCGTCCTCGACGTGGCCAAGCTGAACGCCAAGAACAAGAAGGTTTCGTAAGATGGCTGAGCTTTCCTCGCTCGCAGAACTCGGAGCTGCCACCGGCAATACCAACACCCAGCCGGCCGCACCCGTCCACGTCCAGAAACTCGATAAGTCGGGCCGCGCCTACGCCACCGGCAAGCGCAAGAACGCCATCGCCCGCGTCTGGGTGAAGCCCGGCTCCGGCAAGATCGTCGTCAACGACAAGGTGTTCGCCGAATATTTCGCGCGTCCGGTGCTGCAGATGATCCTCAACCAGCCGATCATCGCCGCCAATCGCGCCGGCCAGTACGACATCGTTGCCACCGTCATCGGCGGCGGCCTTTCCGGCCAGGCCGGTGCCGTGCGCCACGGCATCTCCAAGGCGCTGACCTATTACGAGCCGGCGCTGCGCGCCGTGCTCAAGAAGGGTGGCTTCCTGACCCGCGACAGCCGCGTCGTCGAGCGCAAGAAGTACGGCAAGGCGAAGGCCCGCCGCTCCTTCCAGTTCTCGAAGCGTTAAACAGAGACCTGTTTTCTATCGATTTTGTCAAATGGGCTGCGTATTTCGCAGCCCCTTTTCTTTGTCGACATAGCAATCCCGCATCTTCAGGTGACCTATCGTAATATTAGTAGTATCTTAATTACAGGCGCGTTCCAGATCCCAGGGCACCAGCCAACTCCACAGAGCGGGAGCTGTGCACGTTGCGACGCGCCGGTAACCCGACGCTCGCGAAGGAGGAGGCAATGCGCATCCATTCCAGCAGTGTGTTTCTGGCAGCTGTCGCCGCCACTTGGGCATTCGCCGCGCCTGCGGCCGACAAAAGCGACGAGCAGCTGATCGAGAATGCGATTACAGCGGCACCGGCGGCTGTCGGCAAAAACGCCGCCGTCGTGAATTGGGAGATGAAAACGTTGAGGAAGGGCACCAACGGTTTCACTTGCATCCCGGACGACCCGAGCACTCCCGCCGACGACCCAATGTGCACGGATGAGAACGGGATGGCGTGGATGCACGCGATCATGTCCAAGAAGGAGCCGCCTGCAGGGAAAGTTGCTTTCGCCTACATGCTAAAAGGAGGCGATGCGGCCAGCAATACCGACCCCTTTGCAACCAAGCCGCCGGAGGGGGCCGAATGGCTGCATGATGGTCCGCACGTGATGGTCATGAACGCACCAGACATGATGGCCTTGTATCCCCACGAGCCGAACCCCACACAACCATACGTCATGTTCCCCGACACGCCCTACGCGCACCTGATGATTCCAGTCAAATAGATCAAGCAAGACCTGCCGCGAAGCGTAGTGGCGGGTCACCTGAGGGAAGGGAGCCGCGCTTATTTTCGGGCGCGGCTCTCCCGGGTGTCAGGGCTGGCCGGCGGACGCCTTGATGAAGTCAATGAACGCCCGCAACGGTGCCGGCACGAGGCGCCGTCCGGGATAGTAAAGGAACGGCCCGGAGAAGCTCTGCCACCAGGGTTCAAGCAGCGGTTCGAGCGCTCCGCTCTCGAAGTGAGGACGTAGCCAATCCTCGAACAGGCTGATGATGCCGGTGCCGGCGATGGCTGCATCGACTTTGAGGTCAGTCGCCCCGCCCAGGGTCACGAGAAGCGGCCCCGTCGGGTCGACCCGCACCACCTCGCCGTCGCGCTCGAATTCCCACGGCGGCATCGCACGGCTGGCAAAGCGGCCGCGCAGGCAGGCGTGGCCGAGCAGGTCGCGCGGGTGTTGCGGCCGGCCATGACGATCCAGGTAGGCCGGGCTGGCGGCGGTGGCGAAGCGCTGCACACGCGGTCCGATCGGCACAGCGATCATGTCCTGCTCCAGCCGCTCCTCATAGCGGATGCCGGCGTCGCACCCCGCCGCCAGCACATCGACGAAGCTCTCCTCCGAGATCACCTCCAACCGGATGCCCGGATAGGCGGCGAGAAAAGGCGAAACGATGCTGGGCAGTACCAGCCGCGCCGCGCTGACCGGCACATTGAGGCGCAACGTACCTGCCGGCCTGTCGCGAAAGCCGTTCACTACGTCGAGGGCCGACTCCACCTCGGTCAAGGCAGGACCCAGCCGCGCCAGCAGGCCTTCGCCGGCTTCCGTCAGGACAACGCTGCGGGTCGTCCGGTTGAGCAGCCTGACACCGAGCTGCGTCTCCAGGCGCCGCACCGCCTCGCTCAAGCCGGACGCACTGCCGCCGCTGGCGCGTGCCGCATCCCGAAAACCTTTGGCGCGCGCTACGGCCACGAAGGCGTTCAGGTCCCCAAGATCAATCTGCATTGTTCGTCATTCCGCACAGCCCGTGCGAATTGTACCCAATTATCATGAGATCGGACAGCGTCTATCTGTGCACCGTTCCTGAAGGAGAAAGACCATGTCCAGCGTCGACCAGTCCGGCACATTCATCCTCGGCGACCGCAAGGTGAGACGGCTCGGCTACGGCGCCATGCAGCTCGCAGGGCCAGGCGTCTTCGGCCCACCAAAGGACCACGACACGGCATTGGCCGTACTGCGCGAAGCCGTTGCACAAGGCGTCAACCACATCGACACCAGCGACTTCTATGGCCCGCACGTGACCAACCTGTTGATCCGCGAAGCGCTCGCACCCTATCCAGACGACCTCGTTATCGTCACCAAGATCGGTGCCCGACGTGGCACGGATGGCTCATGGCTGCCGGCCTTCTCGGCAGAAGAGCTGACACAGGCGGTGCAAGACAATCTGCACAATCTCGGACTCGACGTGCTGGAGGTGGTCAACCTTCGGGTCATGTTCGACGCGCATGGCCCCGCCGAAGGGTCGATCGAGGCGCCGCTTGCGACGCTTGCCGAGCTCCAGCGACAGGGCCTCGTGCGCCACATCGGGCTGAGCAACGTCACCGCCGCACAGATCGCCGAAGGCCGCAGGATGTGCAGGATCGTCTGCGTGCAGAACCAGTACAATCTGGCGCATCGGGGCGATGATGCCTCGATCGACGATCTCGCCCGCGACGGCACCGCCTATGTGCCGTTCTTCCCACTTGGCGGCTTCAACCCGTTGCAGTCGTTGACCTTGTCCAAGGTCGCCGCACGCCTCGGCGCCACGCCCATGCAGGTCGCGCTCGCCTGGCTGCTTCGCCGCGCGCCCAACATTCTTCTGATTCCCGGCACGTCTTCCGTCGCGCATCTCAGAGAGAACCTCGCCGCTGCCGACCTCGAACTGTCGGGCGATGTCATCAAGGAGCTGGATGGTGTGGCAACGGCGACCTACGGGTAGATTACCGAAGGCAGTGATGAGCCAATCTCCCCCAAGTGGGTTCCCTTGCCGGGGAGATTGCCGGCAGGACAGCGAAGGCGCGCGACCTTGCAGGCGGGACAGCCGAGACGCTGACGGATCGTCGCATTTTTCCGCCACTACGCCACATTTTGTTCTTGCTTTGTGCCGGCAGCTATGCTACTAATCTGGGTATGGTGCTAATTGGCTCCAGCGACCCGCCCACGGAGGCGGGTTTTCTGTTTCTGGGTTCCTTCGAAAGTTTGGCGCTGTCGGCCTGGGGTCGGCGGGACAGCGCCCTTCTGCCCTGCCGGGCATCGTCACCACAAGAGGGAGATCCAATTCTCGCCGCGCCGGTCTAGTTGATGCTGGCCGTGTTGGCCGGCTCGGCCGGGCGCTTCTCACCGGCATAGGGCACGCGAAAACCGTTCGCCGCCAGCCAACTGATGGCGGCCTTCGGTTCGTCGGTCTGGATGATGGTGGCGCCGCGCTCGACCCAGAAGCCATAAGTCTCGCGCGGCAGGCTGGCCGCAACCGCCAGCTCGTCGCCGCGACCGCCGGCGAGGAAGCCGCCCGGCTTGTTGACGATGGCATAGGTGTCGGCCCAGATGTGCCAGTCGCCCCTCACCGCCAGCGCGCGCATGCGCGGGCTGAACAGCGGGCCGCCGGTCTCGGTCAGTGTCTCTGATCCCGTGCGCCAGTTGATCATCTCGACCGCGCGCATCGGGAAGGCCCGGCCCACTTTCTCGGCAAACATGGCGTCGCGAACCGCGTCATCGGCGATAATCGGCATGAACTGGAAGCCGCTGCCGATCGCGTCCATGGCGGCCTTGACACTGGCAATCCGCTCCGCATTCCACAGGTTCTCCTTGACGATCACCTGTTCGGCCATGTCGAGGTCGCGCGCAACCGCGACCATGCCGACGAGGCTTTCGGTGTCGAGCTTGTTGTCGAGATTGATGAGGATCCTGTCCCTGGTCGTCATCAACATCTCGCGCAATGTCGAGACCGTCTCGCCCGTAACGGCGCCGGTGCCTTCGATCACCAAACGGCACGTCTTGAGTTCGGCCATCGTGCGGTTGACCACCTCACCCTTGCAATTCGTCGTGCGGTCGAGCCAACTGTCATGCATGACGACGAACTGTCCGTCCTTCGAGCGCCTTATATCGACCTCGACGATTTCGGCGCCCATTGCGATCGACGCCTCGGCGGCGGCGATCGAATTTTCGGGATAGAGCGTCTTGCCGGATTGCATGCCGCCGGCGCGGTGCGCGGCCACTATCACATGGTCGCGCCATTGGTTGGCGTGCTCGAAGCGGTCGAGAATCTGCCTGGCGCGCGTTTCGCCTGCCGATGCCTGGCCAAGGGAGAGCGCCAGCGCCGCGGAAAGTAGAAGGCTCAGCCAAATCGTTCGCATGAGACAGGTCATTCGCACGAGAATCGCTCCGTACCGGGATCGCACCCCGGTTAAGCGATGCCCGTGACAGGCAGGTGAACGAAGCCGGCTTGCAAAATGCCGGAAAATCAGGTCAGCGCCGGCCGAAGCAGTCTTCGGCGGCTACTTTCGGTTGCTTGCCAGGCAATCTCATGGCGAGCCATGCCGGGTTCGCCTGGCGAGCAAGGATTTGTGACCGGATCGAATGGCCATGATCCTCCGCAGGGGTCGCAATTCTGAGAATTATGTCCAATAAGGTTGCGCGTCGACGCACAGGAGATCGCTTCATGCCGCCAAGGACCATCGATCATGCCTTCACCACCCGCTCCAGGACGGGTGCGTCGTTCGAGCCGACCTATGCCGGCGCCCTGTCGTTCATGCGGCGCAAATATTCGAAGGACGTGAAGGACGCCGATGCGGTGGTGTGGGGCATTCCCTTCGACGCTGCGGTCACCAATCGGCCGGGCGCCCGTTTCGGGCCGCAGGCAATCCGCCGCGCCTCGGCCATCCTCGACAACGACCCGCAATATCCGTTTTCGCGCGATCTGTTCGAACAGCTTGCCGTGGTCGATTATGGCGACTGCCTGCTCGACAGCGGCAATCACCAGAAGACGCCTGCCACGATTGAACGCGAAGCGGCCAAGATCCTGAAATCCGGCGCCTTTCTGCTGTCACTCGGTGGCGATCACTTCGTCACCTGGCCGCTGCTCAAGGCGCATGCCGCCGTCCATGGCCCGCTGGCTCTGGTGCAGTTCGACGCACACCAGGACACCTGGCCCGACGACGGCAAGCGCATCGATCACGGCTCCTTCGTCGGCCGTGCAGTCAAGGAGGGCATCATCGACCCCGACCGGTCGATCCAGATCGGCATCCGCACCCATGCGCCCGACACGTTCGGCATCAAGATCCTGTATGGCCATGAAGTGGAGGAAATGCGTGCGTCCGACATCGCGTATGCCATCGTCGACCGTACGGGCGGCAAGAAGACCTATGTCACTTTCGACATCGACTGCCTGGACCCGGCTTTTGCGCCCGGCACCGGAACGCCGGTCGCGGGAGGCCCGTCTTCGGCAAAGATCCTGTCGGTGCTGCGCCAGATCAACCAGCTCGATATCGTCGGCGCCGACGTCGTCGAGGTTGCGCCAGCCTATGATCACGCCGATATAACGGCGATTGCCGGCTCGATGGTGGCCATGCACTATCTCGGGCTGCTGGCGGAACGAAAGGCCCGGCTCGAGGAAATGAACCAAGGCAATCACAGCGTTGCCGGATTGAATCAGGCGAGCGGCATATAGCTTTGAGATAACAGGAATTTTGGCACGCAATGAAACCGAAAATCTTCATCGACGGCGAGCACGGCACCACCGGTCTGCAGATAAGGGCGCTGCTTGCCGAGCGCGGCGACCTGGAAATCATCTCCATCCCGACCGAGCGCCGCAAGGAAACGGCAGCGCGCGCCGAGTTCCTCAATGCCGCCGATGTCGCGATTCTCTGCCTACCGGACGCGGCCGCCAAGGAAAGCGTTTCGCTGATCGCCAATGACACCACCAAAGTGATCGACGCCTCGACGGCGCATCGTGTCGCCGATGGGTGGGAATATGGTTTCGCCGAAATGGACAAGGACCAGGCGAAGAAGATCGCTTCGGCGAAGCGCGTCGCCAATCCTGGCTGCTGGCCGCAAGGACCAATCGCGACGCTGCGGCCGCTGGTTGCGGCGGGGCTGCTGCCGGCCGATTTTCCGGTCACCGTCAACGGCATTTCCGGCTATTCCGGCGGCGGCCGGCCTATGATCGAGGATTATGTCGCCAAGGGCGAGGATGCGCCGGAATTCCTGCCCTACGGACTGACGCTGCAGCACAAGCACGTGCCGGAACTCAGGACCTATGCCAGGCTTTCGCACGATCCGATCATGCAGCCGGCAGTCGGCAATTTCGCGCAAGGCATGATCACGGTGGTGCCGCTGCAACTCGGCGGCCTCGACCATGTGCCGACCGGCGCCGAGCTTCACGCGGCGATCGCCGATCATTTCGCTTCCATCGATGGCGGCGTGGTCGAGGTGGCGCCGTATCTGCATCAGGAACGCATGCCCGACATCGATCCGGAGATCTACAACGGCACCAACCGGATGAAGCTCTATGTCTTTGCCAATGATAACAGGGCGCAGGCGCTGCTGCTTGCCGTCTACGACAATCTCGGCAAGGGCGCCTCGGGCGCTGCCGTGCAGAACATGGATCTGATGCTCGGCCTCTGAATGGATGCGCCAGCATTTCCGAAGCGCTGGAAGGTCGGCGCGCCCGAACTCATCGCCGAAACGTTCAGCAGCCGCATCTGGAAGGTTGATCGCGAAGACGGCTCACCGGCAATCGTCAAGGATCTAAAGCCTTTCGACGATGTCGAGGACGAGTTGCGCGGCGAGCATTTCCTCGCCTGGCGACGCGGCGAAGGCGCGGTGCGGCTGCTGGGTCGCGATGGCCACCGGATGCTGCTCGAGTATGCCGGCGAAACCTCGCTGTCACAGATGATTGCGGATCAGGGCGACAATGCCGCCACCGCGATCGCGGCGGAGGTAATGGCCAAGCTGTTCTCGCCGTCGAAGCACCCTGCCCCGCCGGACCTTCAGCCGTTGCGGATCCGGTTTTCCAGCCTGTTCAAAAAGGCGAAGGCCGATCGCGCCGCCGGCGAAAAGAGCCTGTATGTCGAAGCTGCCGAAATCGCGGAACGGCTGTTGTCCAATCCGCACGACGTGCGGCCGCTGCATGGCGACCTGCATCACGACAACATCATGCACGGTCCGCGCGGCTGGCTGGCGATCGATCCAAAGGGCGTTCTCGGCGACCCCGGCTTCGATGCCGCCAATGTGTTCTACAACCCACTCGACCGAGACGATCTTTGCACCGATCCGCGGCGGATCGCGCATATGGCGCATGTCTTTGCCGCAATGCTCGGCCAGTCGCCGCCCGCGATACTGGACCACGCCATCGCCTATGGCTGCCTGTCGGCTGCATGGCACCATGAAGATCGCAATGCGGTCGACGAAAACCGCGAGCTGGCGATTGCCGCGGCAATCCGGCGGGTGCGGCTCAGCCTCTGAGAGCGATCTCGTGGGGCAGCGGGTAAGCGCCCTTGGTACCGCGCCAATGCGCGGCGGCGAAGCCCAGCAGAACCAGCGCGAATGCCTGATGCGTCAGGGCCATGTGCAGAGGCACCTGCATCAATAGCGTGCCGATGCCGATCGACGCCTGCACCACGACAATCAGGAACAGCAGCGTCGCGCGTCGGGCATGCGTCGTGCCCGGCAGGCGCCGGCGTGTCGCAATGATGTGCCAGAGCGCGACCGCGAAGATCGTGTAGGCGCCGACCCGGTGGACGAATTGCACCGTCTTCGGGTTTTCGAAGAAATTGCGCCATGCCGGCTCGAGCAGCAGCAGGTCGCCGGGGACCAGCTTGCCGTCCATCAGCGGCCAGGTGTTGTAGCTCAAGCCGGCGTCTAGCCCTGCGACCAGCCCGCCGAGATAGATCTGGACCAGCGCCAGCAGCACCAGGAAGCCGGCCAGACGTTGCGTCGAGCGGTCGGCGGCAGGTTCCGAGTGCGGCGCCAGCCCACGCGCGACCACCATGGTCGCCGTGAAGATCAGCGCCGCCAGCGTCAGATGCGTCGCCAGCCGATATTGGCTGACCGAAACCCGGTCAACCAACCCGGACGCCACCATCCACCAGCCTATCGCGCCCTGCAGAGCGCCGAGAAGGAGGATGCCCGACAACTTCGTGCCGAGGCCCCGCTCGATGCGGCGCGTCGCCCAGAAGAACAGCAGCGGCAGGGCGAAGACCACGCCGACACTACGCGCCAGGATGCGGTGCACCCATTCCCACCAGAAGATCGACTTGAACGCCTCGATGCTCATGCCGTTGTTGAGTTCGGCATATTGCGGGGTCTGCTGGTAGCGCAGGAACTCCTCCTGCCACTCGGCATCATTGAGCGGCGGGATGACGCCGTGTATCGGCTGCCATTCGGTGATCGACAGGCCGGAATTGGTGAGCCTTGTAGCGCCGCCGACCAGTACCAGCGCAAACAGCACCAGGAGCACGACATAGAGCCAACCGCGTACCAGCGCGCGGTTGCGAAGGTCGCGATCGCGGGCGGCGAAAGGTGCGGCATCGGATATGGCAGCAGCCATGGATTTGTCCCGGCGGTTGAAGTCGCGGATTGGTGAACCATCGCAACCCGGCTTGCAAGACCGGACAGCGCGGAACGCCGTCGCGCCGTTTCTGGCGGGTTGCGCGTATTGGCTGTTCGGCCTAAGCGATAGCGATCAACGAGATCGCGCCATGCCCATTCGCCTGAAAAAGCTGATCGGAAGCTTCCTGCTGGTAGTGCTGGTCATTGTCTATGCGCTGGTCGCCTCGATCGTGGCGGTCGCCCAATTGTCGCAGTCCGGGCCGCTGGCGCACTTCATCTTCTTCCTGCTCAGCGGGCTTTTGTGGGTGCTGCCGGCGATGGGCATCATCAAATGGCTGATCCTGGAGCCGCGGCCGAAGGGGCGAGGCAACAGTTAGATCGTCACCACCGTCTTGCCGGCATTGGCCAGCGGCGTCGTCACGCCCGACAACATTGTTCGGATGTGGGCGACGCTCTGATAGCGGCCATTGACCGAAATGCGCGGCAGGGCGTGCAGGAAGCCGGCATGCTCGGCGCGGAGTATGCCGTGGCGGGTCGTCACCGCCGAGGCGTAGCCGGCATCGCGGGCTAGGCCTACTTCGCGGCGGCCGACGGCACTGGCATAACCGTAGGGATAGGCGAAATGGCGCGGTTCCTCGCCGAGTTTGGCCTGCAATATGCGCTTGACGTCGCCGATCTCATGTCGCGCATCGCTCTCGGGAAGCCGCTTCAGATTGCAGTGATTGACGCTATGTGCGCCGATCGTCACCAGCGGGTGCCCGGCCATGGTGCGGATCTCGTCCCAGTTCATCAGCGTGCTCGGGCGCGGACCACCCAATTCGATGCCGTTCGAGCGCGCCAGATCGCGCAACACCGCACGCTGGTCCTGCTCGCGCACCTTCAGCGTCAGATGAGCGTGCAGGCGCGCATTGGCCTGGACCTTTTTTCCCGGACTCGAGCAGTCGATTGTCACCGGGCCATCCGGCGTCGTCAGCGTCAGGCGATCGCGCGCATTGACGATGTCCTCGACCACGTCCCACCACAAATCGGCAGCGCCGTCGATCAGCCCCGGCGCGACGTAGATGGTGATCGGCGCGCCGTGTTTCTCCAGCACCGGCAGCGCCTCGGTCATGTTGTCTCGATAGGCGTCGTCGGCGGTGATTGTCGCAAACTGGCCGTCCTTGTCGCCAGCCTTGATGCGCTCGATCGCCTCGTCAAGCGTGACGAAACTGTAGCCGTTCGCCTTCATGTCGGCGATCACGGTGTCGAGAAACCCGGGCGCGATGTTCAAGTGGCGGTTGACGCCGTTCGGCTTTTCCGGCGTCGCGGTAACCCGATGCAGCATCAGGATGGCGCCAAGGCCGCCGATAAACGGCTTGGCCAGCGGCGCGAGACCGGAATAGCGGGCGAGATTGAGCGCCAGTTTGCGGATTGCCTCGCCCCCGTCGATCATTCATTCACCTTTTGCGCCTAAGCTCATCAAGCATGGAATGCGCCTGCGCGGACCCCCAATCGCGACGAATACGCCCCAAGGATTGAGGTATGGTTGACGCCACCGCGTCATTTGACGGCAATCGGCTGGCAAGCAGCGAGGCGTCGCCGTATGCCTTGCCGGCCGGCAAAGCCGGCCTGTCAACCTCGGTCGCCGATAGTGCGGCGTTGGCGGCGTACGCAGAATTCTGCCATTCGGCGCTTTTTGCCCCTGCGCAAAGCGCCGGCTGGATCCTGAACTGGGCCGCACATACCGGCGCCGACGTTGTCGTTGCGACGCTGCGCGCCGAGGACAGGCCGGTTTTCTCACTGGCGCTGGAGGTCACTCGCAGTGGAGCGTTCCGCGTCGCCCGGTTCATGGGCGGCCGCCATGCAAACGGCAATTTTGCCGCCGCCGACCCGCAATGGCTGGCGAATGCCGATAGCGTGGCGATCCGCTCGATGCTGGCGGCGATTGCCAAGGCGCGGCGCGACATCGATCTTGTCGCGCTGGAGCGGCTGCTGCCCGATCTCGACGGCGTTGCCAACCCGCTCTCCGCCTTGCCGCATTTTTCGAGCCCCAATCTGTCGCTGGCTGCCGGTCTTGTGGGAGGATTTGACGCACTGCTCACCCGCGTGAGCGGCAAGCGCAGGCGCAAGAAGCATCGCTCGCAGGCGCGCAAGTTCGAGGCCGTTGGCAGCTATCGTCGCATCGAGGCAAGGACTGCGGACGAGGTGAACATGCTGCTCGATGCCTTTTTCGAGATGAAGGAATTCCGCTTCCGCAAGATGGGCATCGCCAATGTTTTCGGTGAGGCGGAGGTGCGCGCTTTTTTCCGCTCGCTGTTTGCCGACGCGCTTCAAGAGGAAGATCCGTCCTTCGTCCTGCATGGGCTGGAAGTCGCCGGCAAACTTCGTGCCGTCACCGGGTCGAGCCGCTCGGGCAAGCGGCTGATCTGCGAATTTGGGGCGATCGCCGAGGACGACCTCGCACACACCAGCCCGGGCGACTTCCTGTTCTTCGAGAACATCCAGGAAGCCTGCGAGGCGGGTTTCGAAATCTATGATTTCTCGGTTGGCGACGAACCCTACAAGCGATTGTGGTGCGATGTCGAAACGCAGCATTTCGAGGTGCTGGTTCCGCTGACGCCGAAAGGTCGTGCGCTGGCGCTGGCGCTCAGGCAGGGCGCAAGCCTGAAGGCATTCATCAAGCACAGCCCAATGGTCTGGAAGCTGACCAAGCTGCTGCGCCGCAAAGCCGTGGGGCGGACAGCACCGGCCGCAGGCGAAGACGACAGCTGATTTCGATTTGAGAGAAAACTGCCTCAGGCGGCCGAGCGCCGTCCCGGCATTGGGCTCGGCGCCACATGGCCGATGGGCGTGACCAGCGTCAGGTCGGGATAGCCACTCTCGATGAGCGCGACCGCGGCCTGCGTCACCTCGTCGTCCGGTTCAAGCATGGAGAGCAAAACCTCGGTCCCCTCGCCCACCAGGCGGCTGATGCCTTGCGCGTCGGCCGGTCCGCATTCGACCACGACCAAATCATAGGCGGTGGTCAGCGACTGCATGATGATCGGCAGCCGGTCGGCGGCGCGCATGGCGCGGACCGGATCGGCTGTGCCGACGGGAATCACGTGGCAGTCCGAATAGAGATCGGGGTGGATCACATCGCTGAACTGCGCTTGTGAGGCGAGCAGATCGGTGATGCCCGGAAACAGCCCGCTGTCCAGCATCGGCCGCGAGGCAGCACCCGAAGCGGTGAGATCAAGCAGCAGCACGCGTAGCCCGGCGTCGGAGACTGCGCGCGCCACCAGCACTGCCGAGGCAGCCGCCTCGTCGCCTTCCGGCGAGACGAATATGGCGCGGGCGGCACCGGTGGCGATCAGTTTTTCCGCGGCCTTGTCGATGTCGACCTCGCCGAGGATAGAACGTGCCGGTTCAATGTCTCCAGCGGCCATTTCAGAGTACTCCGGTTCGATTTTCTCGGCAGCCGCTTCCGCCACCGCGACGGGTTCCGGCTCCACTTTGCTTTCAATGATATTGTCGTCGTCGGCCTCATCGATCTCAACGACTGCCGGTTCGGACCGGCCAACCGACGGGTCGGGCTCGGCCATCACGCGTTCGGCCTGGACAGCCGGCATCGCAACCTGCTCGATGCGCTCGAAATGGGCACCGGCGGCCGGACGCATGGCGCGGCCGGAAAACAGTTCCTGCAGCAGCGTGACGATCGCCATGATGAGCAACGAGCCGACAAAGGCCGCACTGACAATCGGACCAATCTTGGGGAAATAAGGTTCGGCCGGCACCTGGGCCTCCGAAAATACCCGAGCGTCGACGGGCAGATAGTTGCGATCCTTGCGTGCGGCCGCCTGGAGATAGCTGGATGAATAGAGATCGAGCTGCTGACGCTTGGTCGCGGCATCACGCTGCAGCGCATCGAGTTCCACCTGCTCTTCGCCGGCGCGGGCGGACGCCGCCTTCAGCGTGTTGACGTCTGCCACGAGTTGAGCCTCTCGCGCCTTCGCGGTCTCGGCCTGCGCCATCAGACCTTTCATGATCTTTTCCGCTTCGTTGCGGATCTGGCGGTCGAGATCCGCGAGCTGCGACTTCAGCGCGCGGATGCGCGGATGGTTGTCGAGCAAGGTGGTGGAAAGGTCGGCGATGTTGTTCTTGAGTTCGACTTGCCGCTCGCGCAGGCGCTGGATCAGTTCGGAAGACAACACCTCCGGAACGGCATCCAGCGAGCCGCCATTGCGCAACGCCCTGCGCACGCTGTCAGCGGTCGCTTCCGCCGAAGCGCGATTGGCGCGCACGCGTGACAGTTCGCTCGACAATTCGGACAGCTGCTGGGTGGCAAGCACCGAATTGTTGCCGCCCATCAAAAGATCGGACTGCGCACGGAATGCGGCAACCTTGGCTTCCGCCTCCTTCACCCGGTTCTGCAGATCCGCGATTTCCGGCGCCAGAAAGTCGGTGGCGGCGGAATTCGATTCGAGCTTGGCATTGCCCTTGGAGGCGATATAGGCGTTTGCAATGGCGTTCGGGATCGCGGCGGCAAGCTTTGGATCCTCTGACGAGAACTCGATTGCGATCGCGCGGGTTTTTTCAACGCCATAGACGTTGAGCTTCTCATGCATTGCGTCCAGCACGCGCTCTTCCAGCGGAATCTCGAACGGATCGCTTTTCAAGCCAACAAGGACAAGGGCGCGGCTCAGCGCCGACATCTTCAGCGCCTCGTCGAATTCGGGCAATTTCTGCAGGTCGAGCTTCGCCGCCACCTGCTTGAGGATGTCGGGGGACGAGATGATCTGGACCTCGGTGGCCACAGCCTCTTCGTCGGGAATCGACCGCTCGTTGCCGTTGGCCCCGGCTGGCCGCGTGAACTCCGATTCTCGAGGCCCGATCTCCAGCTTGGCTGCCGCCTTGTATTCGGGCGTTGCAAGCCAGGCGAGCGCAAAGGCCAGGCCGGTTACAACCAATGCGACGAGAAGGATGCGCAGCCAGTTTCGCGCCAGGCTGGCGAAAAGCTGCCTGAGATCGACGTCGACATCTGCGGCCGCGGATTGAACGGACATGCATCCCTGCTCCGGTACTGAGTCAGCATGCACCGTAAACAACTATGGTAACTCAGCCGTTAATATCGCGGTAAGAACCTGTTAGGCTCTATTAACAAGCCGCAAACAAGAGGCTGAAAACCATCTGCATTCGTCGATCCGGCCCGCATCGGCCGCGCGCCTTTACCGGCCATTAACCCTAACAGGATGATAACCGAGCTCGATCGTTAAGGTTTGCCGCAGAGTCGCCGGCTATTCAAAGGTACGTGTCCGCTCATGAAAAGCACTGCTCCCCTTTTCCGCGCGCTGCTTGCCGTATCGATGCTTTCGGGCTGCTCCAGCTACCGGCCGACGCCGGCCGCATTCCATGAAGTTCTCGACCAGCCCTATCGCCTCGGCGCCGGCGACCGCGTCCGCGTAACCGTGTTCGAGCAGGAAGGACTGACCAATACCTACAGCGTCGACCAGTCCGGCTATCTCTCGCTGCCGCTCGTCGGCAACGTGCCGGCGCGCGGCCACACCGCCCAACAGCTTGAAAGCGAGATCGCCGAGAAACTGCGCCAGGGTTATTTGCGGGATCCCGATGTTTCGGTAGAAATCGATCGCTACCGGCCGATCTTCGTCATGGGTGAAGTGGGTGCGGCGGGGCAGTATTCCTACGTTCCAGGCCTGACCGTGCAGAAAGCCGTCGCCATCGCCGGCGGGTTCACGCCACGCGCCAACCAGGAAAGCGTCGACATTACCCGCGACATCAACGGCAAGGTGATAACCGGACGCGTGGTGACCTCCGACCCGCTGCTGCCCGGCGATACAGTCTATGTTCGCGAACGCCTGTTTTGATGTGCTGACAAAGTGGCGGACACACTCAGGATCGTCCACTGCTTTCGCTCACCGGTCGGAGGCATCTTCCGGCATGTGCGCGACCTGACCGAGGCTCAGGTCGCCGCCGGCCATGCCGTCGGCATCGTCTGCGATTCAACGACGGGCGGCGATTTCGAGGAACGGCTGTTCGAACAGATGAAAGGCAGCCTGGCGCTCGGCATTCACCGCACCCCGATGCAGCGGCATGTCGGGCCAGGCGATCTCGCCTCGGCCCGGCGCACCTATAGGATCATAAAAGAATTGCGGCCGGACGTGCTGCACGGGCATGGCGCCAAAGGTGGCGCCTATGCCCGTCTGTTCGGCTCATTGTTACGGGTATCCAGGTCTCGCGTAGCCCGCCTTTATTCGCCGCATGGCGGCTCGCTTCACTATGACGAGACCACCGCCATGGGGAAGCTGTTCTTCGCGCTCGAGCGCTTCATGGCTCGCTTCACCGATTGCCTGCTGTTTGTTTCCGATTATGAGCGGCGGACTTATCGCAGGAAGGTCGGCGAGCCGCCCATTCCGAACGCTCTCGTCCACAACGGCCTGCGCGCCGCCGAGTTCGAGCCGGTGCGGACCGAGCACAATGCGGTTGACCTCCTCTATATCGGCATGATGCGCGATCTCAAGGGCCCGGACATCTTCATCGATGCGCTGGGGCTAGCCGCGACACGGCTCGGCCGCCCATTGAAAGCGCTGATGGTCGGCGACGGCGACGACCTGGCGCGCTATCGCGCCCAGGTGAATCAGCTCGGCCTCGAGGTCAGCTTCCTGGCGCCGATGCCGGCCAGGCTCGCCTTCAGGCTGGCCGAACTGGTCGTCGTTCCCTCGCGTGCGGAAGCCATGCCCTATATAGTTCTGGAAGCGCTCGCCGCCGGCAAGCCGATCATCGCGACGGCGGTCGGCGGCATACCGGAAATCTTCGACACCGGCTCACCTGTCCTGATCCGGCCCGACCCGCGCGAACTTGGCGACAAGATAAGCGCCGCATTGGCCGATCTCGACACCTACAAAGGCCTGATGCCCGGCCTCGCCGACCTCAAGGCACGCTTCGGCGCCGATGTAATGGCCGCCGAAATCGAAAAGGCCTATTTCGCCGCGCTCAAAAAATAGAGCAACGGGTTTCCACCGGGCTGCTCCTGGGTGAAAGCGTCTCCAAAGCCATCTGTTGTTTCAAGGGTTTCTTAGCTCTCTTTTGCTATTCACCTGAGGGAAACCTGCGGACGCCCCATGAACGAAATCGACCCAGCGCGCCGTTTTTCGCTAGATGCGGTGCGCAAATTCGACGCCCCTGCCGAGAACAATACGGCCGGCGGCATGAACGATGTTGCCCGCCAGGTCGCCTCGCAATACCGGCGCGATACGATGTCGCCGATCATGGTGAGCGGCGTCCTGCGCATGGTGGAATTCGCGCTGCTGTTGGTCTCAGGTCTTGCCGTCTATTTCTATTATGTCGGCTTTTTCAACTATCTTGCCTGGCAATACTCACTGACGATCGCCGCCACCTCGTTCCTCGCGGTCGTTCTGTTCGACGTCACCGACCGCTACCAGATCGTCGCGCTGATGCGGCCGATCGCCAATTTCGGCCGTCTCCTGCTGGTCTGGGCCGGAACATTCGCCTTGATGGCGCTCACCGCCTTCACCATGAAAATGTCGGAAGATTATTCGCGCCTGCTCTTCGGCACATGGTTCGTCGTCGGTTTCGTGCTGATCCTGGGTCTCCGACTGGTGATGTCGAAGCTGATCCGGCGCTGGGCGCGCGACGGGCGGATGGAGCGCCGCGCCGTCATCGTCGGCGGCGGCAAGGCGGCGGAGGTATTGATCCGCTCGGTCGAAAGGCAGCCCTACAATGACATCCGCATCTGCGGCATTTTCGACGACCGCGGCGACAAGCGGTCGCCGCCGGTTGTCGCCGGTTATCCCAAGCTCGGTACAATTTCCGAACTCATCGAATTTGCCCGCATCGCGCGCATCGACATGCTGATCGTATCGCTGCCGCTGACCGCCGAATCGCGCGTGCTGCAGTTATTGAAGAAGCTGTGGGTGCTGCCGGTCGACATCCGGCTATCGGCGCATTCGAACGCGCTGCAGTTCAGGCCGCGCGCGTATTCCTACATCGGCTCGGTGCCGATGCTCGATATCTTCGACAAGCCGATCAACGACTGGGATTCGGTCGCCAAGCGCGCCTTCGACATTGTCTTTTCGATCATCGGCATCATCGTGTTCTCGCCGGTGATGCTGGCGACCGCAATCGCGATCAAACTCGACAGCAAGGGGCCGGTGCTGTTCCATCAGAAGCGGCACGGCTTCAACAACGAGATCATCGACGTCTACAAGTTCCGTTCGATGTATACCGACAAGGCGGACCCGACGGCCAAACAGACCGTGACCAAGAACGATCCGCGCGTCACCCGCGTCGGCCGCTTCATCCGCAAGACCTCGGTCGACGAACTGCCGCAGTTCTTCAATTCGCTGTTCGGTTCGCTGTCGCTGGTCGGGCCGCGCCCGCACGCCATTGCCGCGCAGTCGCACAACCTCCTCTACAATGAAGTGGTCGACGGCTATTTCGCTCGCCACAAGGTCAAACCCGGTGTGACCGGCTGGGCGCAGATCAATGGCTGGCGCGGCGAGATGGACACCAACGAGAAGATTCGCATGCGGACGGAATACGACCTCTATTATATCGAGAACTGGTCGCTCTTGTTCGACCTCAAAATCCTGTTCCTGACGCCGATCCGACTGCTCAATACGGAAAACGCGTATTGAGCGCGACGGCCTATGAATTGCCGGCGACGGCGGTCAACGCCAAGCTGATTGCATTGGTTGCTTCGGGGGCGGTTTTCCTCGGTGTTTTCCTGTCGGGCTTCGTCATCGATGAACCGGCGCCATACGACCTCTATATGGTCGGGCTGATCGTGGTGTGGCCCTTGTTCGGCCTGCGCATACAACGCGCGGCGGTGCCGCTGCTGGTGCTGCTGGTGATCATGAACATCGGCGGCATGATCTCGATGACGCAGATGTCGGACCTCGCCGGCACGCCGCTCTATCTCGCCGTCTCGCTGTTCCTGGCCTTAACCGCGGTTTTTTTCGCTTCGGTAACGGCGGTCCGGCCCAGTCTCTACCGGGTGATCTTCGTCGCCTATGTGGTGTCGGCGGTGCTGACTTCGCTGGTCGGCATAGCCGGCTATTTCCATGCCTTTCCAGGAGCCGAGATCTTCACCAAATACGACCGTGCCGCCGGCGCCTTCCAGGATCCGAACGTGTTCGGTCCGTTCCTGGTGCTGCCCGGCATCTACCTGCTCTACCTGCTGCTTACCGGCTCGGTCGCACGCATGCCGCTATTGGCGGTGCCGTTGCTGATCATCACCGCCGGCATCTTCTTTTCCTTTTCGCGCGGCGCCTGGGGCATGTTCGCCGTTTCGGCGATCCTTTTGACCGGTGCCTTGTTCCTGCAGAGCGCCAGCGGCAAGTTCAGGCTGCGCGTCGTCGTCATGACCATCGCCGCCGTCGGACTGCTGGTCATCGCAATGATCGTCATCCTGCAACTGCCAGGAGTCGCCGAAATGTTCTCGAACCGCGCACAGCTCGAACAAAGCTACGACACCGCCCGGCTCGGCCGCTTCGCCCGCTATACGATCGGCTTTCAGATGGCACTGGAGCATCCGTTCGGCATCGGCCCGCTCGTCTTCGGCAAGATCTTCGGCGAGGACACGCACGACATCTGGCTGAAGATGCTGATGGATTACGGCTGGCTCGGCTTCGTGTCGTTCCTGACGCTGACGTGCTGGACGATCGCCGCCGGCTTCCGCATTCTGCTGCGCGACCGGCCGTGGCAGCCTTATCTTCTATGCGCCTACGTCGCCTTCATCGGCAATATCGGGCTCGGCACCTTCATCGACATCGACCACTGGCGCCATGTCTACCTGCTGCTCGGCTTGATCTGGGGTGCCATCGCGCTCGAATACCGCCACCAGTGGCAGTTGCGGGCGACGCAGCGACCGGCAATCCCCGTCGCGGTTGCCTCAGGCAGGACAGCAACCGAATTCGGTTGACCGGACCCGGTCTATCACGATACATCGCGACCGGTCCGGAGTGTAGCGCAGCCCGGTAGCGCACTTGACTGGGGGTCAAGGGGTCGTCGGTTCGAATCCGGCCACTCCGACCATTAAAATCCAAAGGCTTAGCCAGTTTTCCCCCAAACTGGCTGTACAGACAATAGCCGCACTGCAGCCAGCGCAACATACGCAGGCGCGTGATCTCATCGAGGAATCGATCACGCATCACTCGTGCGCGAGGCACGGAGGCTGGCGTCTAGCCAGAAGCCCACCGAGAAACCGCGCGGTAATGGCTAGGTAAGCTTTGCTGCGTACGCCAACCTTTATCGTGAGAAAAGGTCCCGCCGCACATGCCAGAACGGCGGGACTCGATCAGGCGCCTTGCATCAGGCAGGGGTGACTCGGGGGTTGGGCATGCCCGGTGCGCGCGGATCGTACTGAACCCTAGGCGCATCAGCTGCAATGCGTCCACCAACCGTCGGTTGGAAAGAACTAATTCAATCCCGACGGCTGGCCTGGCCTGAACAGGCGCGCGCTCAAGGCTCAGTTTCTTCCCGGGGAGGAGCTTTTTGGTCAGGACAATCAGGATAGGGCAATTCTTCACACGGAGAGGGCCTGTCGCCAACGCTGCGATAATGTTCCGCGAGTTTTGCGAAACCGTAGGCGAAGGCGAAAAGAAGCGCGAGGACAACCGCTATTCGGACGGCCATACCGTATTGTAGCAGGATCCTCCCATTGGAGCGCGCGGCGTTTTGGTACGTTTGAATGTTGAGTTCGAAAAAGGTTGGCTCTAGTTGAATTGCCGTCGTCCGCAGTTGCAAGGGCGAGCGGACGCTACGAAGATGCCACGCGCTTTCGCCCTTTTCGGGAGAGATGCAATGTCGCTTCAAGGAGTTGCCTGTCCTGCCGAGCTGACCATGTTGACCAAGGCACTTGATGCCCGATGCCGTGAACTAGGCCTCGCTGATGGAGATCCAGGCAGAGAAGTGCTCGGCCGCAGAGTGATGGATTTATTTGAAAGTGGTCAGCTCAGCGCCGAAGATTTGAGACTGGCTCTGAGCGGCGAGATCTTTAACGCCAAAAATCCTCCGGCGGGAGACAGTGGGCCTTGATACGGCAAGCGGCTATCCGCGCAGCCATTTGAATTACTGGCCCAACGTCTGAATCACTGGCCCAGCGTCGGCTTCCGTGTGCGCAGGAGCGCGTTGTGAACAAATGTGATTTTGCGGTCGGTGCCAGACGGGCTAACTTTACCCATCGAACGAAAGAGGAGAATGATCATGAAGACATTCCTCGCAATAGCCGCGGCACTGACCATGTCCATATCAGCTGCCTCTGCGGATTGCCCCGCGCATTCCAAGGTCCAGGCATCGGTCGACACGCAGACGAAGACAGCAAGCGTCGAGAAGGCCGATATGTCGACTGTCACGGACGCTCAGACGATCAAAAAAGAAGAGCCACAGAAGACCGAGTAGCGGTAATGCTCAGCGGATCCCACGACCCGGATAAATCGCTACTGGCACACATCCACCCACTCGGCGTCGACGAGTTCGGCCAGGCGTTGCGGGCTGAGCCGCACGGCGGCATTCGTCGCGCCTGCCGCCGGGACGACCTCGTCAAAGGCGCGCAGCGAGATGTCGCAGTAGACCGGGAGCGGCGCCGGTAGGCCGAACGGGCACACCCCACCGACGGGATGATCGGTCGCGGCGAGCACCTGGTCGGCGTCCAGCATTCGCGCCTTGCCACCAAACTGGTCCTTGAATTTGCGATTGTCCAGCCTGGATATCCCGCTGGCCACGATCAGCATCGTCTGGTCGCCGGCGCGCAAGCAGATCGTCTTGGCAATCTGCGCCGGCGCTACGCCATGCGCTTCGGCGGCCAGAGCCACCGTCGCCGAGCTTGCCTCCGTGACGATGACGTCAATGTCGGGCGCGTGTGCGGCGAAAAAGGCGCGAACGGATTCGAGGCTCATCTCCGGCAATTTCCGTCTGGCGTCGCCGTGGCGGCCGGCAAGTCCACTACGTGGCCGAAAAAACGAAGCCCGCCAGGGCGACCCATGGCGAGCTCGTGGAATAAAAGCATGACACGTCGCTACGACACGGATCGCCTTTTGGCAGGCAACACGGCTTCGTCAAACAGAGCGCTTTCCGGAAGTTGAAGCGCGGAGGCAATACGCCGACGTTTCGAGGGATCGGCATCCTTGCCGCTTTCAACATCGGCAATCTCATAGGCTGCCAGCCCGCACGCCAGGGACAGCTCTTCGATGCTGTATCCACGGGCTTCCCGGGCGGTTCGGACGGCACTGCGTTCAGGCGTAACCGCGCTCGCCGCCAGTTCGGAGTAAGGTTCGCGTTTTGCTATTTGGGGCATTGGCAACTCCGTGGGATGAAAGAGTTAGATCAAATCATGTTGTTGCCTGAGACGATCGGGAGAATGCCCGCTCGCCGGTGATTTGCCAAGCATCAAAGATAGCGTCACGGCATCGTGAACCGACGCCGGAATGGATGGCGGATGCCGGCGAGCTGACATCTGGCCGGAATCCTCAGCAGACACAGTTCGGAAACGAAATTCTACAGGCCGGAAAAACTGCCGAAAAACTCCAAGGCGATAGTCCCAACCGCAGCGCTCGAGTCACCGACCTGAATCAGTGACGCTCAAATTCCGCCTGCGCAAAAAGGAAATGATGTCATGAAGAAGCCTCTTCTCTCCGCTCTTGGACTTGCAATCGCACTTGCACTCTCGATGCCGATCATCGGCGCAAGCAGCGCGAATGCGACGACGATGCACACCACCGTCAAGAAGCATCACCGCCATCACTACCATCACCGCGTCCACCACTACCGCCACCATCACAAGAAGGTTGTCGCGAAGAAGTACTGAAAACACCCTCGGGCGAACAACCCGCAATCAGGCGTTCTGGTCCTGGATCAAGGGCGGCGCGCTTGCCGGGTTTGCCGTGTCGGCGAAAAATGGCGGCGGTCCGCTGACCACCGCCATTTGCTTTTCTTAACGTGCCGACCTTGAACGCGCTCGCGGCGCGTTTTGCTGTCGGCCGCCGAGGAACAGACTGGCGACGAGCCCGACCAGAACCAGCCCGACAGCGGCCACCGTCGCCGGGTGATCTCGGGCGGTCTTCTCGATCGCCCGGCCTTGCCTTCTGATTGCCGGCAAGGCGTTGCCGAGCCGCTCAGTGATATCCGAATAGTAATCCGACGCGGTATCGCGCCCGTCTTCGTAAAAGGCGCCGCCCTGCTTCAACACGGCTTTCTTCAAGGTGGCCAGTTCCCTGGCCAAGGCCGCGACCTGCTTGTTGAGATCGGTGTCGGAGATGCTCGAAAGCGATGCCATGACGTGCTTCCTTCATCTGCAGAAGGAAGCCTAACGCATGACCCTGAAGACCGTTCCGGTCAACCCGGCGGGCTCTAGCGAACCTGATCTAGCAGGCGCTTGCATTCCAGGAGGTCGAACAGCGCCTCCTGCAGCAACGCGCGATTGTCACGGGAAAGTTTTGACGTGTCCGGCGGAACCGGACCTTCCTCGTCGGTCTTGCCTATACCGAAAAAACGACGGCTGGGTTTCACCCTCGGCTGGCCAACCAGCATTTCGTCGTCCGGGCCGCGCGGCTGCGCCGCTTGCGTCAGCGGTACCGTGTCGGCCTGTCGGCGCTGCGAGATCGCCTCGACCGCCGCCATGTCGCCACTGCCGACGGCGATCAGAAACTGGTTGCCGTTCTCGCGCAACAGCTTCTGCACGCCCTTGATCGTATAGCCCTGGTCGTAGAGCATATGACGAATACCCTTGATCAGTTCGACGTCCTGCGGACGGTAGTAGCGGCGGCCGCCGCCGCGCTTCATCGGCTTGATCTGGTTGAAACGCGTCTCCCAGAAACGCAGCACGTGCTGCGGCAAATCCAGATCCTCCGCGACCTCGCTGATGGTGCGGAAAGCATCAGGGCTCTTGTCCATGGACGAATCCTCACGCTAGAGCATGATCGCGAAAGGCGGGAACCGGGTTCGGGCGACATCACGCTTAACAAAGAGAGCAGCTTTCCGTCCCGGCGGAACGGATCACACCCAATACCGATCCGGCCTACCGAATCGCATCTTATTTCAGCGGTTTATGAAACAATATTCAAGCCCGGCGCAAAAGCAGGGTTCATTTTTCAACCGAAGCCTGGAGCATGATTCTTGGCAAAGGGGGATTGGGCGGCTACTTGCTGCCCTTGGCTTTGCTGTTTTGATGGGAGCGCAGGATACGGTTCTTCAGTACGTTCGACGACTTGAAGGTCATCACCCGGCGCGGCAGGATCGGCACTTCCTCACCGGTCTTGGGATTGCGCCCGATGCGCTCGTTCTTGGAGCGGACGTGGAAGGTCGCGAAGGACGACAGCTTCACCGTCTCGCCGCGAACGATCGCCTCGCAGATCTCATTCAGCACCGCCTCGACAAGCTCGGCCGATTCAGTACGTGACAGCCCAACCTTGCGGTAAACGGCTTCGGCGAGGTCGGCGCGCGTAAGTGTCTTTCCCCCCATACGAACCGTCCCATCAGCTCAAAAACATAAATCGATACAAGCAACGGCAGAACCTAAGTAATTGATCCGTCAAGGTCAAGGACCCCGAACCCGATAGTTCGGCACTTACCAGCGGAGCAGGACGGCACCCCAGGTGAAGCCGCCGCCCATCGCCTCGAGCAGTACCAGGTCACCCTTTTTGATGCGACCGTCGGCGACGGCTGCGGACAGTGCCAGCGGCACGGAAGCCGCCGAGGTATTACCGTGCAAATCGACGGTCACCACCACCTTCCGCTCCTCTATCCCGAGCTTTTTGGCCGAAGCGTCAATAATTCGTTTATTGGCTTGATGCGGCACGAACCAGTCGAGATCGGCGGCGCCGATGCCGGCCTGTGCGAAAGTCGCCTCGATGACGCCGGTGATCATGCCGACCGCATGCTTGAACACTTCGCGGCCTTCCATCCTGAGGTGCCCGACCGTTCCGGTGGTCGACGGCCCACCGTCGACAAAAAGCTTGTCCTTGTGGATGCCGTCGGAGCGCAGGCTGGCCGCCAGAACGCCTCGGTCGGCGATGCCGCCTGCCCCCGTGCCTGCTTCCAGCACCATCGCGCCGGCGCCGTCGCCGAACAAAACGCAGGTCGAGCGGTCGTTCCAGTCGAGAATACGCGAAAATGTTTCCGAGCCGATCACCAGCACCCGTCTGGCCAAGCCGCCGCGGATATAGAGGTCGGCGGTCGTCACTGCATAGACGAAGCCGGAGCAGACCGCCTGCAGGTCGAAGGCAAAACCGTGGTGCATGCCGAGCCGGTTCTGGATCTCGACCGCGGTCGCGGGAAAGGTGTTGTTGGGCGTCGAGGTCGCCAGCACGATCAGGTCGATATCGTCAGCCGTCAGGCCGGCACTGTCGAGGGCCGCGCGCGCTGCCGCCTCGCCCAGCGAGGCCGTCGTCTCGTCGTCGGCCGCAATGTGGCGCTGGCGAATGCCGGTGCGCTGGACGATCCACTCGTCCGACGTCTCGACCATGCCTTCGAAATCGGCATTCTTCATAATGCGGCGGGGCAGCGCGGCGCCCGTGCCGCGCACGACGGATCTGATCAATGCTCTTTCCTATTCCTTTGCGTCGATGACGACGTCGGATTTCCGGATTGTCTGGGCATTCGGATTGCGGGCATGGAACAGGTCGAGATCGGCTTCGATGCGGTCAAGCAGATTGTTGCGCACCATGTCGTAGCCAAGCTCGATCGCCGCCGCGAAGCCATCCGAATCAGCCCCGCCATGGCTCTTCACCACGATGCCGTTCAATCCGAGGAAGACGCCGCCATTGGAGCGGCCGACATCCATCTTCTCGCGCAGGCGATCGAAGGCGGTCTTGGCGAAGATATAGCCGATCCTGGCCATCAGCGTCCGGTTCATCGCCGCGCGCAGATAGCCGGCGATCTGCCTAACGGTGCCTTCCGCCGTCTTCAGCGCGATGTTGCCGGCAAATCCCTCGGTAACGACGACGTCGACACTGCCCTTGCCGATGTCGTCACCCTCGACAAAGCCATGGTAGTTCATCGAGGCCATGTTGGCCTCGCGCAACATACGACCCGCCTCCTTGACCTCTTCCTGACCCTTGATCTCCTCGACGCCGACATTGAGCAGCCCGACGCTCGGCCGTTCGATGCCGAAAACCGAGCGCGCCATGCCGGTGCCCAGAATGGCAAAGTCAACCAGTTGATGCGCATCCGCGCCAATGGTGGCGCCGACGTCCAGCACCACGCTCTCGCCGCGCAATGTCGGCCAGAGCGCCGCGATTGCCGGGCGATCGATGGTCGCCATGGTGCGAAGGCAGAATCTGGACATTGCCATCAGCGCGCCGGTATTGCCGGCCGAGATGCAGGCGTCGGCAGTGCCTGCCTTGACCGCCTCGACGGCCTTCCACATCGATGACTTCCAGCGGCCATGGCGCAGCGCCTGGCTCGGCTTGTCGTCCATCCGCACTGCGATCTCGCAGTGCACGAACTCACTCACTTCCGCCAGCTTGGGGAATTTGGCGAGTTCGGGCCGTACCACTTCTTCGCGCCCATAAATGACGAAGCGTATATCCGGACGGCGGGTGGCGACAGTCATGAGCGCCGGGATGACCACGCTTGGCCCGTGATCGCCGCCCATGGCATCGATGGAAATCCTGATCACGCGGTGTTCATCTCACGGTTGATTGGCCAGCGGGCTTGCCAAGGTGCGGGGCTCGCGAAGGTTCGGCGAAAATAACGGTTTTGGGCTGCCGCACAACCAACTTTTCTCAAATTGGGTCAGCCATCAGGATTTTCCCAACAGTGATCTGAGCTTTTGCTGGAATTCATTCTCCACAGGCTCGGCATCGCCGGCGGCCTCCAGCGATACACCCGGCTTGCGCGGATATGGATCGATCGCCAAGCCAAAGAACTGCTCGGCAAGCGCCCCGACGTCGATCGCATCGCCGGAAAAGGTTTCCGGGCTGTCGGGGCCTTCGGCGTCGAGCAGGATCTCACCGCCGCCGTCGAAACCTTGCCGCCCGAGCTTGGATTGCTCCGGCAGGAACAGCGCTTCGACCGGCTCGTCGATATGCGCCTCGACCGGGTCGAGGGTGACGATGCAGGCCTGCGTTATATCGGCCTCAACATGGCCGCTGACTTTCACCCCGTTGCGTTTCCAAGGCTCGACCAGGAGTTCGGCGCGATAGTTCTCGACCGAAAGCAGCTCGTGCTCGACGGCCAGCAGGGCGCGCTGGCCAGCGTCGGCATCGATCACCACCGGCAGCCCCTTTTGCGGCAGCCGGGCGACATTTGCCAGGAATGACACTGGGCTGTGGGTATCAGGGTATTTCATCTTCGCCTCCACTTCGCCACCTTCATCGGCCTGCCGTCGCTCAAGCGTTGGCCACGGGAAATGACACCGTTCCGGAAACGATCGATTCGGTCGGCTGTTCCGCGAGTTGCCTTGATGCATCGGCGGCATAGAGTGCCAGTTGCGACGCTTGCGGCCAGGCGCCGGCATCCGGCCTGACATTGCGGGCAAGGGCGACGGCGAGTGCATCATGGTCATTTCTTTGCAGCGCATCATCATAGGCGGCGGTACGGCCATAGAACATTTTCGCCAGTTTCCGCATTCGCTTCGGCACGCCGACGTCGCCAATGCCCAATTCACGCAACGAATGTTCGACATCCATGAAGAACTCGTCGATCAGCACCTGCGCAACCTCTGCCGCAGCACCGCCCTCGCCGCGCAACCGGTGCTGGAACAGGAACATGTGCAACGACAGCATCTCGAAGCGGCCGAGCGGCGTGTCCGGTACGTTCCAGGCGGAATAAAACACCGTTTGCCGCGCCGCCGCCACGATTTGTGCGTAAAGCGCCTCGGTGATGGCGCGGTTGGCATGTCGTTCGCGGCCAAAGAGGCGCTGGAACATTTGAGGGTGGTCTCCCGGGACCGTTTGTTGAAGTGGCCTTGTTGCATCGGCAAGCAAGCTGGTTTACCGGTTTTGCGGCCCAGCGCAAGTTGCGGCCAGCTTATGGAGTTGTAGTTGCGCGCGCTGAAATTCAAGTCGACTTTCCTGCCCAAGCCCGGCGGTGCGGTTTCGCTGCTGGTGATCGCTGCGGCACTTTCCGCCTGCAATTCGTCCAAGATGATCGGCGATCTCAATCCGAGCGAGACGCTGACGCAAGGCTACGTCATAGACCAGCAGGCGATCGACCTGGTGCCGGTCGGCTCAAGCCGCGAACAGGTGCTGCTGGCGCTCGGCACTCCCTCGACGAAGGCGACCTTCGATAACGAGGCCTTTTATTACATTTCGCAGACGCGCAAGCGCTATGTCGCCTTCGACAAGCCGCGGCTGGTCGACCAGCATGTGCTGGCGGTCTATTTTGGCGATGACGGGCGCGTCACCCAGATCGCCAATTACGGCTTGAAGGACGGCAAGGTGTTCGACTTCATCTCGCGCACCACGCCGACCGGCGGCAAGGACCAGAACTTCCTCAGCCAGATCATCAGTGGCGCCAGCAAGCTGGCGCCTGGTATTCCCGGCGCCAGCGGCGGCAGCACGCTCGGCGGCAGCTGATCCACCCGAGGGTGTCGGCTTCCTTCCGTTCCTTTCGCTTCCCTGTAAGCGGCATATCTCAGGCAATGAAGAACCCGCGGGAGCGATCCCGCGGGTTTTGTTTTAAGGCCATAGCGGCCGAGCTTAGCCGTGCGCGAGAACGGCCAGCAACAGCAGCGCGACGATGTTGGTGATCTTGATCGCCGGGTTGACCGCTGGGCCGGCAGTATCCTTGTAGGGATCGCCGACCGTGTCGCCGGTCACCGAAGCCTTGTGCGCTTCGGAGCCCTTGATGTGCTTGAGGCCGTCCTTGTCGACGAAACCATCTTCGAACGACTTCTTGGCGTTGTCCCAGGCGCCGCCGCCGGAGGTCATCGAGATGGCGACGAACAGGCCGTTGACGATGACGCCGAGCAGCGAGGCGCCAAGCGCGGCAAAGGCGGATGCCTTCGAACCGGAGATCAGGAGGACGCCGAAATAGACCACCAGCGGCGCCAGCACCGGCAGCAATGACGGAACGATCATCTCCCGGATCGCTGCCTTGGTCAGAAGGTCGACGGCGCGCGCATAGTTCGGCTTCGAGGTGCCGGCCATGATGCCCGGATCCTCGCGGAACTGCTTGCGCACCTCCTGGACGATAGCACCCGCGGCGCGGCCGACGGCGGTCATGGCGATGCCGCCGAACAGATACGGGATCAGGCCACCGAAGATCAGGCCGGCGACGACGTAAGGATTGGAGAGGTCGAAGGAGACGTCGCCCATACCCTGGAAGTAGGGGTATTTGTCGCCATTGGCGGCAAAGAACTTCAGGTCGTTAGAGTAGGCCGCGAACAGCACCAGCGCGCCGAGGCC
The DNA here is from genome assembly GCF_040323955.1 of Mesorhizobium sp. M0018. Lineage (NCBI taxonomy): Bacteria > Pseudomonadati > Pseudomonadota > Alphaproteobacteria > Hyphomicrobiales > Phyllobacteriaceae > Mesorhizobium > Mesorhizobium sp. M0018. The sequence goes on along the minus strand of NZ_JAMYVL010000027.1, from coordinate 36,645 downwards.
GGCCGAACCGATGGCGTAGCCCTTGGTTACCGCCTTGGTGGTGTTGCCGACAGCGTCGAGCGCGTCGGTTGACTGGCGCACTTCCTTGGGCAGGCCGGCCATTTCGGCAATGCCGCCGGCATTGTCGGTGACCGGGCCGAAGGCATCGAGCGCGACGATCATGCCGGCGAGGCCAAGCATCGTCGTCACCGCGATCGCCGTGCCGTAGAGGCCGGCGAGCTGGTATGTCGAGATGATGCCGCCGACGATGACGATCGCCGGTAACGCCGTCGCTTCCAGCGAGACCGCGAGGCCCTGGATGACATTGGTGCCGTGACCGGTGACCGAGGCCTGGGCGATGGAGTTCACCGGACGCTTGTTGGTGCCGGTATAATATTCGGTGATCACCACGATGAGTCCGGTCACCGCAAGGCCGACAAGGCCGCAGATGAACAGGTTCGTGCCGGTGATAGTCATGCCGGCGACGGTGCCGATCTCACCCCAGCCGATGCATGCCGAGGTGGCCACGGCAAGGCCGACAATTGACAGCAGGCCGGTGACGATCAGGCCCTTGTAGAGCGCGCCCATGATCGAGCCGCTGGAACCGAGCTTGACGAAGAAAGTGCCGACGATCGAGGTGAGAATGCAGGCGCCGCAGATGGCCAGCGGATAGAGCATGGCCGCGCCGAGAACGTCGGTGCCACCGAAGAAGATGGCGGCGAGGACCATGGTGGCGACCACGGTCACCGCATAGGTCTCGAACAGGTCGGCGGCCATGCCGGCGCAATCGCCGACATTGTCGCCGACGTTGTCGGCAATGGTGGCCGGATTGCGTGGATCGTCCTCGGGAATGCCGGCTTCAACCTTGCCGACAAGATCGCCGCCGACGTCGGCGCCTTTTGTGAAGATGCCGCCGCCGAGACGGGCGAAGATCGAGATCAGCGAGGCGCCGAAGCCGAGCGAAACAAGCGAGTCGATGACGACGCGATCGTTTGGCTGCAGACCCATGAACTGGGTCAGGATCAGGTAGTAGATCGAGACGCCGAGCAGGGCCAGGCCAGCAACCAGCATGCCAGTGATGGCGCCCGACTTGAAGGCGATCTCGAGGCCGGCAGCGAGGCTGTTGGAAGCCGCCTGCGCGGTACGCACATTAGCGCGCACCGAGACGTGCATGCCGATGAAGCCAGCGGCACCCGATAGAACGGCGCCGATCAGGAAGCCGATGGCGGCGGTGATCGAAAGCAGCCACCAGGCAAGCAGCAGGACCACGACGCCGACGATGGCGATGGTGGTGTACTGGCGCGCCAGATAAGCCTGCGCGCCTTCGCGGATGGCCGCGGAAATTTCCTGCATGCGTGCATTGCCCTGATCGGCCGCGAGGACCGAACGTGTCGCCCAGATGGCGTAAAGGACTGAAAGCAGACCGCAGGCGATGACAGCTGAAATTATGGTCATTGCCGAATTTTCCTCGATTGGTGGCCCAAAAGAACCCCTCCCCGGGCCGTTGAGACAGGGGACGAATTTTCCGCAACCGGAATCCGTCCCTTCGCAGCGGCTTATGCGAAACAGGGCTCGGAACGTCAAGATATTGTTCCGTTCCTGTCCGGCTTTCGCCCAAAAGATCCCGGGTTTCGCCCAAAAGGCTGGACGGCAGCGCCTGTCGACACTGCCATCCGGTTAGATCGATTGAAATCGGCGAACAGTGGTCAGGCTTTACGCGGGTCGCCGTCCGGCTGGACGACGAAGACCAGCACCAGCAGCATGGTGATGTAGAATTTGAACGCCGCCTCCTGACCATTCCAAGTCGAAGACTGCCACATGGCGAACCACTCGCCGCCAACGACCATGAAGCCGAAATACCAAACGAGGAAGCCCATTGTGGCGGCAATGATGGCGAACTTCTTGGCATCGTTGAAAGCCTGTCCGGTGGCGTTGCGCGCCTGCCAGAGTTGCCAGGCGGCGATTAGGTAAAGCAGGCAGGTCAGCGCCTCGCCAATGATGATCAGCCAGTAGCCAGCCGTCCACAGCGACGGGTTGGTGATCGAGCGGTACATCAGTGCATTGCCGGGAAAGGTCGTGTCCATGCTCAGCACATGCTGGACAAAGGCGAAGTTTGAGCCGTAATCGGTGATGTTGCCGAAGGCGACGAGGAAGGCGAAAGCCGCCAGACACAAACACATGACGATCTTGGAGAAACGCGCGGTCATGGCAAGAACTCCTGCTGAAAGATCGGGGCATCGCACTCATCAATCGCCGAGTCCCGAAGATCGCGCAACGGGTGGGCCAGTGATCATCGTGCTCACAGCCATTGCGAGACATTATGTCGGCAAGCAAGACATTGCCGAGACTGTCGAAGCCCTCGATCTCGACAGTGATTGCGCGGTGGGCGACTTGGTCTCTGTGGTTAGAGCCGACACACAGCACGATTTCGCCATCATCCGCCGCCGCTGGATCACCGGCGAGACGGGCACAACGCTGGAACTGACGCTCGATCATCCGACGCGGTCGACCGGCCACTGAAAAAAGAGCGAACTTCGCCCCGAGACGCTACTCGGGCTCGCGTCCCGTGCGCCGGGCGGTGTAGCGCTCGACCGCCGACAGCCCGTCATAGATCAGCACGGCAAGGGCGGCGACGATCAGGCCACCCTGCAGGATGAAGGCGAGGTTGTTCGACAGCAGGCCTGCGATGATCACCTCGCCCAGTGTCCTCGCCGCTACCGTCGAGCCGATGGTCGCGGTGGCGAGGCTGATCACCACCGACAGCCGGATACCACCGAGAATGATCGGCGCGCTGAGCGGCAGCTCGACCTTGACCAGTCTTTGCCAGCCGGTCATGCCGGCGCCACGCGCCGCCTCGACTACGTTGGCCGGCAGCGTCGTCAGGCCGGTCAGCGCATTCTCGAAGATCGGCAGCAGTCCGTAGAGAAACAGCGCAATCAGCGTCGGCTTTTCGCCGAAGCCGACGGCCGGCACGGCAAGCGCCAGCACCGCCACCGGCGGAAAGGTCTGGCCGATATTGACCAGGCTGCGCGACAGCGGCAGGAATTCGGCGCCGGCTGGCCTGGTGACCAGAATGGCCAGCGCGACCGCAACGACCGTCGCGGCAACGGTCGCGATCAGCACGGTCCGCAGATGCAGCAGCGTCAACGTCAAAAGGCTGCCCTGATTGTAGATTACCGGCGCGTTGTTCTCTGTCAGCGGCTTCAGCAGCGGTTCGAACCAGCCGGGATTGGTGACGAAGGCAATAAGCACCACCACCAGGGCAAGCCTGAGCAGCAAGGGAAGCCAGGCTTTCATGCCGGCCTCGCCGCTCGCTTAACCAGCCCGTCCACAGTGACGCGGCCAAGTGGCTTGCCGTCGGTATCTTTCACCGGAAGTGCCGGGCGGCCCGACCACAGGAGTTCGGCGAGCGCGTCGCGTTGGCTGGCGTCACCGGGGATCGCCTCGCCTTCGGCCGTGCCTTTTTCCACCGCGTCGCGCACCCGGCCAAGCGACAACAGCCGGAACGGTTTTTCACTGGCGCCAACCAGGGTCTCGACAAACGCGCTGGCCGGCTTCGCCAGTATCTCGGCCGGCGCGGCATATTGCACTACTTTGCCGCCATCCATCACCGCGATCTTGTCGCCCATGTGAACGGCCTCTTCCATGTCATGGGTGACGAGGATGATGGTGGTGCCGAAGCGTTTCTGGATCGCCAGCAGATCCTCCTGCGCCTTGTTGCGGATGATCGGATCGAGCGCGCCGAACGGCTCATCCATCAACAGCACGTTGGGTTCCGCGGCAAGCGCCCGGGCGACGCCGACGCGCTGCTGCTGACCGCCGGAAAGCTCATGCGGATAGCGTGGCCCGTAGGCTTGCGGGTCGAGCTGGTATAGCGTCATCAGCTCGTCGACGCGGGCCTTGATGCGGTTGGCGTCCCAGCCGAGCAATACCGGCACAGTGGCGATGTTCTGCGCCACCGTGCGATGCGGAAACAGCCCGTGGCCCTGGATGGCATAGCCGATGCTGCGGCGCAGCTCATAATCCGGGACCGAGCGGTTGTCGACGCCGTCGAGCTTGATCACGCCCGATGTCGGCTCGACCAGCCGGTTTATCATGCGAAGCAGCGTCGTCTTGCCGGAGCCGGAGGTGCCGACGATGACGGCGATGCTGCGCGGCTCGATTACTATCGACACGTCGTCGACGACTGTCGTCTCGCCGAAGCGCTTGGTGACGCCTTCGATCTCGATCATGCCGTTTCAACCCTGCGCTTGCTGGCGCTCATTTCGATCACTGCATCGAGGATGATGGCAGCGGCGAAGGCCAGCACCACCGTCGGAACAGCACCGAGCAGCACCAGGTCCATCGCCGTCTGGCCGACCCCTTGGAATACGAACACGCCAAAGCCGCCGCCGCCGATCAACGCGGCAATCGTGGCGAGGCCGATATTCTGCACCAGCACGATGCGGATGCCGGTGAGGATCACCGGGAAGGCCAGCGGAAACTCGACGCCGAACAGCCGCTGGCGGTCGGTCATGCCCATGCCGCGCGCTGCGTCGTTGGCGGCACGCGGCACACCGGCAAGGCCGACCACGGTGTTGGCCACTACCGGCAGCAGTGAATAGAGGAACAAAGCGACGAAAGCCGGCGCTGTACCGATGCCGCGAATGCCGAGCGCGGCAGCACCCGGAACATGCGAAGCGACCCAGCCGAGTGGTGCGATCAAGAGGCCGAACAGCGCGATCGAAGGAATGGTCTGGATGATGTTCAGCACGTTGAGCACGCCGGCCCGCAATTTCTCGACGCGATGGCAGAGGATGCCGAGCGGCAGGCCGATAATCACTGCTGCCGCCAGCGAACCCAGCGCCAGCGTCACGTGCTTGGAGCCTTCCGCCCAAAAACTATCGGCGCGATTGAAATATTCCTTGAGGATCGACAGGCTGTTCCAGCTTCCCGAGACGAGCAGCAGCCCGATCGCCGCGGCGGCGACAACAAGCACGCCGATGCGTGCCTGCGGCGACAGGTTCAGCCGCGTAAGCACGTCGGCGAGCAGAAGCGTGAAGGCGAAGATAAGCAGCCAAAAGCCCGAAGCCGGCGAGATACGGGCGAAGGTGTTGCCGGCGGGTGTCAGGAAACTGCCGGCGACGCCGATCAGCAGCGCCAGCGCTGCAAGCGCAACCACACTGGCGGCGAGGCGCAGAGCAAGCGGCGTTTTCAGCAGCGCAATGAGCGCCGCTGCGACGACAATCGCCATCAACAGCGGACCGACCGTCGCAGGCAAAGATTCGAGGATCGAGCGCGCCTCGCCGGGTACGATGCGATTGGCGCGGAAGGTGGCGAATGGCGCCGCAAAAGCCGCATAGGCCGATATCGCCGCGATGACCACGCCGAGCTTGTCGAACCGGATGCGCACGCCCTCCCCCATCGGCCGATCCGGCGCACCTCGAAAGCGGAGCGCCGGAATCGCCTTACTTCAGGAAGCCGTTCTTTTTCAAAAAGTCCTCGGCGACGCCCTTGACCGGCTCGCCGCCAACCTGCACGCGACCATTCAACTCCTGCAACGTGACGAGATCGAGCTTGGCGAACACCGGCTTCAGCAGCGTCTCGATCTCCGGATGCTCCTTCAGCACCGCCTCGCGGATGATCGGCGCCGGCTGGTAGACCGGCTGCACACCCTTGTCGTCCTCAAGCACGACGAGGCCGGAGGGCGCGATGCCGCCGTCGGTGCCATAGACCATGGCGGCGTTGGCGCCGTTGGTCTGGTTGGCTGCGGCTGCAATTGTCGCCGCCGTGTCGCCGCCCGACAGCGTGATCAACTGGTCCGGCTTCAGCGTGAAGCCATAGGTCTTCTGGAAAGCGGGCAGCGCGGCCGCCGAATTGACGAACTCGGCGGAGGCCGCCAGCACCACCTTGCCGCCGCCCGAGACATATTTGCCGAAGTCGGAAAGGGTGACGAGCTTATTGGTATCGGCGACCTCCTTGCGCAGGGCGATTGCCCAAGTATTGTTCGCCGGTGACGGTGACAGCCAGACGATCTTGTTGGCGTCGTAGTCGAGCTTCTTGGCAGTCTCGTAGGCCTTGGCGGCGTCTTTCCACACCGGATCGTCGGCCTTCTCGAAGAAGAAGGCGGCGTTGCCGGTGTATTCCGGATAGATGTCGATCTCGCCGGCTGTAATCGCCTTGCGTACCACAGGTGTGCCGCCGAGTTGGATGCGGTCGGTGGTCTGGATATTGTTGGCGTTCAGCACCAGTTGGATGATATTGCCGAGCACGCCGCCCTCGGTGTCGATCTTCGACGACACCACCACCTGGGCACTCGCCGAGGCCAACGCAACTCCGAGCGCCAGTACAGCGCCGGCCAGAACCTTGATTGAAAACATCTCACAAATCCCTTGCTGTGAACCGGAATACGGCTGCCGCATATGAGCATGGCTTCGATGCCCCGTCGGGGTACACGGTTTCATAAGAAAGGGGATGGGCGCAATAATTTTGTTCGGATGCGAGTGACTCCGCCGTTGCCTCGTCCCGACAGCGTGACGTCAGCTGGCCGCGCGCAAGCCCGTCATCTTCAACACGCCCAGTGCCACGAAGCACAGCACGACGACCGGGAAAATCATCCAGTTCAACATCTCCCAGCCCCAGGCATTGTAGACCGCCCCCGACATCAGCGAGGCGAAGGCGACGGAGCCGAACAGGACGAAATCGTGAAACCCCTGGACCTTGCCTTTTTCGGATGACTGGTAGCTGTCGGCCACCATGGCGGTGGCACCGATGAAGCTGAAGTTCCAGCCAAGGCCGAGCAGGATCAGCGCCGTCCAGAACTGCCACAGTGCCAACCCTGACAGCGCCACTATGGCGCAGCCAATCAGCAGCACCAGGCCGATGGCCACGATCCGCTCAGCGCCGAAGCGATAGATCAGCGACCCCGTGAAGAAGCTCGGCGCGAACATCGCCATGACGTGCCAGGAAATGCCGAGCGTGGCGTCGTCGGTCGAAAGGCCGCAGCCGACCATAGCCAGCGGCGCGCCGGTCATGACGAAGCTCATCAGTGCGTAGCTGCCAATGGCGCAAAACAACGCCGCGACGAAGCGTGGCCTGGTGACGATTTCCGAGAGCGGCCGGGCGTCGCTGTCGGAAATTTCCACCTTCTCGGTTGCCTTGGCTGGGATACGCAACAAAGAGAGAATGGCGGCGCCGACCGCCGCCAGCACCAGGATGGACGCAAACGAGCCGGCAAACTTCACCGGCGAGAACAGATCGCCGGTGAAGATGACGATCTGCGGTCCAAGGATGGCGGTGACGATGCCGCCGGCCAGCACGAAGGAGATGGCGCGCGCCTTGAATTCAGGCGGCGCATTGTCGGCGGCGGCAAAGCGGAACTGCTGGACGAAAGCGCCCCCGATGCCGATCACGGCCAAGCCGAAAGCGAATAGCCAGAAGCTGGCATGAAACAGCGCCAGCGTGGCGACCAGCCCGCCAAGCGCCGTGACCGCTGTGCCGGTCATGAAGCCGTCGCGCTGGCCGAGCCGGCGGATGATCGCCGCGGCCGGCAAGGAACCGAGCGCCACGCCGACATTGAAACCGGTGATCGGCGCGGTTGCCAGCGACTTGTCAGCATCGAGCAGGTACTGCCCCGCCAATCCGCCCATGGAAATGGCGATGGGTGCGGCCGAGCCGATGATCGCCTGCGAGGCTGCGAGGATGAAGGCGGTGCGACGCGCTTCCTTGCCCGCCCCAACGGCGACGATAGCAGTCATGAGGCGTCCTTGCCGCGGCCCTCGCCACGCACCCGGCGCGACACGCGATCAAGCACCGCATTGACCAGTTTCGGCTCGTCTTCCTCGTAAAATGCCTTGGCGATGTCGACATATTCGGAGACGATAACCGCCACCGGCACGTCCTCGCGCTGCATCAGCTCGTAGACGCCGGCGCGCAATATGGCGCGCAATGTGGAATCGAGCCTCGACAGAGGCCAGTCCTCGGTCAGCGCCTGTCGGATGGCTGGATCGATGGTCTTCTGGTGCTCGACAACGCCGGCAAGAATGGCGCGAAACCATTGCGCATCGGCTTCGCGATAGAGCGCGCCATCGACCTCCTTGCCGAGCCTGAACGCCTCGTACTCGGCGGTGATCTCGAAGACGCCGCTGCCGGCGACATCCATCTGGTAGAGCGCCTGCACGGCGGCCAGACGGGCAGCACCGCGCTTGTTGGCGTGGCGCACCGTGGGCTGGCCGGGCGAAGCGGGTTCGCTCACGAGGGCGCTCCCAGCTGTTCCTTTAGAGCGATCATGGTCAGCGCCGCACGCGCCGCAAAGCCGCCCTTGTCGCCTTCCGAACGCCTGGCGCGTGTCCAGGCCTGTTCGTCGTTTTCGGTGGTCAGGATGCCGTTGCCGATGCAGACCGCATCCTGCACGGACAGGTCCATCAGGGCACGGCTGGATTCATTGGCGACGATATCGAAATGATAGGTGTCGCCGCGGACCACCGTGCCGAGGGCGACGAAGCCGTCATAGTTCGTCCCGCCTTCGGAGGCACCGTCGAGCGCGAAGGAAATCACCGCCGGGATTTCGAGCGAGCCCGGAACGGTGACGACATCGTATGTCGCGCCCGCTTCCTCGAGGGCCTTTGTCGCGCCTTCGAGCAACGCGTCGGCAAGGTCGTCGTGAAAGCGCGCCTCGATGACAAGAAGGTGGGCCTTCTTCTTCGGACGGATGAACGCTTTGCCGTGTTGGGATGTGCCTGCCATAGATGTCTCCGGGGATCGCCGGTGACTTAGGCCGAAGCCGGTTTGATCGCAAGCGGAAGATTGCCGAAGGAACTTTCAAGGCCAACTCGGCGGCGGTCGCACCAGGGAATGGGCTTTATGGACGAGCGCCTCAAAGCCCCTCTTTAGCCGCCTCCACCAGTCGCGCCGCATAGCGGGCCATGGTGTCGATCTCGAGATTGACGCGATCGCCGACCTGGCGTTCGCCCCAGGTGGTGACCGTCAGTGAGTGGTGGATCAACAGCACGTCGAAGCGGCTGCCTTCGACCTTGTTGACGGTCAGCGAAGTGCCGTCGAGTGCGACGGAGCCCTTGGGCGCGATGAATTTGGCCAGCTCTCGCGGTGCATCCAGGGTGAAGCGAACGGCGTCGCCTTCCTCCTTGCGCCCTACGATCTCGGCCATGCCGTCTACATGGCCTGAAACGATATGGCCGCCAAGCTCGTCGCCGATCTTCAGCGCCCGCTCCAGGTTGATGCGCGTGCCGGATTTCCAGCCCATCGCGGTCGTCAGCCTGAGTGCTTCTTCCCAGGCCTCGACCTCGAACCAGCGTGCGTTGGCGCCGTCTTCCGGCAATCCCGTCACCGTCAGGCAGACGCCGCCACAGGAAATCGAGGCACCGATGGCAATGGTCTGCGGATCGTAAGCGGTGTCGATACGCAAACCGACGCCTTCCCTGAGCGGCTTCACGGCAGCGACGGTGCCGACATCGGTGACGATTCCAGTGAACATTAGTTTGGCCCCGTGAACATCAGGTCGGTCCTAGATGTCTCTTATCCATTCCGCATATGTATCTTCGCCGAAACGCATGTTGCGCAATTTGCGAAATCCCGGCGGGATATTGTTGGCATCGATCGGCGATACAATGCCGCCCTCGCCGATCGCGTCCGGCCCCTGAAACAGCACGATACGATCGACCAGTTGTTCGTCGAGGAACGCCTTGGCCACCCTCGCGCCGCCCTCGACCAGGACGCTTGCCATGCCGAGCGCCGCCAGATCCTCGAACAGTTCCGGCAGCGCGATATCGCCTTCATAGGTCTCAGTACCGATGAAGCGAACGCCGGCACGTTCGAGCGCGGCGCGCCGGTGCGGATCGGCCTCGGCGCAGGCAGCGACATAGAGCGGCACACGGTCGACGCCGGCGACCAGTTTCGAAGTCTCGGGTAGCCTGATCTGACGGTCGAGTACGATGCGCGCCGGCGAACGGCTCTCCAGTCCCGGAAGCCGAACCGTCAGCGCCGGATCGTCCTCCAGTGCCGTGCCGATGCCGATCAATATGCCATCGGCTTCGGCGCGCATCAGATAGACTTCGCGTCGGGCGATATCGCCGGTGATGGAGAGCTGTCCCTCGCCTTTCACGCCGATCTTGTTGTCGCTCGAAAGCGCAAGTTTCAGGATCACTTCCGGGCGTTTTTTCAGAGATCGAATTAAATAGCCGGCCATCTGCTCCGCAGCCTCGGCCGCCAACACTTTTTCCACCACTTCGACGCCGGCGGCACGCAAGATTGCATAGCCCTTGCCGGAAACACGCGGGTCAGGATCGCTGGCAGCGCCGACCACACGCGCCACGCCGGCACTGACCAGCGCATTGGCGCAAGGCGGCGTGCGGCCGTGATGGGCGCAGGGCTCCAGCGTTACATAGGCGGTGGCGCCGCGCGCCAGTTCGCCGGCCTCTGCCAAAGCCTCGGTCTCGGCATGCGGCCGGCCGCCGACGGCGGTGACGCCGCTGCCGACGATCATCGGCCCGTCGCCGTCATCGCGCACGATCAGCGTGCCGACGGAAGGGTTGGTCGAGGTCCGCCCGGCATTCTTGCGCGACAGCCTGAGGGCTGCCGCCATATAGCGGCGATCGAGGACCTCTTGTTCAGCCGTGCGGCGTCCGGACCCTGCCATGCTCAGCTGGCGTCCTCTTCGCTCTTCAGCTCTTCGCCCCTGAGCTCGTCGGCTTTGAGCTCGTCGCCTTTGAGTTCGCCCAACACGTCGTGGAAATCCTTGGCCTCGCGGAAATTGCGGTAGACGGAGGCAAAGCGCACATAGGCGACATCATCGAGCGACTTAAGCGCCTCCATGACCAGCCGGCCGACTTCCCCCGAGGCCACCTCGGTCTCGCCCGAGCTTTCGAGCTGGCGCACGATGCCGGTCACCGCCCGATCGATACGTTCCGGGTCGACATTGCGCTTGCGTACCGCGATCTCGACAGAGCGCAGCAACTTGTCGCGGTCGAACGGCACCTTGCGTCCAGACTTCTTCACCACGACGAGATCGCGCAATTGGACGCGCTCGAAAGTGGTGAAGCGGCCGCCGCAATCCGGGCAGACGCGCCGCCTGCGGATCGCTGCACCGTCTTCGGCAGGGCGCGAATCCTTCACCTGCGTATCTTCGGACTGACAGTAGGGACAGCGCATGGAGAGCCTTCGGTTCGCGATTCTCGTAGTGCGAACGGCTTAGAGGTTTTTGCCACGATGGCAAAGTATGGCCGATGACCGATCGCGTCTCAGAGATAGCGAGGCACGAGGAAAATTGCGAGAGCGGCAATTAGTTGGACGGCAATACGCCAATCAGGGAGCGACGTCGCCGGTCGGGAAGCCGCAGGACGTGCCGAGATAGCGATAGGCCTTGGTGAAGCCGTCCATCGATATCGTCGCGACCGGCTTGTCGGCGAAGCTGACATCGAGGGCGCTGGTACGGCGCATGGCACGCAGTATGGCAACCGTGGTCTCGGGTTTGTTGTCCATCATCCACTGTCCGTCGGCGATAATATGAAAGCCAGCCTTGATGTTGTCGTTGACGTCGCGGAACACCGCCGGGATGTTGTCCCCCTTGGGCAAGTCACTGTTTCTCACGGCGATGATGAGGCTCGGATAGCCCTCGGGTGGCAGTACGTCGCCATTCGAGATGGCCAGCGTGAGGGTGCCACTGGTGCCGTTAGCGTCGAAAAAGACCGTCGAGGCGGCGCAGGTCTTGCGCACGTCCTCACCGGTGTTGACCTCGTCCACCGTGGTGGACCACCTGCCAAAAGTCTCTGTCTTGGGTGCTGCCGGCGTCGGCTCGGTCTGCGCCAAGGCCGCGCCGAGTAGCTGAGAGGTCGCTAAGGTGAGCAAGGCAGCGCCAACACTGGTGAAACGGAAAATTCGCATCATCATCAAACGTCTCCGAGATGCAGCCGTGGCCAGTTGATCGGCGCCGTCACAGTTGGGGGCTGACGCCCTGCGTCAACCAAGATACGGGTAAAGCGGAAAACGATCCGTCAATGCCGCCACCTTGGCCTTCACGGTTGCCTCGACGGCCGCGTTGCCTTCGTCGGAATTGGCGACCTTCAGTCCATCCAGCACTTCGGCGATCAGCTTGCCGATCTCGCGGAACTCGGCCTGACCGAAGCCGCGCGTGGTGCCGGCCGGCGTGCCGAGCCGAACGCCCGATGTCACGAAAGGCTTTTCCGGATCGAAGGGGATGCCGTTCTTGTTGCAGGTGATGTTGGCGCGGCCAAGGGCAGCCTCGGCGCGCTTGCCGGTTGCGTTCTTGGGACGCAGGTCGACCAACATCAGATGGTTGTCGGTGCCGCCGGAGACGATGTCGAGACCGGTTTCCTGCAGACTGGAGGCCAGCGCCTTGGCATTGGCGACGACGCTCTCCGCATAGATCTTGAAGCTCGGCTTCAGCGCCTCGCCCAGAGCCACCGCCTTGGCGGCGATCACATGCATCAGCGGTCCACCCTGCAGGCCGGGGAAGACGGCCGAATTCATCTTCTTGGCAATATCCTCGTCGTTGCAAAGGATCATGCCGCCGCGCGGCCCGCGCAGCGATTTGTGCGTCGTGGTGGTGACCACATGGGCATGCGGCAGCGGCGACGGATGCATGCCGCCGGCGACCAGGCCGGCGATGTGGGCCATGTCGACCATCAGATAGGCACCGATCGAATCGGCGATCTCGCGAAAACGCTTCCAGTCCCAGACACGTGAATAGGCTGTGCCGCCGGCCAGGATCAATTTCGGCCTGGTCTCATGGGCGGTCTTCTCGATCGCATCCATGTCGAGCAGATGATCGTCCCGGCGTACGCCATAGGAGACGACCTTGAACCATTTGCCGCTCATATTGACCGGCGAGCCATGTGTCAGGTGTCCGCCGGAATTGAGGTCGAGGCCCATGAAGGTGTCGCCGGGCTGCAGCAACGCCAGGAACACCGCCTGGTTCATCTGGCTACCGGAATTCGGCTGGACGTTGGCGAAGTTGCAGCCGAACAGCTTTTTCGCGCGTTCGATGGCCAGTTCCTCGGCGACATCGACGAATTGGCAGCCGCCATAGTAGCGCTTGCCCGGATAGCCCTCGGCATATTTGTTGGTCATGATCGACCCCTGTGCCTCGAGCACGGCACGCGAGACGATATTTTCCGAGGCAATCAGCTCGATCTCGTGGCGCTGGCGGCCGAGTTCGTTGCGGATTGCGCCGAAAATCTCGGGGTCGGCATCGGCAAGCGTGGTTTCGAAAAAGGATTCGAATTTGTTCGACACTGCCGCTGCTGTTGCCATGGGCTGAAATCCTCAAGGTTCGGGGTCTGTCGCGCCATTAACACAGTTGCTTTCGGCCCGCCACGTTTGCAGCGCGAAATTTGCTGGCCGGATTGCGCCAGAGAGACTGGCAGCCTCTATTTCCTTGCCTGCCGGCCCTTCAGCAGGGCCTCGGTGAGCGTGATCTCGGTGAACAGCGCCTGCATCGTATGGTCGTTAATCTGGCCGCTGCGAAACATTGCGCGAACCGCTGCGCGTTCGGCCTCAATGCCCGCCAGCCTCAATTCGAGCTCCAGCCGTCCGGCCTCGCGGGCCTCGGCGCGCGCCTCGTCGGCCTCGTCGGAGGCAGCGATGCGGCGACGGTAGCCGGCGACGATGCTATCGGCGGCGGCAAGCCGGGCGCCGGGTATTTCCCCTTCATCGCCGTCGGTCGCGCCGGCCATGCTCTCGATGCGGGCGATGGCGGCGTTGGCCGCGCCCACGCGCGCAAGACGCTCCTCGGCAGCGCCAGGATCCTCGCCCGGCTCGACCAGCCCCCGTGCCACCTTGGGCAAGGCAAGGCTGGCTATGAGCAATGAGCAGATGATGACGCCTGCGGCGAGGAAGATCACCACGTCGCGCGCCGGAAAGGGCGAACCATTCGGCATGGTGAGCGGCAGCGACAGGATGCCGGCCAGCGTGATGGCGCCGCGCACGCCGGCAACAGAGCCGGCGATCCGGACGCGCAGCCCGAACGGCTCGGCCTTCTGCTCGCGTAATCGCGCCGAGACGCGCGTCGCGATGTCGCCGACCCAGATCCACAGGAAGCGCAGCCCGATCAGGCATAGTGTCAGCGCGACCACCGTGGCGATTGGCTGGATGACCGGATAGCGGCTGCCGAGCTCAGGCGGCACGTTGCCGATGATTTCGGGAAGCTGCAACCCGAGCAGGATGAACAGCGCGCCGTTGAAGACGAAGGATAGCGTCGTCCACAGCGATACGGTCTGTATGCGCGCCGAGACGCCGAGAAAGCGGAAAATCCCGGAGCCGCCGGTGAGCACTCCGGCCGTGACCGCCCCCAGAATGCCCGAGGCGCCGACATTCTCGGCGCCGAGATAGGCGATGAACGGCAGCAGGACCATGACCAGCACCTGCGCCTCGGACGGCACGCCGCCGATACGGTTCAGCAATTGCAGCACCTTGGCGGCGACGAACAAGGCAGCCACGCCGGCCAGGATGCCGGCAGCGACGGCATAGAGGAAAGTCACGGATGCCGCGACGAAGGAGAAGCTGCCGGTCAAGGCAGCTGCCACCGCAAAGCGGAACATCACGAGGCCCGACGCATCGTTGAGCAGCGCCTCGCCCTCCAGGATGTGCATCAGCCGGGCCGGGACCAGGCTCTTGTCGACGATCGAGGAGACGGCCACCGCATCGGTGGGCGACAGCACCGCAGCAAGTGCGAAAGCGACGACGAGCGGGATGCTCGGGACAAGCCAGTGCAAAGCGTAGCCGAAGCCGACAATGGTGAAGAAGACCAGCCCGATGGCGAGGTCGAGGATCGGCCCGCGCAGCGCGATCAGTTCGCGCTTGGGCGCACCATAGGCGTCGCTGAACAGCAGCGGTGGGATGAACACTAGCAGGAACAGCTCGGGATCGATCTCGACATGCATGCCGCGCACCGGCCAGGCGAGCGCTGCACCGATGGCGATCTGCAGTACCGGCAGCGGCACCCGCACCAGCCGGACCAGCGCGCCCGAAACGGCGACGAAGATGAGCACGACCAGAATGAACATTGCGACATGCATGATGCGATTTCCGACTACAGCGCCGCGTCCTTTTTCCGGCAATCGGCCCAGCAAAGCTTTCCGCGAAAGACTCGGCAACGAAAAAGGCCGCCTTCCGGCGGCCTTTTGCAAATGAACTCAGCTGCTTAGAGCGCGGATGTGATCTGCAGCTCGTTGGCTCCGTCGAGGCCGTAAATGTCGTCACGGAACTGGACCACGCCCGGCCCTGTCGACCAGGCCGAGACGTAGAGAAAATAAACCGGCACCGGATTGGTGACCTGCACCGGCGTGTTCTCCCCGGTCTTGATCGCCGCCTCGAAATGCTGGCGATCCCAGCCCGGTGTGTCGCGCAGAATCCAGGTGACGAGGTCGCGCACGTTCTGAACCCGCACGCAGCCAGAGGAATCGAAGCGCATCAGCTTGCCGAACAGGCTCTGCTGCGGCGTGTCGTGCATGTAGACGCCGTCCGGGCTGGGAAAATTGATCTTGACTGAGGCCATCGCGTTGCCGGAACCGGGATCCTGGCGGAAGCGGTATTTGGCGGCATCATCGGTCGACCAGTCGACCGTCATTGGGTCGACCTCGCTGCCGTCCGGCGCAAACAGGCGGATATGGCTGTCCTTGAGATAGTTGGGGTCCTTCCGCATCAGCGGAATGATATCCTTGCGCACGATCGAGACCGGCGCGTTCCAGTACGGATTGACGATGATTTCGTTGATCTTGGAATTGACGATCGGCGTCTGGCGATCGATCTTGCCGACGATTGCGGTGTGGCGCAGCACAACGCGGTCGTTCTCGACAGCCTCGATCTGCGCCGCCGGGATGTCGACCAGAACATAGCGGTTGCCAAGCGTGCCGGCCCGCTCACGCAGCCGTTGCAGATTGGTCTGGAGCTGACCAAGCCGAACCGGCGCCGACACGTTCATTGCCGCGAAAGTATATTTGCCCGTGGTTCCGTCGGCCGGCAAGCCGTGACGCAACTGGAAGCGCTTGAGCGCCGAGTCGACGTAAGAATCGAACGCTTCCGAGAGCCCGGCGCTCTGCGCCAGATCGCCCGATATCATCAAGCGCCTGCGCAGCGGCACCACATCGGGATCCTCGACGCCAAGCTGCAGCTTCTTGGTGTCTGGAACCTGTTCCCAGCCGCCTTGCGCGACGATATTCTGATACTGCATGATCGCCTGCTCGGTGAAGGACACCGTCTGCAGGCTGAAGATCGGCAGCGTCGAGGCAACCTTGCCGCCTTCGCTGGCACGCGCATCGAATTGGTCGTCCCAATTGCCGCGCGCCGAGGATTTCAGGATATCCCCGATCACATCCTGTGCACTGGCGCGGCCGGCGACCATTGCGGCTGCGAGCGCGGAGGCTCCTGAAAGGAAGAAACGGCGGCTGGTTCTCATGGACGTTCCAGACATTCTTGCTACAATTCAACCCACCGGGCGGTCTCGCCCGCACTCTAGAGTTGGCTTCTTAACAATTAGCCAACCATGGCCCGCATCACTTCGGTGTAAAACCACATGGGAAGTGACTTGAGCACAGGACAAATGCACGGCTTTGGCCCCAGCATCACCCGCATCTTCGGTTCCATTGGAATATGGCGGCAACGTGGCTGTTGCTCGAATTTGAATCGGCCGGCCTGACGAAACGGCAAGACCGGTGCTTTTCGGCACCGGCCTTTGGTCCACTCCGCGGCAGCACTTCCGTAGTCCAGCTTCAAATCTAGATGCGGCGGATGCGATTACATCCGGTAGGCGATGGTATCGTTCCAGAACCGATCCAGGCGCTGCAGGGCGCGGTTCATCTGCTTGAACTCCTCCGTGTTGATGCCGCCAACCTGCTCGATCGAACCGACATGGCGCTCGTAGAGGCCGGCGACGACTTCCGCCACCTCATTGCCCTTCGGCGTCAGCGAAACCCGCACCGAACGGCGGTCGATGCGCGAGCGCTGGTGGTTGATGAAGCCGAGATCGACCAGCTTCTTCAGATTGTAGGAGACGTTCGAGCCGAGATAGTAGCCACGCGAGCGCAGTTCGCCGGCGGTCAGCTCCGAATTGCCGATGTTGAACAGGAGCAGCGCCTGGATGGCGTTGATGTCGGAGCGACCGTTGCGGTCGAATTCGTCCTTGATCACATCAAGCAGACGGCGATGCAGCCGCTCGACCAGCTGCAGCGATTCCATGTACAGCGAACGGATCGCCTCGCGGCGGTCATCGGATACGTTGGCGGTCTTCGCCGCCGGACGCGAATTGATCATTGTCTTTGCCTCTCGTTTGTCGCCCGGTGATTTTTTGTTCTTCACCTTGACCGCGACACTATCGAATACTCATAAAATTCGACTTAAACGCCAAGGCTAACAAGAGCTTACCGGTAAGGGGTTTCGAAAGAGGCTTAACGGACGGTCACCCGAGCAAGGATAATTAACCTAAAGATTTAGCCAACGATCCTGGCCGGAATTGCTATCGCCGGGGTTGCCGCTTCTGGATCCAGATCACCACGCGGAACACTATGTAGAGCAGCGCCACCGCAAGGTGCGAGGCGACGATCAGCGGCCGGTGGCCGAACAACTCGGGGAAGCCAGCATACATGACGCACTCGGTCACCGCGCAGATGAACCAGATCACCGGCCCCCAGGACGCCAGCATCCACAGGCCGGCGGCAGCGAACGGAAAAAACACCGCCAGCACCACCGCCGCCACCTGCCAGTGTACCGGCATCAGGTCGAAGCGCCACAACGGGCCGGGGTAAAAGCCGATCAGCCGGATCCAGTACAAGATGCCGAACAGCAGACAGTAGCCGGCGATGACGCGCTGGAACCAGGCGAAGATGACCTCGATCGTCGAGGGCTGCAGCACCACGCGTCTCGAGGCGACCTCGCTCACAGCTTCAGTTCCCGTTCGCCGAGCGATGCGAAATAGGCGTCGACGTTGGCGGCGCTGACGTCATCGATACCTGCCGGCCGCCATTGCGGCGTCGAGCCTTTATCGATGATGGCGGCGCGGATACCTTCATAGAAGTCGTGCCCGGCAAGCATGCGGTTGAGGATACGGAACTCCATTTTCATGCACTCGTCCATCGACAACGTCTGCCCGGCGCTAATCTGGCGCCATGCAACATGCAGGCTGGTCGGTGAACGTGTGCGGATGGTGGCCAGCGTCTTTGCCGCGAACTCGTCGGCAGCGGCTGCCCGCTCCAGACTGGCGACGATATCGGCCAGCGACGGCTGCGCGAAATGCCGGGCGATGGCTTCCAGCGTCGGCCTGTCGGTCTCGCGCCTGGCCGGGACGAAGCAGCCGCGCAGCACCGATTCCGGGTCGCCGCTTTCCGCCAGACGGTCGAGGAAGCCGGCCTGGTCCTCCGCCTTGATCGTATGGGTGGCGAGGCCCGAGCACAAAGCATCGCCATAGCGGATGCGGTTGCCGGTCAGCGCCAGATACATGCCGAAGCTGCCGCCGAGATCCGGCAACAGATGGCTGGCGCCGACATCCGGGAAAAAGCCGATGCCGACCTCGGGCATGGCAAACTGGGCGTTTTCGGTCAGCACTCGCTGCGAACCATGGAAGGAGATACCTACGCCGCCGCCCATGACGATGCCGTCGATCACCGCGACATAGGGTTTCTTGAAGCGGGCGATGCGGGCGTTCAGCCGGTATTCATCGGCGAAGAAATCGACCGGAGGCCTTCCTGCGCGGCCGGCTTCGTAGATGTGGAGGATGTCGCCGCCCGCCGAAAATGCCCTGCCCTCGGCCTTGACGACGACAACGTCGACGCCGTCGTCGCGCTCCCAACTGCGCAGCGCCTTGTCCAGCGCCTTGACCATGCGGTGTGTTACGGCATTGAGCGCCTGCGGCCGCGTCAGCGTGACGACGCCAGCCCTGCCCAATCTTTCGAAGCGAATCTCGTCGCCTCCGCCAAAATCCATCGCCAGAGAATCCCTCCCCGCGCCCGCCGGGAGTGAAGTGCTAAATCGTGGCGCATGGCCGCGTCAATGGCGGCGGCCAATCCGCTGCATGGTCGTCGGCGTCACCCAGTGCTAATGCTGGCGCTTTGAACCGGAAGGTTGAACCATGCCTTGGTTGCCGCGCCTTGCTGTTATGGTGGTCGGCCTGATCGCTGCGAACACTCCTCCCGTATCGGCCGAAACCGTCGACGAGCTCTATCAATCGCAGACCATCGTCACAGGCCAGGGCGAGGTCAACAGGCAGATCGGCTTCAAGGCCTGCCTCGATGCAGTGCTGGTTCGTGTGTCCGGCGATCAGCGGCTGCCGAAGAGAACTGAGATGGCGGCGCTGCGCGACAAGGCCGGCAGCTTCGTTGCCGAATTCCGCTATCGCGACCGTCTCGAAGGCATTCCAATCCATGACGAACAAGGCACCCATGACCGGCCGCATGATCTCACTTGTCTGTACAGGCCTGACGTTATCGATCCGGTGCTTGCCGCGCTTGGCAGCAAACCATGGCTTGGCGAGCGGCCACGCCTGGCAATTTTCCTGGCGGCGGAGCAAGGCACAAGGCAGTTCGTGCTGACCGCCGACGATGAGCGCGCGGCGGCGATGCGCGAATCCTTCGTCAATGCCACCGGTCCGCTGGTCATGCCGATTGTGTTTCCCGAAGCGTCACTGCTGTCGGCCTCGAAGCTTGACGACCAGGCCCTGCGCCATGCCGATATCACGACGCTGGACCAGCTTGCCAGGAAGGCCGGAGCCGACCAGGCGCTCGCCGGCAGTATCGTCTGGAGCGACAAGGAACTGGGCTGGATAGCCGACTGGCGGCTTGAATGGCAAGAGCTACAATTGGCAAGTGCGCGGCGTCAGCTTCGACGAGGCATTCCGCGTCGCCATGCGGGGTGCTGCGCAGATCCTGTCGGGCAATGGCCAACCAGAATAGCGCCCGACAGGACCCTGGCACAATCGTGTCGCATTGGTCAGCAGCGGAAGCTCGTGGTAAAAGCCGCCCGATCCGGAGTTTTTGCGATGAACAAATTCACCCCTGCAAAGCCTGCCGGCGCGCGCAGCGTCGACGAGATCACCGGCAGCCGGCGTCTGCGGCGCATGCGCAAGGCCGATTGGTCGCGCCGCCTTGTCCAGGAGAACCGGCTCTCGGTCGACGATCTGATTTGGCCGATCTTCGTCGTCGACGGCAGACAAGTGCGCGAACCGATCGCCGCCATGCCCGGCGTGTTCCGCCTGTCGCTCGACCTCGCCGTCAAGGAGGCTGAGCGCGCGGCCAAGCTTGGCATTCCGGCGATCGCCACTTTCCCCAATGTGGAGCTCGGCCTCCGCGATCAGACCGGTTCGCACATCCTCGATCCGGAAAACATCATCAACCGCGCCACCCGCGCCATCAAGCGGGCGGTGCCGGAGATCGGCATCATCACCGACGCGGCGCTTGACCCGTTCACCTCGCATGGCCATGACGGCATCTTGCGCGAGGGCATTATCGTCAATGATGAAACGGTGGAGCAAGTGACGGCGGCGGCCGTCATCCAGGCGGCGGCGGGGGCCGACATCATTGCCCCCTCGGACATGATGGACGGCCGGATCGGTGCCATCCGCGATGCGCTCGACGCCAATGGATTTCAGGATGTGGCGATCATGTCCTATGCGACCAAGTTCGCATCCGCTTTTTACGGCCCCTACCGTGAGGCGGTCGGCACCGCCGGCCTGCTCAAGGGCGACAAGAAGACCTATTATATCGATCACGCCAATTCCGACGAAGCGGTGCGCGAGGCCGAGCAGGATCTGGCCGAGGGCGCCGACATGCTGATGGTCAAGCCCGGCCTGCCCTATCTCGACATCATCCGCCGGCTGAAAGTCGAGTTGCAGATGCCGACCTTTGCCTATCAGGTCTCGGGCGAATATTCGATGATCAAGGCCGCCGCCGCCAATGGCTGGATCGACGGCGAAAAGGCGATGCTGGAATCGCTGCTCGCCTTCAAGCGCGCCGGCTGCGACGGCATCCTGACCTACTTCGCGCCGGAAGTGGCGGCGATGCTCAAGGGGTGATGCGCCTTTGTAGCGTCTACATCGAGTAGTGTTCGTTCGTCCAAAGCGCGACATGGAACGCCGCAGGACATCGCTTCAAGTTTACGCTGCCCCTCGTTGCCCTGCCGGGTATTTCTCCCCGTAAAGTGGCAGGGAGAAAGACGCGTTCGTAAAAGATTTTACCAATCTCCAGCGTTGCAAAAACATCGACGTTGCGGCCGGCCCCTTCTCCCCGTCACTATGCAGGGAGAAGCTGCCGGCAGGCGGATGACGGGCGGCGCCGACATTGAGATTGGTTATTCCAACATGATTTGGAAGCGATTGCCCCGCCAGCAAAAATACCGCTTGCAATATGCAATCAGTTAAGCTACCCCGATAACTGCTTGCATGTCACAATTGGTTATCGAGGAGGCTCCCATGTCCAAGCTTCGCGTCAGCGCTTTCACCCTGTCGATCGACGGCTTCGGCGCCGGTCCCGACCAAGACCTGAAGAACCCGCTGGGTGTTGGCGGAGAAGCCCTGCACGAATGGATGTTCGGCACCCGCACCTTCCGCAAGATGGTCCTCGGCAAGGATGGCGGGACCACGGACACCGACGAGGCGTTCGCGGCACGCAGCTTCGAAAATGTCGGCGCATGGATCCTCGGCCGCAACATGTTTGGGCCGATCCGCGGCGAATGGCCGGATGACAGCTGGAAAGGCTGGTGGGGTGACAACCCACCCTACCACGTGCCGGTCTTCGTGCTCACGCACCATGCGCGTGATCCTATTGTCATGGAGGGCGGCACGACCTTCTATTTCGTGACCGACGGCATCCACTCAGCGCTGGAGAAGGCGAAGGCAGTGGCTGACGGTAAGGATGTACGGCTGGGCGGCGGCGTTTCTACGATCCGGCAATATCTCAAGGAAAAGCTCATCGACGAAATGCATCTGGCGATCTCACCGGTCCTGCTAGGCGCCGGCGAGAGCCTTTTTGCCGGCATCGACATGCCCAAGCTCGGCTATCGCTGCAGCGAGCAGGTCGCGACGCCGAAGGCCACGCATGTCATCATCGAGCGCACCTAGCTTGTTGCAGGGTGCCGCCATGGAGCGGCGCCCTCCTCGCCGCTTTAGTCAGTACTTCTCCGGCACATACAGTTCGCGCGGCAGTACCTGGCGCTCGTATTCGGGATTGAAGACGCGCTCCGGCAGTGTGATCTCCTCGTGCGGCACCTCCTCATAGGGCATCTGCTTGAGGAGATGGTCGATGCAGTTCAGCCGTGCCCGTTTCTTGTCGTTGCCCTCGACGATGAACCACGGGGCTTCCGGGATATTGGTGCGGGCGAACGTTTCTTCCTTGGCCTTGGTGTACTGCTCCCAGCGCACGCGCGACTGGAGGTCCATCGGCGACAGTTTCCATTGCTTCATCGGGTCATGGATGCGCATCAAAAAGCGCATCTGCTGCTCCTCGTCGGTGATCGAAAACCAGTATTTGACAAGCGTAATGCCTGAGCGGACCAGCATGCGTTCGAAATCCGGAACGTCGCGGAAGAACTCCTCGACCTGATCCGGCTGGGCAAAGCCCATTACCCGCTCGACGCCGGAGCGGTTGTACCAGGAGCGGTCGAACAGCACGATCTCGCCGCCGGCCGGCAGATGCGGAACGTAGCGCTGGAAATACCATTGCGACTTCTCGCGCTCGGTCGGCGCCGGAAGTGCTGCGACGCGGCAGATGCGCGGATTAAGCCTCTGGGTGATGCGCTTGATAACACCACCCTTGCCCGCCGAGTCGCGGCCCTCGAAAACCACGACGAGCTTCTTCTTGTGATAGGCGACCCAGGACTGCAGCTTGATCAACTCGGATTGCAGCGTGATGAGATCGCGAAAATACTGCAGGCGATCGATCGATGGCGGATGTGCATTCTTGTAGATCTTGGCGATCTCCATCGACAGCGCCGGCTCCGAGATTTCCAGCTCATAGTCTTCATCCAGCGTGTCGGCGAGTTCCGCTTCCAGCCAGTCCCTGGCCGGGGAATTCTGTTTTATCTCGGTCATTTACGCTGCTCCGCTTACAGGCCTTGCCGGCCGCTGTCAGGCGCTCTGCCGCCCGGCCCGGCGGCCGGAAATCGAAGCGCTGGACCGATGTTAGTATAGGCCGGCAATGACGGTTTTATTGCAGCCACTACTGCGCTGGCTGTGCGTTTCAATCCGCAAGATGTGATCGAGCTTGCCCTGCGGAACGGGCGACAAGCGGAACGAATTATCCTACAAATAGCCGGTTCATTGAGGGCTGTCGTCTGCAACGCCCTTTCCCGATAAATTGTGAGGATACGACATGGAATACCGCATTCTCGGCCGTTCCGGGCTGAAGGTTTCGACGCTGACCATGGGCACCATGACGTTCGGCGGCGGCGGCGCGTTTTCGGCGGTCGGCAAGACCGACCTCGACGAGGCGCGCCGGATGATCGACCTTTGCATCGATGCCGGCGTCAATGTCATCGACACCGCCAATGTCTATTCGAACGGCGTGTCGGAAGAGATCATCGGCGAGGCGCTTGGCGGCAAGCGCAAGGGCGACGTGCTGATCGCCTCCAAGGCGCGCATGCGGATCGGCAAAGGCCCCAATGATGAAGGCCTGTCGCGCTACCATCTGATCCGCGAATGCGAGAGGAGCCTGAAGCGGCTCAGGACGGATGTCATCGACATCTATTTCCTGCACGAGTGGGATGGCCTGACACCGCTTGAGGAAACCATCGCCGCGCTCGACACGCTGGTCGCGCAGGGCAAGGTCCGTTATGTCGGCTGCTCCAATTATTCCGGCTGGCAAGTGATGAAGGGGCTGGGGATCAG
Organism: Mesorhizobium sp. M0018; assembly: GCF_040323955.1. Classification (NCBI taxonomy): domain Bacteria; kingdom Pseudomonadati; phylum Pseudomonadota; class Alphaproteobacteria; order Hyphomicrobiales; family Phyllobacteriaceae; genus Mesorhizobium; species Mesorhizobium sp. M0018. The sequence continues at coordinate 12,848 of NZ_JAMYVL010000027.1, read as the reverse complement.
CGACCGTCATCACCAGCCGCGCTTCGTCACCCAGCAGATCCATTACACGTTGGAAGCGCGCGAGGCCGAGTATGAATTGTTACCGATCTCGGTCGACCAGGGGCTCGGCGTGCTGGTCTGGAGCCCGCTTGCCGGCGGGTTGCTGTCCGGCAAATACCACCGTGACCAGCCGACCGCCCGCCAGCTCAGCGGCTGGTCGGAACCGCCGATCCGCGACGAGGACCGGCTGTGGCGGATCGTCGACACGCTGATCGATATCGGCAATAACCACGGCGTGTCGGCGGCGCAGGTGGCGCTTGCCTGGCTGCTCGGCCGGCCCGCTGTCAGTTCGCTGGTGATCGGCGGACGAACCGAAGCGCATTTCAAAGACAATATCGCCGCTGCAAGCCTTGTGCTTGCCGATGAGGAGCGCACACGGCTCGATGTGGTCAGCAGGCCGCCCGTGCTCTATCCTTACTGGCACCAGCAATTCACGGCAAAGGACCGGTTCGGGCCGGCCGATCTCGTTCTCGACCGCGACGGCGCCTGAAAAGCCGGGCTCTCCGGACTGCGCCGAGATATGGAGCCCGATCGTGCCTTGCGGTGTTGTGTTTGCGGTCCAATGCTCCTAGGCAAAGGCCAAGCACAACGAAAGGAAACGATATGGCACGAGCACCGAACTACGGTCAGGAACGCAAGGAACGCGACCGGCAGAAGGCTGCCAAGAAGGCGGAAAAGCAGGCTGCCAAGGTCGCAGCCAAGGAGCGATCGAAGCCCGAGGGCGAGAGCGAGTCCCAAACCAAAACCGAAACGGCAGAGTGATGATATCCGGGCTGTCAGGCGGGCCGGGCCTCGGTCAAATCCCGCTATGCCTCAGGCAGGCGCCTTGTCGCTGACGAAGACGTTCACTTCACGAGCGGCGGCAATGAAGGCCCGTCTTGCGTTCATGGCCGGCTTGTCGCCGGCCAGCGCATCATGACAGGCTTGCAACGCTTCGCGGTGCTTGGGGCTGCGCTTGCCGGGCCAATTGTTGAGGAGGTAGTCGGAAGCCTCGCGGGCCGTACGCAAGAGCTGATTGCTTCCCGCCGCGCCCTTGACGGTCACGGGTGTGTCAAATCGGTTGTTTTCCATCGCCGCTCTTACGCCATCGGCATTTGCGAAGCGAGACCGAAAGTAGCATTCTTCGCTCATCTGCTCTTTTCGTGATCAATGGCAGCCGATCCTCACTCAAGCGACGACGGCAAATCCCCGGGCGCGCAGGCCGCGCCGGTCGTTGCGCAGCGAGGTCACCAGCCGGTCGCGGCTGCCGATGATATGGGCCGAAAGCAGGCGGGCGGCGGTATCGGCATCGCCGGCCCGCACCGCCGACAGAATGGCATGGTGTTGGGCCCAGGCACGGCCGAGCGCTGCCTCGTCGCGAACCTCGAGCCAGCGGGCGCGCGACAGGCGCGTCATCGCATCGCGAACCGCTCTGAACAGGAACTCGTTGCCTGACAGGCGTGCCAGCTCAATATGAAAATCCCTGCCGACGCGATGCCATTCCTCACGCGGCGTCTTGTCGTCGCAAGAATCGAGCATCGCCTCGATGATTTCGACGGCACTTCTGTCCTGCAAGGTGCAAGTCAGCCTGACTGCCGCGACCTCGACCGCCTCGCGATAGACGGCGATCTGCTCCAGCTCGGCAAGATTGATTGGCGAGACCGTCCAGCCGCGGCCGTCGCGGCAGATCAGGCCTTCGGTCTCGAGCCGCAGCAACGCAGCCCTGACCGGCGTGCGCGAGGCGCCGAAGCGGCTTTCGACCCAGCGCTCCGTCAGCCGCTCGCCGGGACCAATCTCGAGCCCGAGGATCATCTCGCGAAGCTGCTTTTCGACGTTCTGCATCTGCGACATTGGCGTTCCGTTCAGGTCATTCGTTCCGGCAATCGGGTCACTGGCCGGCGTTGGCCGATCACGCCGGCCTTTGTCGATCATGTTTGAGAGGCCCGCATTGACAGCGACGGGGCTTGCGTTCATGACAGATACCAGCTTGGTATCCCAAATTGGTATCCACAGCAAGTTTCATGCAAGCTGGCCGGACAGGACAGACATGCCGCAAGACGCCAACCGCGCCACGCACAACGTCCACTGGCGCCGCAATCTCGCCGTGTGTTTTGCCGGCTCGTTCAGCACGCTTGTAGCGATGACGCTGCTGTTGCCCTTCCTGCCGCTTTACGTCGGGCAGCTGGGCGCAGAGGGCCATGCGGCGATCGTGCAGTGGTCGGGCGTCGCCTACGGCGCCACCTTCCTTGCCGCCGCGCTGGTCGCGCCCCTGTGGGGGCGGCTAGGCGACCGTTACGGCCGCAAACTGATGCTGGTGCGCGCCAGTTTCGGCATGGCGCTGTGCATGTCGCTGACCGGCATGGTGCAGACTGTCTGGCAATTGGTGCTCTTGCGCCTGCTGATCGGCTTTGCCGGCGGCTATTCTTCGGGCTCGACCATCCTGGTTGCCATGCAGACGCCGAAGGATCGCTCCGGCTGGGCGCTGGGCGTGCTGTCGGCCGGTATCACCGCCGGTGCCCTGGTCGGTCCGCTGCTTGGCGGCGCGCTGCCGCCGCTGATTGGCATCCGCGCCACATTCCTGCTCGCCGGCGGCGTCATTTTCCTGGCTTTTCTGGCAACCACCTTGCTGATCAAGGAGGCGCCTCGCCCGGTTGCCGCCAAGGCCGTGTCAGAAGAAAAAGTGAAAGACAGCTGGTCGCAGATTCCCGACAAGCGCCCCGTCGTCGCCATGCTCGCGACCGGCATGCTGTTGAGTTTCGCCACCATGTCGATCGAGCCGATCATCACCGTCTATGTCCAGCAGCTCATCGAAGACCAGAGCCAGGTCACGCTGGTCTCCGGCATCGTCATGTCCGCGGCAGCGCTCGGCGCCATCCTGTCGGCGTCGCGGCTCGGCAAGCTCGCCGACCGTATCGGCCACTGGAACGTCATCGTTGCCGCACTCGCCGTCTCGGCGCTGCTGCTGATCCCGCAGGCCTTCGTTACCCAGGGCTGGCAACTCGTCGTCCTGCGTTTCCTGATGGGCCTGGCGCTTGGCGGTCTTTTGCCCTGCATCACCAGCGTCATCCGCCACAATGTGCCCGACGGGGTCGGCGGCAATGTGCTGGGCTTGTCGATCTCGGCGCAATATGTCGGGCAGGTCGCCGGACCGTTGCTCGGCGGCTTTGCCGGCGGCCATTTCGGTATGCGCTCGGTGTTTCTCGGCACATCCATTCTGATGGCGGGCGGAGCGGCCTATAACTGGCTGGTCCAGTCGCGCCGCGAGCGCGACATGCTGGCGGAAGCCGGCAAATCCTGACACGGTTCGCAGCACTATCTCAGGCGGTCGCCAGGAATCACGGAGGCGTGGACATGAGCACGGATGAACACGCGGCAGGCGGCCGCATTCTGGTTTTTGCCGGCGGCCTATGCGGCGCGGCTGGCGTGGCGCTTTCGGCGGCGGCGGCGCATCTCGGCGGCGCTTTGGTCGGTACGGCCGCATCCTTCCTGCTCTTGCATGCGCCGGTCTTCCTTGCCGTCGGGCTGCTCGGTGGCAATAGCATCCTGCGAACCGGAAGCCTCATCCTTCTCGTCGGGCTTCTGCTGTTCTCGGGAGATCTTTTGGCCCGCGACTTCCTTGGCTCGCGGCTGTTCCCGATGTCGGCGCCGATCGGCGGCACGTTGCTCATCGGCGGCTGGCTGATGATGGCCGCCTCGGCGCTGGTGCGGCCGCGCCCTTGACGCGGCAGCCAGGTTCGCCGGTTCTGTCAGTCTTGGCGACGTTCGGGCCGGACTTGGCCGTCGCGTTTGGCCGTTTTGACCACACGCCGCCGCTCCGGCCGTTCGGTGGCCGGCGATATGCCCCAATAATTGCGATAGATGTCTTCGAACAGATGCTTGATCGGGTGCATGGCTTAATCTCCTTTTTGAATCGATCCAATCAGCGGGCACAAAAAATAGGCCGCCGATCAGCTCCGCTTGCGTCCTACGAGGAAACGCAGGTCGCGAATCCACGGACCGGTCCTGTCGCGCCCCTTGCGGGCCTCCGCGCTCGAGCGGATGCTCCAGTCGTTCCGGTAAATGTCCTCGAACAGATAATTGACGGGGTGCATGGCACTCTCCTCTTGTATCGATCCAATGTGCGGGCAAAACCGCTCTTGGATCGATTCAAGAATATGCGTCACAGCATAAATGTCAAGCAAAAATTTGAATCGATCCAAGGAAGATGTTAGGTAATCGGCACTACTGTCGGACAGGAGTCCTGGAGACGAACAAATGACATCACCCACCGAGGGCAGCAGGAGGCCCATCCGGCTGGCAGACATCGCCAAAGCCGCGGGCGTATCGCACGGCACTGCCTCCAATGCCTTCAGCCGTCCCGAAATCGTGCGCGAGGAAGTCCGCGAGCGGGTCAAGGCGGCGGCCGAGGCGCTGGGCTACGCCGGCCCGGATCCCAAGGGCCGGCTGCTGCGCGCCGGCAAGGTCAATGCAATCGGCGTCGCCACAACCGAGCCGCTGTCCTATTTCTTCGACGACCTGTTTGCCCGCGTGATGATGGCCGGCATCTCGGAAGCCTGCGACGCCACCGGCGCGGGGATAGCCCTCGTGTCGGCTGGCAACGAGGAAAAACTTGCCTGGAATATCCAGAGCGCCCTCGTGGATGGCTTCATCCTTTTCTGCATCGAGGGCGGTCCGCGTCTCGTTGAGCTGACGCGCGAACGAAAGCTCCCCTTCGTCGCGCTCGAGCTCGGCTCGCAGGACGAGACGGTCTCGGCGATCAGTATCGACAATGTTGCCGGCGGCCGGCTCGCGGCGCGCCATCTGGCGGAACTTGGACATCGCCGCTTCGCCGTGCTGTCGCTGGCCTTCGCCGACGACAGCACCGGTCTTGTCTCCCCCGAGCAGGTCCGGACCGCGGTCTATACCGGAACCCGTGACCGCCTCCTCGGCTATTTCGAAGAGCTTTCCCGGTTTGGTATCGGCACCGCCAAGGTGCCGGTCTACGAGACCGAAAACGACAAGGCGAGCACAAGGGCTGGTCTCGAAACCATTTTCGCCTCGGCGGAACCGCCGACCGCCATCCTGGCGATGTCGGACCGGATCGCGATGGTCGCGTTGGAATGGCTCAACGCACGGGGCATCGCGGTTCCCCGCGATGTTTCCGTCGTCGGCTTCGACGGCGTGCCTGAAGCCGCAATTTGCGAGCCTCCGCTCACCACCATCGCCCAGCCGATCGCCGAGATCGGCCGGCGGGCAGCGCGAAGAATCCTCGACTTCGACGGCACGGTGCGGCGAGAAACGCTCGATGTCGAACTTGTCGTCAGGGCATCTTCCGGACCGCCGCCAAGTACAGGCTGACTGGGGCAGATCGGCTCCAAATCTTACCTGTTGGCCGCCATGGGACCGATGCCAAAGGATGGACGGACAGGCGGCGCCTCGTTGCGGACCGGCTTGCCCTTGCCGGACCAGCCGATAGCGGACAGCCACTCCAGATAGAAGGCGAGCGCGAACTGCATGGCGATGCCGGCGGCGAGCAGCAGACTGTCATAGGCAATGCCGCCCGGGTTGATCAGCTTCATCACCTGCGCCGCCATGGCAATCACCGTGCCGGCAATGAAAACCGGCAGCGAGCGTTTGCCCAATATGGCGAGCGGATTGTCGCGGCCGGTGCGGAACAGGTTCGAGACGAAGGGCAAGGCGACGACCAGATAGCTCATCGCCAGGATGTGCAGCAGCCGCGGCAACGACAGGAACGTCTTGTCGAAACCGGTCAGCACCACCGGCAGGTCAAGCCATGACACATGCCCCCACAGCGGGCTGTGCACCCAGACGAGCGCCGTCAGCACATAGGCGGCGGCCGCGCCGACCAGCCAGCGATTGACAGGGACGGTGCCGCCGCGCCGCACATGCAACACGCTGGCCATGCCGATATTGAACAGCAATTGCCATGACAGCGGATTGAGGAACCAGAAACCGGGCTCCGGGTAGTTCGGCGGCGCGATCTGGTAGATACCGGCAATCAGCCAAAGGGCTGCGGATACGGCAAGCGCCGCCAGCGGCCTGTAGCTGATGAACATCAGGAAGGCCGGCGCCATCAACAGCAGGGCCGCATAGACCGGCAGTATGTTGTTGTAACCGAGCTGATGGCCGAGCGTGACGATGCCGACGAGGACTTGCGGCGGGTTCCTGACGAGCGGCTCGATGTTGATCAGGGTCAGAAGGTCCGGCCGTTTCGCAAACACCGCCGCTGCGCAGAAGATAGCCATGACCACCATCGTCGTGACGATGTGGGTGACATAGAGCACGCCGGCGCGGCGCCACATCTTCAGCGTTGCGACCAGCCGGTTTCCTGGTTGGAATTTGGTGCCGTAGGCAAGAGCGACGGACATGCCGGAGATCAGCACGAAGGCCTCGGCCGCATCCGAAAACCCGAAATTCTTATAGGTCAGGGTTTCGAAAACGGTGCCCGGCACGTGGTCGATGAATATGGTCAGGAGGGCGAGAGCCCGGAACACGTCAATACGCGTATCGCGTTCCGGCGAAACTGGCATGGTCATCGATAAAAGGCCTTAAAGCTGGTTGTTTTATGTCCGGCATGCGATCCCTCGGGCGACCACCCGGCGCACACTGCTTCGATCCCCCCGCGGGGATTATATCGGCAAAGAAACGGACTGAAATGCGCCCGGTTCAATCAACTTTCGCGGAGCTTGAAAATATTTTGTTTTGAAGCCGGCAAATTAACGAAAGTAACGCGAAATCAAGAGGATGTGACCATGGCCGAGGAGAGCCTCGAAGACGGTATTCTGCAGGAGAATTCAGGCTTTTTCTACCGGCTCCATCGACCCGCCAACTTACTGGGTGACTGGCTGTTCCTGTTGCATGGATCGGGTGTCGACGAGACGACCTTGCTGCCGCTTGGTCGGCAAATCGCGCCGCATGCGGCGCTGGTTGCGGTCCGTGGCCGCATCCCTCAGGAGGACGGGTTCCGTTGGTTCACGCGAATCACCCCGACGCGATTCGAGCAGGCAAGCATCCGCGCGGAGGCGGAGGCATTCGCGGCCTTCGTCGCCGGCGTCGCGAAGCGCCACAGCCTCGATCTCCGCCACGCGACCTTTCTCGGCTATTCGAACGGCGCCAATTTGGTCTCAAGCGTCATGCTGCTGCATCCGGGCTTCATCGAGCGCGCTGCATTGCTGCGTCCGATGCCGGTGCTCGACGAGGTGCCGCCGGCCGACCTGTCGAAGGCGCGGGCTCTGATCGTCGCCGGCGCCGCCGACCTGACCTACGCGCCATTCGCGCCGGTGCTGGCCGCTCTACTGAGCTCGCATGGCGCCAAGGTCGAAACCCACACCATTGCCTCCGGCCATGAAATCGGCGATCCGGACGCCGACATCGTCGGGCAATGGCTGGCGGATCCTGCGGTCGCCGTTGCAGCGTCGGATCGATGAGCCCCGAAGCTACCCTCGCCCCATGCGGTTCCAGGCGTCCAGCCCGGCGATCTTGTAGGCTTCCGCCAGCGTCGGGTAGTTGAAGGTGTTGTTGACGAAGAAGTCGACTGTGCCGCCGAGATTGATGACCGCCTGGCCGATGTGGATGAGTTCGGTCGCGCCCTCGCCGACAATATGGGCGCCGAGCAGACGGCGTGTTTCGATCGAGAACAGAAGCTTCAGGAAACCGGTGTTGACACCCATGATGTGGCCGCGCGATGTCTCGCGGAACCGCGCCACGCCGACCTCGTAGGCGGCACCGCTCTCGCGCACCTGCTCCTCGGATTGCCCGACGGTGGAGATTTCCGGCACGGCGTAGATGCCGTAGGGAAAGGTTTCGGGCGGCGGCGGCAAGGGCACGCCGAAGGCATGGCAGGCGGCCACCCTGCCCTGCTCCATCGAGGTCGATGCCAGGCTCGGAAAGCCGATGACATCGCCGGCGGCATAGATGTTGGGCGCGCTGGTCTGGAAGGTCTGCGGATCGACCTTGATGCGGCCTCGCGAATCAGCCTCGATGCCGACGGCGTCGAGCCCTAAATTGCCGACATTGCCGGTGCGTCCCGCGGCATAAAGCACGATCTCGGAACGTATGGTGCGGCCGTCGGCCAGCGTCACCTCAGCATAGTCGGGTTTCGAGGCGATCTCCTTGACGGCACTGCCCAATCGGATGGTCATGCCGCGGTCGCGCATCTGATGGATGAAGTCGTCGACGATCTCGCGGTCGACGAAATCCAATATCGTGTTGCGCGGCTCGACCAATGTCACCGGAACGTCGAGTGCCGAAAAGATTGTCGCATATTCGACGCCGATGACGCCGGCGCCGATCACCGTCAGCGTGCGCGGTAGCCGATCGAGCTCCAGCATCTCGTCGCTGTCGAAGATCCGTGTCTTGTCGAACGGCACGTCGCGCGGCCGGTGCGGCCGGGTGCCGACCGCGATCAGCGCATGGGCGAAGCCAACCTCGCTGTAGTCGCCGGTGTCGGTGGTCAGGCTGACCTTGTTGGGGCCCAGGAATTTTACCGCGGCGCGCGCACTCTTGACCGTGTTGCGCATGAACTGGTGCTGCAGCACCTCGACCTCATGGTCGAGCGTCTTGTGCAGGCGCTCGACCAGATCGCCGACCGAAATGTCCTGCTTGACGCGGTAGCCGCGTCCATAAAAGCCGCGCTCGCGCCAGCCGGAGAGGTTGAGCACCGTCTCGCGCAACGTCTTCGACGGTATAGTGCCGGTATGCACCGAAACGCCGCCGAGACGCCGGCCCCTGTCGACCACCAGCACCGACTTGCCGAGCTTGGCCGACTGCACCGCGGCGCGGCGCCCGGATGGGCCGCTGCCGATGACCAGCATGTCGTAGTCCATGTCGCCCCGTCCCCTCGGCTCGGCGCGCTTTGTGCGCCGCAGCAAACTAACGCTATCCGCGCCGTGAATTCAACAAGTCAGACGGCCCCAGGCGCTCTGTCGCCATCTACACGGCGGCGAAAGGCTCGATCTTGATTCCGCCGCGAACCTTCACCATTTCATCAATACGCGGCCCGTGCATTAACCCGGGTTCGATTACGAGGAAATGACATGAACGCTCGCGTTCTCGACGGCGAAATCATCACCAGCAGGCTCGAAGATGTCCGCTCTTATGAGGGCGTGCGCACGCGGCGCATTCTCGCTTTCGTCATCGACTATTTCATCGTCGCGCTGCTCACCATTCCATTCGCGATCCTGGTGTTCCTGTTCGGGCTGTTGACGCTCGGCCTCGGCTGGATGCTGTTTTCCATTCTCGTGCCGACCGTCGCCATCCTCTACATCTGGAACACGCTCGGCAGTAAAGACCAGGCCACCACCGGCATGAAGATGATGGGCATCCGGCTCGACCGACTCGACGGCAGCCGCATCGACGGGCTGACCGCCGTCGTGCATTCGGTGCTGTTTTGGGCCGGTAATGTCATCCTTTCGCCGCTGGTCCTGCTGGTGAGCCTGTTTTCCGACCGCAAGCGCACGCTGCACGACCTGCTGCTCGGCACCGTTGTCAGCCGCAGTGGCCGCTGAGCAGACTTTTGAAGCGCGGCCGCAGCCTTTGCGCACAAATGTGAAGACGTCCAATCAACCAGGCTTTCACAATCCTGTTGAATTTTTCGGCGTCCGCGCCAAAGGTAGAGCGATTCGCAGGAGTATTTCCAAGGCTCGATGACGCAGCACCCGACCCAGTCGCCGCAGTTCTTTCTGACCGCGCCCTCGCCATGTCCCTATCTCGAGGGCCAGTTCGAGCGCAAGGTGTTCACACACTTGGTCGGCGACAAGGCCCCCGAGATGAACGATCTGTTGACGCAGGGCGGTTTCAGGCGCTCGCAGAACATCGCCTACAGGCCGGCCTGCGAGACCTGCCGCGCCTGTGTGTCCGTGCGCATCCTGGCGCAGGAATTCACCGCCAGCCGCAACATGAAACGGGTCATACAGCATAATTCGGATCTGGTCGGCGCCATGCACGACGCCGAACCCTCCACCGAACAGTATTCGCTGTTCCGCAGCTATCTCGACGTCCGCCACCGCCGTGGCGGCATGTCTGACATGACCGTGCTCGACTACGCCATGATGGTCGAGGATACCCATGTCGACACCAAGGTCATCGAATACCGTCGCCGCGGACCTGACAGCTTCATTACCGGCAAGGGCCAGGGCGAACTGATCGCCGTGGCGCTTACCGACAAGATGGCCGATGGCCTGTCGATGGTCTATTCCTACTTCAACCCGGACTTCGAGGACCGTTCGCTCGGCACCTTCATGATCCTCGATCACATCGCCCGCGCCAGGGCGATGGGCCTGCCCCATGTCTACCTGGGTTACTGGGTCAACGGCTCGCGCAAGATGAATTATAAGATGCGCTTCCAGCCGCAGGAGCATCTCGGCCCGAAAGGCTGGGAACGCTACAATCACGAAGCGGTTTCGCGCTGATCTTCGCTTTCGGTATTCACTCTTAAATTGTTTCGAGGAGGATGCCGCTGGGCTTCCGGCCGATCGGCTGGGAAACCGGGCGGGTCAATTTTGCGCCTCCAAGCCTACGCGAGAATTGCCGCATGTCTTCCCACAACGACCACCAGAGAGGCCTTCTGATCACCGCCATCGGCGGGCTGACGCTGACCGTCGACATTCCGCTGATCCGGCTCGCCGACGGCGAGGCGTGGACGATCCTGCTGTTGCGCACCGGCACGACCTTCGTCGCCACGCTTATCATCTGGGCCGCCTGGCGATCGCTGAGCGCAAAGGCACCGCAGCTTGTACCGGGCTGGTCAGGGCTCATCGTTGCCGGCCTCTACGGGCTCGGCTCGATCGCCTTCATCACCGGTGTCTACAATACCTCGACAGCCAACCTCGTTTTCATCCTGGCGTTCACAACCATGTTCGCGGCCCTTTTGTCATGGCTGTTCCTGAAGGAGAGGCCACGGCCCCTGACGCTTGCAGCGCTGGCACTTATGATCGTCGGCGTGACGATCATTGTCGGCGATTCCGTTGGAACCGGACATCTCTTCGGCGACCTGATGGCGCTATGCTCGGCTTTCATGATCGCCGCGGCCATCACCATCTCGCGCGCCAGCGGCAAGGATATGGGTTTCACGGCGCTGATCGGAGTGGTCCTGCCGCTGGCCGTCGCCACCCTGATGGTTTCCAAGGTGGGTTTTCACGTCAACGCGCCATGGTGGATCGTCTTCAACGGTGCCGTCATCATGCCGATCTCGTTCTTCTGCCTCGCCAACGGCCCGAAATACATCTCCGGGCCGGAGGTGGCGATGTTCTACCTGCTTGAAACCGTGCTGGCGCCGGTCTGGGTGTGGATGATCTTCGCCGAAACACCGACGCGCAACAGCCTGATCGGCGGCGCGATCCTCATCATGACCTTGATCGGCCATTCGCTCTGGCAGTTGCACGACGGGCGCAAGCGCCGCGCCACGTTCGCCGTCAGTCACCCGGCCTGATTCTTTTTCGCGGCGGCGCGTTCGGCAACAATTTCAATCTGCGGCGGTGCATCTTCCTGCTCCGCCGGTTCGGCGGCAGCGAGTTCATCGGTCAGTTCCACCTCGCGCAGCCATTCGCGCCAGATTGCGACCAGCAGGGCCATCAGCACCGGGCCGATGAACAGGCCGAGAAAACCCATTGTCTTGACGCCGCCGATCAGGCCGAAAAAGGTTGGCAGGAAGGGCAGCTTTATCGGCCCGCCGACCAGCTTCGGGCGCAATGTCTTGTCGACGATGAAGAGTTCGACCGCGCCCCAGACGAACAGCGCCAGCCCCGCCATCGGCGAGCCGCTGGCGGCGAGATAGATCGAGACCAGCGTGAACGACAGCGGCGCGCCGCCGGGGATAAGCGCCATGATGCCGGTCAGCGCGCCGAGCGTCACCGGCGACGGTACGCCGGCCAACCAGTAAGCGATGCCCAGCACCAGTCCTTCGCCGATGGCGATAACGGTCATACCGGTAACCGTCGACGAGATCGTCGCCGGCACCACGCGTGAGATCCGTTCCCATCGGGCCGGCAGGATGCGTTCGCCGAGGCGATCGACCTGCCCGGCGAAATGCTCGCCGTCGCGATAGGCAAAGAACAATGCGATCATCATGAACAGCAGCGTCAGCAAAAGTCCGAAGGCGCTGCCGCCGGCGGCAAGCGCGCCGCGATAGATGCTGCCGATATTGGCGCCGCTGATCAGCTGGATCAGTTCGCCGATACCGCCTGGATGGCCAACGTTGACCGTCCACTGTTCATTGAGCCATTCGCCTACTACAGGCAGCGTGGCGATCCAGTGCGGCGTCGGCGCGCCGTAGCGGTTGGTCTCGATAGCCCAGCCGACCCATTCGCGCACCTCGTTGATGGCGTAGGTGCCGGCAAGCGCGATCGGCACCACCAGGAAGGTCAGGATGAACAGGATCGCAAGCGTAGCGGCAATCGTGCGGTTGCCGCCGACGCCTGCGAGCAGCCGCCGATAGAGCGGCCAACTGGCGAAAGCGATAACCAGGGCGGCAAGGACCGGGAACAGGAAGCCGTGGAAAAAATATACGCCGGCGGCGACGATCAGCACCAGGAGCCAGCGCGCCGCCGACAGCGGTGGAATGACAGCGGCCCTGAGCGGCGTCGACAGGCCAAACAGACGCTGTTGCCGCTCCGGCTTCTGGATCCTGATTTCCTTCAAGCGCCCAATTCTCCCTAGCCCATCGCATCGCTTATGCACTGATATAGTGCAGCAATCGTGACGACATTCCAAATGTTCGGGTGGCGCTGCTAATCTCCCCCCTGTTTGGACCGGAGACATCGCGAACAGGTGTGCGAGGACATCGCGAACAGTGCTCCATGCTATCTCTCGACGAGGTTGAGGTCGATGGTTTG
>NZ_JAMYVL010000026.1:0-92010 GCF_040323955.1 Mesorhizobium sp. M0018 | reverse complement strand
CTCGTGTCCTCGAATGGCATCCCGAACCTCCCGGCGCAAAGCGCGCCAAACTGTTCGCGATGTCCTCGCACACCTGTTCGCGATGTCTCCGGTCCAAACACCCACTTGAGGGGGAGATGTCGCCGAAGGCGACAGAGGGGGTCGGGACGTCCTGACGCGACCTTACCACGAACAAAGCAGGCTGGCGCTTCATGCGCGGGGACCCCCTCTGGCCTGCCGGCCATCTCCCCCTCGAGGGGGGAGATTACCGCTTCACCCGAACTTGCCAGTCCTCGGGAAACCCTTCGGCACCATGCGGCCGGCCGAGGCGCGGGCGCCGATCCATTCGGCAAGCTCGTCACGCGATTTGGTGAAGGTGCGGTCTGCCGAATCCTGCCAGGACAGGCCGCTTGCCAGCGTGAAGGTCTTGAGGTCGAGGACACCGCCATCCTTGTATTTCTGCAGGCGCACGCCCTTGCCGCGTCCCATCTCGGGGATCTCGGCCAGCGGGAACACCAGCATCTTGCGGTTCTCGCCGACAATGGCGAGATGGTCGCCGGCGACGCTCACACAGCGCTGGGCTTCGTCGGGCGCCTTGACGTTCATCACCTGCTTGCCCTTGCGGGTGTTGGCGACGACTTCTTCTTCCGGCACGATGAAACCGTTGCCGTCATGCGACACCAGCAGCAGCTTGCGCTTGGGATCATGGACGAAAGCGGTGACGATATCCTGGTCGTTGTCCATGTCGACGATGATGCGGATCGGCTCGCCGTGGCCACGCCCACCCGGCAGCCGGTCGGCGCCGATCGTGTAGAACTTGCCGCCGGTGGTGAAGACCAGCACCTTGTCGGTCGTCTGGGCGTGGAAGGCGAGCTTGAGGCTGTCGCCTTCCTTGAAGGTCAGGGCCGAATGGTCGGTCAGATGACCTTTCATGGCCCTCAGCCAGCCCTTTTCCGAAACGACCACGGTGACCGGCTCGCGCTCGATCATGGCGTGGGCGATATCGGTCAGGTCATGCTCGGGTGCGTCGGCGAACTCGGTGCGGCGCTTGCCGATCTCGGTGTCGGGCCCGTATTTCTGGCGAACGTTGGCGACTTCCCACTTGATCGTCGCCCACTGCTTGGCGTCGGACGCAAGCAGTGCCTCGATCTGCTTCTTCTCCCCGGTCAGGCCATTGAATTCCTCGCGGATTTCGAATTCCTCGAGCTTGCGCAGCGCCCTCAGCCGCATGTTGAGGATAGCTTCAGCCTGGGTGTCGGTCAGTGACCAGCGCGCCATCATCACCTGCTTGGGCTCGTCCTCCTCGCGGATGATCCTGATCACCTCGTCGATGTTGAGGTAGGCGATCAAATAGCCGGCGAGGATCTCCAGCCGCCTTTCGATCTCGCCGAGGCGGTGCTTGGAGCGGCGGATCAGGACGTCGCGGCGGTGCTCCAGCCATTCCTTGAGCACACCTTTCAGCGACAGCACGTTCGGCACCTTGCCGCGCGACAACACGTTCATGTTGAGCGGAAAGCGGCTTTCGAGCTCGGTCAGCTTGAACAGCGATTCCATCATGATGCCGGGATCGACCGAGCGGCTCTTCGGCACCAGCACGACGCGGATGTCCTCGGCGCTCTCGTCGCGGATGTCCTCGAGCAGCGGCAGCTTACGCGCCATCAAGAGCTCGGCGATCTTTTCGATCAGCCTGGCCTTCTGGACGCCATAGGGGATTTCGGTGACGACTATGTTCCAGGTGCCCCTGCCCTGGTCCTCCTGGCTCCATTTCGCCCTGACGCGAAAGCCGCCTCGACCCGTTTCGTAGGCTTCGAGGATCGAGGCTCGGCTGTCGACGATGATGCCGCCGGTCGGGAAATCCGGACCTTGCACGAAATCCATCAGCTTGGTGACGGGCGCATCCGGATGATCAATCAGGTGAAGCGCGGCGTCGCAGAGCTCGGCCGCATTGTGCGGCGGGATCGAGGTCGCCATGCCGACGGCGATGCCGGACGAGCCGTTGGCGAGCAGGTTCGGGAAGGCGCCGGGCAGCACGGCCGGCTCCTCGTCTTCCTCGTTGTAGGTCGGGCGGAAATCGACGGCGTCCTCGGTGATGCCTTCCAAAAGCAGCGTCGACACTTCGGTCATGCGCGCTTCGGTGTAGCGCATGGCGGCGGCATTATCGCCGTCGATATTGCCGAAATTGCCCTGCCCGTCGACCAGCGGGTAGCGCATCGAAAAATCCTGCGCCAACCGCACCAACGCGTCGTAGATCGACTGGTCGCCATGCGGATGGAATTTGCCCATCACCTCGCCGACAATGCGGGCGCATTTGGCAAAGCCCTGGTCGGGGTTAAGCCGCAACAAGCGCATGGCATGCATGATGCGACGATGCACCGGCTTCAGCCCGTCGCGCACGTCCGGCAGTGCCCGGTGCATGATGGTCGACAGCGCGTAGGCGAGATAGCGCTCTTCCAGCGCCTTCTTCAGATCGACCGGCTCAATATTATCGCCGCCGCCAGTTTCAGGCGGCAAAAGCCTTTTTCCCATGGGCTGGCACTAGCCGAGCGGGTGATTCGCGGCAAGAGGCACACCGGTATGCGTGCTCCTAAAGCGCATCGCGTTCGACCGGCCCATGCGACGCTTTAGGCCCTTGTTTTGATGCATGTCGTTACCGCAAAACCGTTGCGCGACATCCATTATGCAACAGGAATTGGAAGCGTCGCGACGCCGGCCAACATCAATCCGTTACATCCTGCTTCTATCGCAAGGCTGATGGATCGGGTTTGCCTTTGGCCGCGATTTTCGACCATTGTGCCGAGGCCCGCCTTTTTCCGGTCCAGTTCGTCACCGAATGGTGACGACGCGACGATTTGAAAAGAATTTCAGGACACTCTCAGGGGAGCTCTCGATGACGATCAGACACTCGACACTTATTAAGAGACTGGCTTTTTCGACCTTTTTGCTGACGCTGCCGCTGAATGCGGCGTTCGCGCAGGATACCGCGGTCGCCGACCGGCTGAAGGCTGCCCTCGCCGCGCAGGGTGTCGACCTCTCCTGGACCGGAGTAACCGGCGACACCTCCAGCATGGTTCTGCAAGGCGTAGCGGTCAAACCGGCGGCCGAAAAGGAGGCGCTCAAGATCGGCGACGTCAAGCTCGAAGGTGTGACCGAAGCCAGTGGCGGCTATCAAATCGCGACCGTATCGACGTCGCCGTTCGAACACAGCGAAGATGGCGTCACGCTCAATCTCAGCCCCTTCGTCATCCATGACATGACGGTTCCGGCCGAAGGCGCAACCGGTCCGCTGGGCTCGCTGATGATGTACAAATCGGCCGAGCTCGACAACATGACAGTCAAAGTGGCTGACAAAACTGCTTTCTCGATGGACGGGCTTGCCATCGCAATCACGCCGCCGGCCGACGGCAAGGCCATGGCGTTTTCCGGCACTACGGAAAAATTCGCTGCCGACCTGACCCTGGTCGAAGATCCGAAATCCAAGGAAGTCATCAACGCACTCGGCTACCAGAACATAACAGGCAATCTTGAGATGGAAGGCACCTGGCAGCCTACCGACGGCAGGATGGACTTGTCGAAATACGAAATATCGGTCGACAATGCCGGCACGCTCGGCATGACCTTCGATCTCGGCGGCTACACGCTGGACGTCATCAAATCACTGCAGGAGATGCAGAAGAAGATGGCGGCGCAGCCCGAAGGCGCCGACAATTCGGCGCAAGGCATGGCCATGCTCGGGCTGCTGCAGCAGCTTTCGTTCAACAGCGCCTCGATCCGCTTCGACGACGATTCGTTGACCAAAAAGGTGCTCGATTATGCCGGCAAGCAGCAAGGCATGTCCGGCAAGGACATCGCCAACCAGGCCAAGGCGATCGTGCCCTTCGGCATGGCGCAGCTCAACAATCCGGAACTGACCGCGCAGGTTTCGGCCGCGGTCAACAAGTTCCTTGACGATCCGCAAAGCATCGAGGTCTCGGCCGAGCCGCCGGCAGCGGTGCCGTTCGCGCTGATCATGGCGGGCGCCATGTCCAACCCGCTCGACCTGCCGAAAACGCTCGGCGTGACGGTTACGGCAAACGAAGACTGACCGAGACAGGCTTCAAGCAAAAAGCCCGGCAGCGATGCCGGGCTTTTTTATGAATCAACAGCACCGGTTCGGAGCGTTTTTTAAACCTCTTTCTTCGTCGCCACCACGCGCAGCGACAATTCGCGAAGCTGCTGCGGGCTGGCTTCCGACGGCGCGCTCATCAACAGGTCGTAGGCCTGCTGGTTCATCGGGAACATAGTCACTTCGCGCAGGTTCCTGGCGCCGACCAGAAGCATGACGACGCGGTCGATGCCGGCCGCCATGCCGCCATGCGGCGGCGCGCCATACTGGAAGGCGCGATAAAGGCCGCCGAAGCGCTCTTCGACCGTCGCGCGGTCCAGCCCGACGGTTTCGAACGCCTTGACCATGGTTTCGGGCAGATGGTTGCGGATGCCGCCGGAGGCGATCTCGAAACCGTTACAGACCATGTCGTACTGGAACGCCTTGATGCCGAGCAGATCCTCGCCGTTAAGCGCATCGATGCCGCCTTGTGGCATCGAGAAAGGATTGTGCGCGAAGTCGATCTTCTTCTCCTCCTCGTTCCATTCGAAGAACGGGAAGTCGACGATCCAGCACAATTCGAAGCGGTCGCGGTCGACAAGATTGAGCTCCTCGCCGGCGCGGGTGCGCGCCGCTCCTGCGAAGGAGACGAACTTCTTCGGATCACCGGCGACGAAGAAGGCGGCATCGCCATCGGCGAGGCCGAGTTGTTGTCGGATCGCCTCCGTGCGCTCCTCGCCGATGTTCTTGGCCAGCGGCCCGGCGCCTTCGAGCTTCTCGCCCTCCTTGCGCCAGAAGATGTAGCCGAGGCCGGGCTGACCCTCGCCTTGCGCCCATGAGTTCATGCGGTCGCAGAAGGCGCGAGACCCGCCGGTCTTGGCCGGAATGGCCCAGACCTCGGCCTTCGGATCGTTGGCAAGGATGTTGGCAAATACCTTGAAGCCAGAGTCGCGAAAATGATCCGAGACGGCCTGCATCTCGATCGGGTTGCGCAGGTCCGGCTTGTCGGTGCCGTATTTGCGCATGGCGACATCATAGGCGATGCGCGGAAACTTCTCCGTCACCGGCTTGCCGGCGGCAAAGGTCTCGAACACCCCCCGCATCACCGGCTCCATGGTGGTGAACACATCCTCCTGCTCGACGAAGCTCATCTCAACGTCGAGCTGGTAGAATTCACCCGGCAGACGGTCGGCGCGCGGGTCCTCGTCGCGGAAGCAGGGCGCAATCTGGAAGTAGCGGTCGAAGCCGGACACCATGATCAGCTGCTTATATATCTGCGGTGCCTGCGGCAGCGCATAGAAAGTGCCGGGGTGGATGCGCGACGGCACCAGAAAGTCGCGCGCCCCTTCCGGCGACGAGGCGGTCAGGATCGGCGTCGAGAATTCGGTGAAGCCGACCTCGCCCATCAGCTTGCGCATCTCGGCGACGATTTTGGTGCGCGCGACGATGTTCTTGTGCAGGGTATCGCGGCGCAGGTCGAGGAAGCGGTATTTGAGGCGGATGTCCTCTGGGTAATCCGGCTCGCCGAAGACCGGCAGGGGCAATTCCCTGGCGGCCGACAGTACCTCGATCTCGCGCGCGAAGACTTCGATCTCGCCGGTTGGCAAATTAGGGTTCACGGTGTCGGCGAGGCGCGCCTTGACCTCGCCGTCGACGCGGACGACCCATTCGCCGCGCAGGGTCTCGGCAATCTTGAAGGCGGGCGAATCCGGATCGGCGACGATCTGGGTCAGGCCGTAATGGTCGCGCAAATCGATGAACAGCAGGCCGCCATGGTCGCGCACGCGATGCACCCAGCCCGACAAGCGAACGGTCGAGCCGACGTCGAGCTTCCTCAATTGGGCACAGGTATGGCTGCGGTAACGATGCATTGTCATTCTTAAAGTCCGGATGTTGGGTTGCGGCCAAGGCATGATGGCCCAGCCTGAAAATTTGCGCGAAAAGCACATGAGAGGGTGCATTTGTCAAGGCAAGCGGCAGCCGGGTCGAGTTCGCGTTCTTCCCGCCCCTTTCCCACCGGCATCAATTTATGCTCGAGGCGTCAATCTGAGTTCGCTGCTCTGTGCCCGCAGTTCAACTATGCACTCACCCCTTCACCCCGCCCGCCGTGAGACCGGAAATGATCTTGCGCTGGAAGATGAGAACGAGGACGACGAGCGGCACGGTGACGATCACCGATGCGGCCATGATGTTGCCCCACGGGATCTCGAACTGCGAGCTGCCGGAGAGCAGCGCGATCGCCACCGGCACGGTTCGCTGCTCGTTGCTGGAGGTAAACGTCAGGGCGAACAGGAACTCGTTCCAAGCACCGATGAAGGCGAGAAGCCCGGTGGTCGCCAGCGCCGGCCACATGAGCGACAGGAAGACGCGGCTGATGATGATCCAGGGCGTGGCGCCATCGAGGATCGCCGCTTCCTCCAGCTCGATCGGCAGGTCGCGAACGAAGGCGGTGAGCACCCAGACGGTGAACGGCAAGGTGAAGATCATGTAGGACAAGATCAGCGCGAACGGCGAATTGTAGAGGCCGAAGATGCGGATCAGCTCGAAAAGCCCGGCAAGCACCGCCAATTGCGGGAACATCGAAACGGACAGGATAGTGAGGAGCAGAGCCGAGCGGCCGCGGAAGCGGATGCGCGCCAGCGCATAGGCGGCGGTGACGCCGAGGAACAGCGAAATGACGACAACGGCGCTCGAGATGAAAAGCGAGTTCACGAGGTTGCGCAGGAAGGTCCCCTCGGTGAACACGGTCCTGTAGTTGCTGAAGGTAATCGTCTTCGGCCAATAGTCGATCTGGAAGAGCGCCGTCCCCGATTTCAGGCTGGTGATGATGGCGTAGTAGAACGGGAACACCGCGACGACGACGATAACGGCGACGAGGAGGTAGAAAGCCGTGCGCTTGACGATCCACATGGTCAGTAGTCCCCCATGATCAATAGTCCCCCATGGTCAATAGTCCTTGTCCAGTCTTATCCGGCCGAGCCAAAGAACGAGCATGGTCAGCAGAGCGAGGATAAGGAAGAGAAGCGTCGAGGCGGCGGAACCGGAAGCGAACTTGTCGAACTCAAACAGGCTCTCGCGGGCAAACACCGACATCGACTTGGTGTGTATGTTGTTTGGCGTAAGCACGTAGATCAGATCGAAGATGCGCAGGGCATCGAGACCGCGAAAGATCATGGCCACCATCAACGCCGGTCGGATGAGCGGCAAAGTGATCTTCCAGAAAATTCTCCACGCGCCGACGCCGTCGAGCTTGGCGACCTCGTAGATTTCTTGTGGAAGCATCTGGAGGCCGGCGAGAATGAGAAGCGCCATGAAGGGGGTCGCCTTCCAGATGTCGACAACAAGGACGGCGACCATCGCCGTGTCGGCGCTGGCCGTCCAGGCGATCTTGGTGCTGATCAGGCCGAGCTTGAGCAGGACGTCGTTGATGATGCCGAACTGGTCGTTGAGCATCCACTGCCACATTTTCGCCGAGACGATCGTCGGGATCGCCCAAGGGATGAGGATCGCGGCGCGCACGATACCGCGGCCGCGAAACCTGGCGTTGAGCACCAGCGCGACGATCATGCCGAGCACCGTCTCGCAGGTCACCGAAATCACCGCGAAGCGCACCGTGTTCCAGACGGCGCGCCACCAGACCGGATCGGCGAGCAGCCCGTCATAGACGACGCGGCCGCTCGGCATTTGCACGACGGAGAAATAGTTGGCGAAGCCAACCCAGCGGCGGGCTTCGAGGTCGGCGAGCGAGGCGTCGGTGAAGCCGAAATAGATCGTGCGCATCAACGGCCAACCGGCAACGGCGGCGAGCACGATGAGCATCGGGGCAAGCAACAGCCATGCCGAGCGCGTACGTTGACGCGCCAGCAGCGAGCCTGAGCGCGGCGGGGTCACCAGGCGGTGCCTTTGAGCCTGGTCAAGGAGAACTCCAGATCGGCAAGGTTGTCGGCGGCTGTGCCCTCGCCGGAAATCGTGTTGTGGACGGCGGTCCAGAACTCGCTCGACGCCTCATTGTACCGGCTCTTGGCTTGGGCCGAGGGACGCGGCACCGCGTTGAGGATGACTTCCTTCCAGCGCGGAATCACCGGCTGGGCGCTGGCGATGTCGGCATTGTCATAGAGTGCCTGGATGGTCGGCAGATATGCCCCCTTCAAGGCGCGGTACTTCTGCATCTGAGGCGAGGCGATCCATTTGACCAGCTCGATCGCTGCATCCGGGTTCTTCGAATATTTGGAAACCGCGAGATTCCAGCCGCCAAGCGTTGCTGCCGGGTGCGCGCCCTCACCAGACCCCGGCGGCAGCGTCGTCACCTCGAACTTGCCTTTGATGGGGGAGCTTTCGCTGTTGCCAAGCGCGTAGGCGTAGGGCCAGTTGCGCATGAAGACGGCGTTGCCGGTCTGCCAGACTCCGCGCGACTCTTCTTCCTGGTAGGCCAGAACGCCGGGCGGTGAGATGGTTCCCACCCAGCTCCTCGCCATTTCCAGCGCCGCAGCTGCTTGCGGATTGTTGATGGAGATGGTGCCGTCCGGCTCGATAATCTGGCCGCCGCCGTTCGACTTCACCCATTCGAGTGCATCGCAGGTCAGCCCCTCATAGGCGTTGCCCTGGAAAACGAAACCCCACATGTCCTTGTTGCCGGCCGCGCGCTCCTTATCCATGACAAGCTTGGCGGTATCGGCAAGTTCAGCCCAGCTGGCCGGGACCCTGGCGCCGTATTTGTCGAGGAGATCCTTGCGGTAGTAGAGCGCCGGAGCGTCGGTGAATATCGGCAAGGCGACGAGCTTGCCGTCCACGGTCTGCGATTTGATGATCGATGGGAAATGGGCGCCAACGACATCCTTGGTCGCTTCGGTCAGGTCGATGAACTGCCTTGCAAGCTGGGGGGCCCAGATGATGTCCGTTTGATAGACGTCGACGTCGCTGCTTCCGGCGGCAAGCCAGAGCCGGTATTGGCCAAACTGGTCCGTCGCCGAGGGGGGCAGCGGAACGACGCTAACCTTGTTGCCGGTCGTCTTCTCGTATTGATCGAGGATCTCGCGAAGGATTCTCTGGCCGTTGCCGGTATCTCCGGACACCATGACGAGGTCGACAGCCCGCGCCGGCCCGGCCGCCAGAACTGCGGCCACGGCAAATGCCGCAAATGCGGAATGAAATTTCATGATGGCGGACCTCCCTTTGGAGCTTCAGGCCGGGCAGCAGAAACGACGTCGATGCCTGACACCATCTCCGCACACCGGCAGCTCACAAGACGCGCATTCGCCCACCAGCACTGAACTACAAAGATACGCCTTGGTTCCCAACACGGAGGGTCTGGCGCCACGCGGTAGCGCAAGTTCCCCCTCGTTAATGCACCTAAAACGTGTCGCGTTCGATCGGCCTCGGCGACGCGCTTTAGGTTCTTGTTTTTATGCATGTCGTTATCGCAAAACCGCTGCACACTTTTGCGCGACATGCATTAAGGCCCCCGGCTGGCCCCAACGCCACCGGGAATTGCCGCTGGCATTGGCGAAGGCGATGGTTCAAGAAGGATCAACGACAGGCTTTCCTTCATGTCCTCCATCCGCCCGCTGATCCCCCTCCTGATCGCCGCCGGCATCCTGCTCGGCGGCAATGGCCTGCAGAGCACGTTGATTGCGCTGCGTGGTGCGCAGGAAGGTTTTCCCGCTTCCTCGATCGGCCTGATGGGCACGTTCTATTTCGCCGGCTTCCTGCTCGGCTGCCTTGCCGTGACCCGCATCATGAAGTCCGTCGGCCATGTGCGCGCCTTTTCGGCACTCGCGGCGATCGCCTCGGCGGGAACGCTGCTTCTGGTGCTGGTCATCGATCCGGTGATGTGGTGCGCCGTGCGCTTTGCCGGCGGGTTCTGCTTTGCCGGCCTGTTCACCATCATGGAAGCCTGGCTGAATTCCGGCGTCACCAACACCGACCGGGCGCGGGTGCTTGCCATCTACCGGATGGTCGACATCGGCTCGGTGACGGGCGCCCAGTTCCTGATCCCGATCTTTGGCGCCGGCGGCTTTGCCATCTTCGCCATCATGTCGATGATGATCACCGTTTCGCTGGTGCCGGTTTCGCTCGGCGACCGCTCCAATCCGACGCCGCCGGAAGACGTCAAGCTCGATTTGGCGCGCGTCTGGCGGATCTCGCCGCTCGGCTGCTTCGGCTGTATCGCCGTCGGCGTCACAAACAGCGCCTTCCGCACCCTGTCGCCGGTCTATGCCGAGCAGATCGGCATGTCGGTCGCCGACGTCGTCACCTTCGTCAGCGTCGGCATTTTCGGCGGCGCCATCATCCAATACCCGCTTGGCTATCTCTCCGACCGCTGGGACCGGCGCTCGGTGCTGCTGATGACGACGTGCTGTGCGATGGTGGCGGCACTGGCGCTGGCATTCGTGGCAGGCGGCAGCCCGTTTCTCAACTTCCTGCTCGTCTTCATCTTCGGCTGCTTCGCCATGCCGCTCTATTCGTTGTCAGCGGCGCATTCCAACGACCGCGCCGACAAGGGCGAGTTCGTGCTGATCAACGCTGCCTTGATGCTGTTTTATTCCTTCGGCGCCATCGGCGGGCCGTTCGCAGCCTCGACGGTGATGCAATTTTTCGGGCCGAGCGCGCTGTTCGTGTTCAGCGCCACCGTCTATGCGATCTTCGTGGCCGTCATCCTTTACCGGATGCAGGCGCGCTCCGCCGTGCCGGCCACCCATCGCAGCCGTTTTACGGCGCTGTTGCGCACTTCGACGGTTTTTGCCCGGCTGGCGAAGCGGAATGCCGATCCCGATGAACCCGCAAAGCCTGGATAGAGGTGCTTGCGCTTGACGAAAGCGCGCGCGGCTGAAATTGAAAGAGACCCTATCCCTTGCCAAAAGCGATTTGATGCACGTCATCACCACCCAGAAAGAACTCGAGACCGCTATTGCCGCTTTCGAAAAGGCGGAATTCGTCACCGTCGATACCGAATTCATTCGCGAAACGACCTTCTGGCCGATCCTGTGCCTGATCCAGATGGCAGCGCCCGGGGTGACCGCGCTGATCGATCCGCTGTCGCCCGACATCGACCTGAAACCGTTCTTCAGGCTGATGTCCAACGAGGCGATCGTCAAAGTCTTTCATGCGGCGCGCCAGGACATCGAAATCATCGTGCATCTCGGCGATCTGGTGCCGCATCCGGTGTTCGACACCCAGGTTGCGGCAATGGTCTGCGGCTTCGGCGACAGCGTCTCCTACGACCAGCTGGTGCAGCGCATCACCGGAGCGCGGCTCGACAAGTCCTCGCGCTTCACCGACTGGCGCCACCGTCCGCTGTCCGAAAAGCAGCTCGACTACGCGCTCGCCGACGTCACCCACCTGATCGAGGTCTACAAGCATCTCAGTGCCGAGCTGGTGCGGGAAAACCGCGCCCACTGGCTGAACGAGGAGATGGACGTGCTGACCTCGCGCGAGACCTACGATCCGCATCCCGAGGATGCCTGGAAGCGGCTCAAGATGCGGCTGCGCAAGCCGCAGGAACTGGCGATCGTGCAGGCGGTGGCCGCCTGGCGCGAACGCGAAGCGCGCGAGCGCGACGTGCCGCGCGGCCGGGTGCTCAAGGACGATGCTATCTACGAAGTGGCGCAGCAGGCGCCGCGCGACGCTGCGGCACTGAGCAAGCTGCGTACCACGCCGAAGGGCTGGGAGCGCTCGTCGACGGCGACGGCACTGCTTGGCGCGGTAAACGCTGCCCTTGCCCTGCCCAGGGAAGAGATGCCGAAGCTGCCGAAGAGCTTCCAGCCGCCGGAGGGGTCAAGCGCCGCGGCGGAGTTGCTGAAGGTGCTGCTGCGGATCGTTGCCGAAAAGGAAGGCGTCGCATCGAAGGTACTCGCCTCCAGTGACGACATCGACCGCATCGCTGCCGAGGGCGACGAAGCCGACGTGCCGGCATTGCAAGGCTGGCGGCGTGCCGTCTTCGGCGAGGCCGCGCTCAAGCTGGTGCGCGGTGAACTCGCCATCAGGTTCGACAAGCGCAAGATCGCTGTGTTCGATTTGTAGCATTGAGCTTGCTCAGACCAAGCCGAGCAGATGCACCGCTAGCCATATCCATCCAAGTGCAAGAACCACCGCGCCCAGGTAGAATGCCCTGCTGCGCAGGATCAGCTGATTGCTGGTCAAGTGGACCGATGCGTGAAGATAGCGGGAGACGACAAAGATCCACATCAGTGCCAAGGTCAGATAATTGACGCCATTGGTCACGTGCAGCGTCAAGCATAAGACGTAGAAAAGCACCGGCAGTTCGAACTGGTTGCTCAGATTGTCGGCGACGGTGACGCTGGAACCTGGCTCCGTCGAGCGCGTCTTGAACTGGCCGGCCTTGGCTTCGCCCGATCTGACCGCACCATGGCGGCGCCGGCCCATAACGACGTAGACGATATAGACCAGCAGCACCTGCGCCAGCATCGGCCAGAAGATCGCGGTCTGGTTCAAGATGCCCCCTGTCTCTGTCACCCAGCCTTCAAGACCGTTTCTGAGCCATCAGAGTGAAAGCCGCAGTGACGGTCACTGGTATCGCCAGTAGGGCGAATTTGGTGACGATCAGCGCCGAGGCGAAGGACAGCGAATCCGGATTGGCCGACAGAAAATCGGACAAAAGACGAGCCACAGCGATATTCTGGGCATAGTCGGTAAGCAGGTAGGGCAGCACCAGCACAACCGCGAATATCGACTGGGTTTGCGCAGGCAGTGCACGGAAATTCTTCAGCCGCCGGCCCGTGGCCAGGATCAGGCTGACCATCGTCAGCGACAGCAGCGCCGGAAACAGCAGGTCGAAGGTCAGGTAATGCCAGACGAGAATAATTTCGCTGCCGCGCCGGCCGAGTGCCGTCAGCCAGGCCATGCCCTCATCCGGGGTGAAACCGGCATAGCGCATGTCGAGCGACGGCAGACCGCCGCTCAATTGGCGAAAATAGAGGAACTCCATTGCCGTCATGATGATGAAAACCGCCACGGTGGCGACACAGAGTGCGGCCGCGTGGCGCGACAGCCGCAGGATCATTGCCGCCAGATTGCGCCAAGACGCATGACGGTCAGGCTCCGCCAGGATAATTCGGGCTTTCGCGGGTAATCGTGACGTCATGGGCGTGGCTTTCACGAAGTCCGGCATTGGATATCCGCACAAAAGTGGCGCGCTCGCGGAAATCGGCAAGGTCGCGGCCACCGACATAACCCATAGCGGCTTTCAGGCCGCCTGCAAGCTGGTGCAGCACGCCAGACACAGGTCCTTTGTACGGCACCTGCCCTTCGATGCCTTCCGGGACCAGTTTCAGCGTGTCGCGTACCTCGGCCTGGAAATAACGATCGGCGGAGCCGCGCGCCATCGCGCCGACCGAGCCCATGCCGCGATAGGCTTTGAAGGAGCGGCCCTGGTGCAGATAGACCTCGCCCGGGCTTTCGTCCGTGCCGGCCAGCAGCGAGCCGATCATCGCAGCACTTGCGCCGGCGGCCAGTGCCTTGGCGAGATCGCCCGAATATTTGATGCCGCCATCGGCAATGACCGAGACGCCGGATTTCTGCGCCGTCTCGACCGCCGACATGATCGCCGAGAGCTGCGGCACGCCGACGCCGGCGACGATGCGGGTGGTGCAGATGGAGCCTGGTCCGATGCCGACCTTGACCGCGTCGGCGCCGGCATCGATTAGCGCCAAGGTGCCTTCCGCGGTGGCGACGTTGCCGGCCAGGATGCGAACCGAGTTGGACAGTTTCTTGGCCCGCGTCACCGCATCCAGAACGCGCTGCGAATGACCGTGCGCGGTGTCGATCACGAGAAGGTCGACGCCGGCGTCGATGAGGCGCTCGGCGCGTTCGAAACCGTCATCGCCGACGCTGGTGGCGGCGGCGGCGCGCAAACGCCCCTGCACATCCTTGGTGGCGTGCGGGTTGAGCTGCGACTTCTCGATGTCCTTGACCGTGATCAGCCCGACGCAATTGCCGTCCCGATCGACCACAACAAGCTTCTCGATGCGGTGCTGATGGAGCAGCCGCTTGGCCTCGTCCTGATCGACGTTCTCCTTGACCGTGATCAGGTTCTCGCGGGTCATCAGCTCATAGACCTTTTGCGCCGGATCGGACGCGAAGCGGACGTCGCGGTTGGTCAGGATGCCGACGAGCCGGCCGACCGTGTGGCCGCCGGTGCCGCCGTTCTCGACCACCGGAATGCCCGAAATGCTGTAGGTGCGCATCAGACCCAGCGCATCGGCAAGCGTCGCCTCGGGACCGATGGTGACAGGGTTGACCACCATGCCGGACTCGAATTTCTTCACCTGCCGCACCTGCTCGGCCTGTTCGGCCGGCGAGAAATTGCGGTGGATGACACCGATGCCGCCGGCCTGGGCCATGGCGATGGCGAGCCGCGCCTCGGTAACCGTGTCCATGGCGGCCGACAGGATCGGCACGTTGAGGTCGATGTCGCCGGCGATGCGGGTGCGGATGTCGGTCTCGCCGGGCATGACCTCGGAATGGCCCGGCTGCAGCAGCACGTCGTCAAAGGTCAGCGCCAATGCGCCGGTGGACGTCTCGATGATTTTTGCCATGGCCAGCCCTCGGAATGCAGGAAAGGCGCTCGCCCTGGATGGACAGCGCCGACTCGTCTTCTTCCCTTTCAGGATTGGCGCTGGCTCGTAACACGTCCCGTGGCCGTTGAAAAGCCGATGGTTGTGTAGTGGCGAAGCTGCATTTTGCCCCAGGGGCTGCGAGACTTGCGGTCGCACAAACGTGACAGCAAATTAATGCGACATCCGGGCCAAGCCATGATAACCGCCCTACCTGTCGGTTTGGCCCCCAGGGCCGGCAAGCAATCGCGACGCACATTTCAAGGCCGGATCCATCGTGAACCGCACCATTCCGCTTATCCTGGCGGTCGCTCTATTCATGGAAAACATGGATTCGACCGTCATTGCGACATCGTTGCCGGCGATCGCCATCGACATCCACACCAGCCCGATCGCGCT
This sequence comes from Mesorhizobium sp. M0018, assembly GCF_040323955.1. NCBI lineage: Bacteria > Pseudomonadati > Pseudomonadota > Alphaproteobacteria > Hyphomicrobiales > Phyllobacteriaceae > Mesorhizobium > Mesorhizobium sp. M0018. The sequence continues at coordinate 76,980 of NZ_JAMYVL010000026.1, read as the reverse complement.
CAAGCTGGCGCTGACCGCCTATCTGGTATCGCTGGCGATTTTCATTCCGATCAGCGGCTGGATGGCCGACCGCTTCGGCGCCAAGAATGTCTTCCGCGCCGCGATCGCCGTGTTCATCGTCGGTTCGGTCGCGTGCGCCATTTCCAATTCGTTGCCGGCTTTCGTGGTGTCACGCTTCCTGCAAGGCATTGGCGGCGCCATGATGACACCGGTCGGACGCCTGGTACTGGTACGCGCGACGCCGAAAAGCGAACTCGTCGCCGCCATGTCGTGGCTGACTGTCCCGGCTCTGGTCGGCCCCCTGGTCGGCCCGCCGGTCGGCGGCTTCATCACGACCTATTTTTCCTGGCACTGGATTTTTCTGATCAATGTGCCGATCGGGCTGATCGGCATCTGGCTGGCCACGCGTTTCCTGCCGAAGACCGACGCCGCGCAGACGCCGCCGCTCGATCTCATCGGTTTCGTGCTGAGCGGGCTGGCGGCATCGGGCATTGTGTTCGGCCTTTCGGTGGTCAGCCTGCCGGCTCTGCCGCCAGTTGCCAGCTTTATCACCGTTGCCGTCGGACTGGCATCGGCGGTGCTTTACCTGCTGCACGCGCGCCGCGCCAAGAACCCGCTGCTGGCGCTCGAGCTGTTTCGCAATCGGGTGTTCCGCTCCTCGGTGCTCGGCGGCGGACTGTTCCGCATCGGCATTGGTGCCGTACCTTTCCTGTTGCCGCTGATGTTCCAGATCGGTTTCGGGCTGACGCCGTTCCAGTCCGGCATGATCACCTTCGTCTCGGCGATCGGCGCCATAGGCATGAAATTCGTCACCGCGCTGATCTTCAGGGTCGCCGGCTTCCGCCGGGTGCTGATTTCAGGCTCGCTCATCGCTGCCGCGTCCATCGCCATCAACGGCCTGTTCACACCCGACACGCCCTACGGGCTGATCCTCGCCATGCTGCTCGCCGGGGGCTTCATCCGGTCGATGTTCTTCACCGGCATCAATGCGCTTGCCTACGCCGAGATTTCGGCCGCCGACACCAGCAAGGCGACGCCGATCACGGCCGTGTTCCAGCAGTTGGCGATCGCGCTCGGTGTGGCGCTGGCCGGCGGCATCCTGGAAGTGTCGACCACGATCCATGGCGGCCCGCTGACGCTGAGCGACTTCCACACCGCCTTCTTCATCGTAGCGGCGGTGTCGGCGGCAGCCTCGCTGTCGTTCATGCGGCTGGCCCCGGACGCCGGCAATGCCGTGTCTGGACATGGCCGGCTGACACCGCCGAAGACGCTGGAGCCGGTGAGCCCGCCGGGGAGTTGAGGACCCCTTCCCTTCTCCCCTTGTGGGAGAAGGTGGATCGGCGCGCAGCGCCGAGACGGTTGAGGGGTGTTGGAAGAAATGAGGCGATGATAACTGCAAGCGTGTTGCCAAGCTGGAACACCCCTCATCCGACCTCGCTTCGCGAGGCCACCTTCTCCCACAAGGGGAGAAGGAAAGGGCGCTACCCCTTAAAATCCTTCGCCAGCAAATAAAGCTCCACCGACTCATCGCGTGAGGCCGGCGGCTTGACGTGATGGACCGAGCGGAAATTCCGCTTGAGTCTCGCCAGCAATTCGTTCTCGGCGCCGCCCTGAAACGTCTTGGCGAGGAAATGTCCGCCTGGCTTCAATACCGACAGCGCGAAATCGGCCGCCACCTCGCACAGATGCATGGTGCGGATGTGGTCGGTCCGTTTGTGGCCGGTGGTCGGTGCGGCCATGTCGGAGAGCACGATGTCGGGCTGGCCGCCCAGCGTCTCGGCCAGCCTCTCCGGCGCCTGCGGATCGAGGAAATCCATCAGCAGCACCGGGGCGCCCGGCACGGCGTCCATCTCGAGATAGTCGATGCCGACGACGTTCGGGTGTTCCGCGGTCGACTTGGTACGCGCGGCGGCGACCTGGCACCAGCCGCCGGGCGCCGCACCAAGGTCTATCACCTTCATGCCAGGCTTGAGCAAATGGTGCTTGTCGTCGATCTCGATCAGCTTGTAGGCGGCGCGCGAACGATAGCCGTCGGCCTTCGAGCGCTGGACATAGGGATCGTTGATGTGGCGCTGCAGCCAGCGGCGCGACGATTCCTTCAGGCCGCTTTTCTTCTTGATCTTCGTCTTCAGCACGCGAATGCCGGCGGAGCTCGGTCTTTCCGGTTTCTTGGTCATTGCTTGATTGCTTGTTTGAGCATGATCTTGTCCGAAAACCGGCAGCCACTTTTCGGGATCATGCTCTGCCTCGCCGCCAGACGCCGTCATCGGCCATCAATTCGCTCAATATGCCCTCGCGCAGGCCGCGGTCGGCGACACGCAGCCGCTCCGACGGCCAGACGGCGCGGATCGCCTCCAATATGGCGCAGCCGGCCAGAACCAGGTCGGCGCGGTCGGCGCCGATGCAAGGGTTGGCGACGCGTTGCTGGAAATCCCAGCCGACCAGTTTTTCGACCATGCGGTCGACGCTGTCGCGATCCATCCACAGCCCGTCGACGCGGCGGCGGTCATAGCGTTCGAGATCGAGATGGACGCCGGCCAGCGTCGTCACCGTGCCCGATGTGCCGAGCAAATGGAATTTCGGGCTGGCCAGGAGGTGGCTCAGCCGATCACGCCCGTCGAAGGCGCGCAGCCGCATTGCGACATCCTCGACCATGGCGCCAAAGATCTCGCGTGTCACCGTGCGGCCGCCAAAACGCTCGGCCAGCGAGACGACGCCGACCGGCAGCGACGTCCACGAGACGATATGGTTGGCAAGCCTTGGCGAGCGCTGACCGGTGAGGTCGATCAGCGCGATTTCGGACGAGCCGCCGCCGATGTCGAACAGCACGACGCCTTGCGTGTCGCGCTCGACCAGCGAACCGCAGCCCGACACCGCCAGCCGCGCCTCGGTCTGGCGGTCGATGATCTCGAGCTTCAGGCCGGCCTCGCGCTCGACGCGCTCGAGGAACTCGACGCCATTGGCGGCGGTTCGGCAGGCCTCGGTGGCGATCAGCCTGGCTTTCCTGACCTTGCGGTTGCGCAATTTGTCACCGCAGATCTTCAGCGCCTCGACCGCGCGGTCCATTGCGGCGTCGCCGAGCCGGCCATTGGCGGTAAGGCCCTCGCCCAGCCTGACGATGCGCGAGAAGGCATCGATGACGCGGAACTGGCCATGGCGCGTCGGCACCGCGACCAGCAGCCGGCAATTGTTGGTGCCGAGATCGAGCGCGGCAAACACCGGCAATTCCTGCAGCGGCGGCGGTGTGCGGGCACCTTGCCCCGGCCTTGGCGGAGCTGAGGGCGGAGGCGCGTAAGCCGCTGGCTGGGGCGGGCGCGCGGCCGGGGCCTCGTTGGCGGCGGGCACCGAAGCGCCGGCCGCCAGCGGACGAGTCTCGTCGCGTGCGAAAACCTTGCGCCCGCGCCGGCGCTTGCGCCGTTTCTTGGGTTTGCCGTTCTGATGCGGGCCGTTCTGACCCTTGTGATCGTGGGACGTGTCGCCAGCCTGTCCATTGCCGGACCAGGGTTGCACCTGACGGCCGTAGCGTCCGGTGGATGGGCTTGCCTGGCCGGACGGCGTCGGCGAACCCCTGGACACGCCCACTTCCGGCGCGCCAGCGCCGGCGTCGTGGTCTTCCACTGTCGTTCCTTCCGGCGCCGCGCGAACCGGAGACCGGACGCAGCAGGCGCTTTTACATGTTCAAGTTGCCGCCAGACTATCAGCGCACGGCCGGATCACCAAGAGCGCTCGCGGCGAATTTTGCCGGCGGCGTGAAGGCGGCGACGTCGGTGAGCCCTTGTCCCCTTGGGAGAAGGGAAGGCGCGAGCGCCACAACGCGCCTTCCCGGTTGAATAGCCGGCTTCAATGAGGCATTTCTGAAATGGAGGGTAAATCATTCGGCAACGCGGGCGGTTTGCCTGCTGCGAACCGGAAAACGGTACGGGCTGCAACGCATGATCGTCATGCCATGAACTGGAGGCGCTATTTCTGGCCCGTCATCGGCATCGCCGCGGTGGTGTTCTCGCTGTGGCTGCTGCTGCACGAATTGCGCGGCATCTCGCTTGACGATGTCTGGGCCGGCATAATCGCCATCCCGGCGCGCGGCTGGGTGCTGGCGGCGCTGAGCTCGGTCATCGCCTATGCCTCGCTCGCCGGCTACGACCACATCGCGTTGCTGCACATCGGCAAAAAAGTCTCGTGGCTGTTCGTCACCTTCTGCTCGTTCACCACCTACGCGCTGTCGCACAATATCGGCGGCTCGGTGTTTTCCGGTGCGGTGATCCGCTACCGCGCCTACGGCACCAGGGGCCTTACCGGGCAGGATGTCGGCATTCTGGTGGCGATCTGCTGGATCACCTTCGTGCTGTCGACGCTGTTCGTCTCGGGCATCGTGCTGCTGCTCGAGCCCGAGGTGATCGACCGGTTTTCCGGCATACCGCATCATCGGCTGTCGCAAGCAGCTGGGTTCGCCATGCTGCTCGTGGTGGCGGCCTATGTCTTCGGCAGCTGGCTGCATCTCAGGCCGCTGAGGATCGGCAGCTTTCAGCTGCATTACCCGGCGCTGCCGATCGTGGCGCGGCAATTGCTGGTCGGCCCGATCGAGCTGCTGGCGGCGGCGGCGATCATCTTCTTCGCCCTGCCCGCCACCGGCAATCCCGGCTATTTCATCGTGCTCGGCGTTTTCCTGGTGTCGTTCTCGATCGCGCAGATCTCGCATGCGCCGGGCGGGCTGGGCGTGTTCGAGGTGGTGTTTCTCGCGGGCTTGTCACATATGGACCAGGTCGGCGTGCTGGCGGCGCTGCTGGTGTTCCGGCTGTTCTACCTGATCATCCCGCTGCTGATCGCGCTCGGCGTGGTGCTATTCTTCGAGCACTCGCAATACAGCCGCAGCGAGAGTTGAAGCTTGGGCAATCGCGTCAGGCCTGATGACGACCGTGAGAAGATCAATCCTCAATGTCGGCGCCGCCCCTCAACCCCCTGCCGGGACCTTCTCCCCGTGAAGAACGGGGAGAAGGGGCTCGGACGCAACGCTGGCGATCCCCTCTCCCCGTCCTCCACGGGGAGAGGGTGAGGGGCAGCGCAAACGCCGGCAGGAGTGACGACAGGGCAAATCTGAAGCAACCGCGCCGATTGAAATGCCTACGGCAGGGTTGACTATTTTCCGGCGGCGGCTACAAGGCACGCGCGGCGACATCGTCGCCCTGCCCGTGTGGTTTTCAACGGCCGCGCCTGCTGGGGAATAGGTTAACGGTAGACCCACGGACTCTGACTCCGTTAGTCCTGGTTCGAATCCAGGTTCCCCAGCCAAGCAATTTCAATTACTTAGCTACCGAACCCGCTCCTCCAGGAATAACTTCCGTCGAATTACCTGGTCGAATTACGGTGACAGTGCACTTTTTCCCGTGTCGCCCTCTCCAGTATTGCCGCGTCGCCGATGTTACGATTTTGATGCACCCCTTGGGACCGAGATCGGGCAAATCGGCAAAGCCGTGAAACCCGGAAAACGAGGCAGGCGGCGAAAAGAAATTAGTGCACCGTTGCCGTAATTCCTAAAACCTCTCCGGCAACTTTCTACTCCCCGACAATGGACGTCGGCGGGCGTGCCGAGGTTATCGGATCGGCATGACGAAGGACGATCCTCCACGCGCCTTCCTCGCGCCGGAATATGGTGGTGACGCGAAGCGCAATCGGCACCAGTTTGTTGCCACCACCGACCTTGGATTGGAACCGCTCGATCTCGATGATGTATCCCAAGTCGGCTGTCGCATACTCCGAGATGCGCTCAAAGCCGATGGCCTTGCCGTGCCGGTAATTGGTGGCGGCGCGTTCCATGGTCTCAGCGGCCTTTCTCCATCCCTTCGCCGGCGGGCCAAAGGGATTGGCAATAATGACGTCGTCCTGTCGCGAGTAGAGGTTTTTCAAGGGCTCAGGATCGCCCTTTACGAAGGCATCCAGAGCCAGATGATCCTGCTCGATAAATTTCGTTAGGTCGGAGGCTAACATCTTAACATCGCCCCATGACTACAAAGAGAACTCTATCAAGCGCTTCATCCGCCCTTCGCCTTGCCGTAGGCGCTCGGGCTGGTGTCCGGAGTATAGATCAGAATTACGGTGAGTGCACTTTTTACAATGTCGCCCGCGCCGCACGGTGCACCTTGCCGGCGTTGCCGGTCCGTCGCATCCCCAGCACCGTGCGGGCGAGCCAAAGTGTTTTCACGTCCGAAGACTATGGTTCCACAACAACTGCTCATCGAGTATTGCCGCGTCGCCGATGTCGCGGTTTTCGATGCACCCGTAGGCCGAGAGCATCGCCGGGCAAATCGGCAAAGCCGTGAAACCCGGAAAACGAGGGAGGCGGCGAAAAGAAATTAGTGAACCGTCACCGTAATCTTTTCGTAATTCGTCATTTCTGTGACAGCAGGGTCCCATAGTTTGCTGCCCCGGCGGTCGGCTGAGGGCATTCGGGTATTAGGGGCGTTGCAACTTCGCCAGAGTGGACAGCAACAATCTTTGCCTCGTTCTCGGCCGTAACGAAGATCGGACTGCCTGACATGCCGCCCTCCGATTGGCAGTTGTGGTAAATTTGCGCGCCCTTGATACCATAAACCCGACAGCCCGGCTCAAGAGAGACACTTGCCGAAGCGAGTCCGTCGTTGTCCGATGACAATGTGAGGTTGCGAAGAGCTGCCAGGAATGGATTGACAGCGACAATGTAGAGCGGCTGCCACAGCGTTGGACGCCCGGAAATCTTGAAGCCGGTCGGGAGTTGATCGCCTGCTGCAACCGATATCAGCGGAATGATTACAGCATCGTAAGTCTTGCCGTACACAAAGCCTCGTAGCCCAGGATCGATTTCGACGGGGTATGACTTTCCTGAGAAAGTGGTGAAGTGCATCTGGCTATGGACACTGGCGAATTGAAGGTTCTGATCGCTGGTCCCCTTTATCGGATCTCCGACGCAATGGGCGGCTGTCGCCAATCCGATCTTGTCTTCGTTGCCATTTTTGAACTGTACGATCGTTGCCGTACAGTGCACGTCCTTTCCATCAAAATTCAGCTCGCCAACGTTCTCCTTAACTTTTTCCTTGAAATTCTCACCGAATGAGAATTTCGCGGCAGCGTTGCTGTCAATATCTTCGACACGATGGATGCACGCGTTGCCATAATCCTCAAAGACCTTAAACTCCGTTTTGGCGTTTTCCCTTCTTGTCTTGCCGGATAAAATGTCGAAATATGTCAAACGGTGCTTTCCGCGCTGTTCGAGCATAATTTGCGCTGCCTCGCTGCATCGCTCACTTTCGCTCCGCCTTAGTAGGAGTTCGCGCCAATATTCGACGGGCCTTGACGTGGAATTGTTGCAAATGAGCTTCTCTGGATAGGTGGCCGTGAGTTGGCCGCGGGCAGTTTCGAGGTCAAAACCAAAGGACGACTTTTCGTCGGTTTTCAGCTGAGGCCCTCCCGATGCGAGCGGGCTTGCAAAGCTGGCAAAAGGCCGTGGCGCGGCGAGTACCTCAGGGCCAACCAACCCGGTGCCGGAGGCTTCAAACCCGACTGGCGCAACTGCATCTTCGAACGCGCCGATGCCGCCTGCGTTGTTGAGCTTGCAGTTCTCGCAAGCACAGGGATCAATCTCGCAAAGGGGTGAAGGTTGCAGCTCTCTGATAGGTAAATTGGGTAGATGTGAATCTACACACGTGTCAGGGTCCAGTTCGCATAAATTGGAAGGAGCACTCGGAAATCTATCCAAGCACGCCAACGGATCCTTTTTACATATGTCCACGACGATTGGGTCTTCGGGACGAGACAACGCGCTTGCAGGTAATTTTATACGCTGCTTAAGCACGTCAAATATGCTCTGGCTCCGGGCCGGCCCCACAACCGCAAAAACGGCGAGAAGGGAAAGGAGAAACGTCGATCTTGTTGTCATGACAGATGGACCTACTTCGGCAGCCCGCCGCTTAATGACTTTGGATAGAGCGTTGTGATGGTCGTCTTGTCGAGCTGAGACAATTCGGTATTCCAGCCGACAACATCGTTAAGGTCAGACACCAACTCCTTTGGGATCGGATAGTGCATGATCGAGGTGGGATCGTAATTCGACCCGTTGACTTGGCTCAATTCGTATTTCGCAAAAACCTGTTCGCGAACGTCGTCCTTCGACCACCCCAGCTTCGCATAGTAAGCGAATACTTCCGCCTCTTTCCAACTGATGTGAGCACCTGGATGACTCTGCTCGTGAACCAGCGAGAGCGCGTGGCCAAATTCGTGAAGGGTCGTCCGATGGAATTCGCTCTTGTCAGTCGAGGCATCGAACCACCCAAAATTCATGGAGGGGCGCCCGCGCGCGGAAAAATAGCGCGAGTCGGTCCCTATGTAGCTCCAAGAACCGCCTTCTTCGAAGTTGACCAAGATATCCGGATCGGATTGCCCGAAGAGGAATTTGATTCCGATAAAGGGCTCCCATCCCTTGGCAGCAGAAATCACGTTGTCGATGTAGGCGGGTTGTGAAAGAAAGTCGACATGCAGCACACGCCTGTCTGGATGCCATTTCTTCTTGAACAACGAAATTGCTTCGGTCCGCGGCAGATTCTCCAGGGAAGGGTCATTCGCGGGATTTTCATCGATCGCGATATTCAGCGCAGTATTGAAATCCTTCATGATCACTTCTGTGCAGAATTTGGGCGGCGGTTCGCCCTCAGCGTAGACAGTTCGACAGTGAAGGCAAATCGGCGCAAAAGCCGTAAACGCCAAGAAATTTCGCCTGCTAAGCATCACGCACCTCCTCTACGAACCAGCATCTAGTCCTTTGATTTTCGTGTGAACAGGCCGGGCTGGCGGAACATCGAATATCTTGCCTCTAGGATTCTTCTTTTTTCCGTCGAAACTGACCGCCTGGATAGTTATATTTATATGCTGTACGTCACTGCGCGAGCTGTCGATCGATCCACCGAGCTTCACCGGGACTATTTCGAAATCCACTCCAGCCTTCGCACTCTTTTTGACCACGAAGTTGCTGTCATAGGTATATTTCTGAATGAAGGCGTAGGGCGCGCCGGCAACAGCCACGTTCACTTCACGTACCACTTGGCCAAGCCAGAGGGAGAACCCGGCATCTTGATATTCGCCACCCACGGTCTGGCATGCCAGTTCATTATAGCCACTGAGGATGATGCCGAAGTCGATCGTGCTGTTGTTGGTGAGTGTGGCCTCTCTAGAGGCCGTCAGGCTTGGCGATACGCTTCCTACAGAAATCGGGATTCCCGCCGATACATGACCGGAGAGCGTGGTTCCTTCGACGATATTCACATTCAGGCCTACGACGGCAACTGACTCCAGCAGCCCACTTCGTCCCTGGGTGTCGCTCGCCAAAGCATTCGAGATGCCGCATTTCAATGTGTTGATAACGCCGGACAGCGGAACGACAGGCGTCGACTTCGGGACTTCAGCGAATTGCTTTGAACTACAAGCGACCAGCGAAAGCTCCGAGACCCCGACGAAGCCGAGCGCAGCAATCCGTAATGCAAAATTTTGCACTTTGGTCTTTCCCCGATTTTTCTTACTTATACAATGCAGATGCGTATTGCTTGTTGTTGCTTTCCAAGAACGGCAGTTGCGCTCCCCGCCGAACCAGCAACGAATGCTCAATCCCCAGTATCTTGCGGACGCTCGCCAGCGCCGCCTCATTCACATCGATATACGCGACGATGTACCACTCGCCGTTTTCTTCCCTGGCCATGCCCATCGGCTCGGCCCGCCATTTGAGCGCGCCATGGTGCGGCATGAAGTAGGTTTCCTGGATGCCGCCGACAGCGTTGAGGCCTTCGTCGAGAGCGTATTCCATCACCGCGCAGCACAGCTGCGTCAGTGTTCCCCTCAGTCCGGCAGTTCGTTTGTCGGGAACGACGAATGTGCGCGTCCATTCGGCCCAATCGGGACGCCTCGGGACGCCCGATTTTTCGCACATGTGAGAAAAAACCTCCGAGACCATGTGCGGCTCGCTCGTTGGGATCAATCGAGCCGAAGTCACCACGCGACCGTCTTCAATACCAAGCAGGTAAGTCGCCGCGTCGGTATCGAATTGGTCCAGCTCGCGACCATCCGGGCTCGGAGGGCGCCAATGCTTCTGGTGCACGAAGAAATCGTGCCGCCGGCGCAGAAACTCGTCGAATTCGTTTTCATAGAGATGCTTGTTATGCGCATTGACTACGTGGGCCGTTATCATGGCGCGATCCCCCGATCGTTCTCAAAGGGATACTCGCAGTCGCGCTAATATACGTCACCTGTCCGATGGGACAGTTGACGCGTTTTAGGGGTGGATCAGGCGCCGGCGCACCGCTTCGACGACCGCTTGCGTGGTCGTTGCGACGCCAAAAGCCTCGCGAGCCCGTGTCGAATGCCATTTGACCGTGCGCTCGGTCAGGCCGAGGATCTGGGATGTCTCAGACGATGTCTTGCCGGCCGCGGCCCACAAGAGCACTTCTTTTTCGCGGTCGGTCAGCACGCCCTCATGGTCATCATCGTCATTCGCCAAGGCCTGGATCGACATGCCCGCGTATACCGCCATCGTCACCAGTTGCACTTGATGGCGCGGCGACAGGGCGCAGGCCTTCGCGGAAGAGGCAAACGACAGCACGGATTGCCAATGATGAACGCTGAGCATCGGTACGGCGAAGCCGCTGCAGATGCCGAACTCAGTCGCCTCGCCGGCAATGCGTCGTGAGCCCTCCGTATCCGACCATTTTGCCGGAACTTCCGACCAAAGGAACGGCTTCAAGGTCTTTGCCGAGTAAATGCAAACACCATCAGCCGCGGCATGCTCGGCCTCGACATAGCGTTCGAACCAGCCGGCCGGCCAGCCATTCAGTTCGACCATCGGTGCAAGCTTCTGGCCACCGAGCGGCACGCCGCTCAGGATCAGGTGCTCGAAGCCGAGATTTCGCACGGTTTCGAGCAAGTCGCCCAGCAGCGGCCCGGTGGCTGTGTGCTTCCTGCAGCGTTCGACAAAGTCGAACACGTCTGAATCGATCATGACAGAGACCCCCCGTCTCCACGCCCGAAAACAAAGCTTATCTTAAATTAGTGACTTCGAATATCCCAATAAGTGCGTCCACCACGCAGGACGCGCGGACCAAAATCAGCTAAATCAGCCAGACGTGATCAGCGAAGCAGGACCCAAGCATGACGCCATCATTGCCGAAACGAAACGAGCCGTTCCGGGCCGGCGAAACCGCGCTGCTGCTGGTCGACATGCAACGGGTCTGGCTGGAGCCCGGGGCCGATCCGGCGCATCCGGAGCGCGGTCCCGACCACTATTTCTACCGGCAGACGGCGTCGCAAACGATCCCCAACCAGGAGCGCCTGCTGGCGGCGGCGCGGGCCAACGGCGTCGAGGTGATCCACACGATCATCCAGAGCCTGACCGAAGACGGCCGCGACTGCTCGCTCGACCACAAGCTGACGCCGATCCATATCGCGCCGAGCCGGCCGGAAGGCCTGCCGGTGCCGTCGCTGGCGCCGGTCGGCGACGAGATCATGCTGCCGAAGACATCGTCGGGCGTCTTCAACTCGACCAACATCGACTATGTCTTGAAAAACCTCGGAGTGCGTTATCTGATCGTCGCCGGCATCATGACCGACCAGTGCGTCGACATGGCGGTGCGCGATGCCGCCGATCGCGGCTATCTCGTCACCTGCGTATCGGATGCCTGCGCCGCCGCCTCGCAGGAGCGTCATGACGGCGCGCTCGAGGCTTTCGGTGGCTATTGCTGGGTCACTGATACCGCCACCGTTACGGGCCGTTTCGAAGCCTTGGGAAAAGCTGCATGACATCGACCGTCGAACCGCTGGTTGCCGTCGTCACCACCGATCTTTCGGCGATCACGCGCGGCCGCTCGGTCGTCGAAAGCAAGCTGCAGAAGATCGCCGCGACCGGCGTCGGCTGGCTGCAGGCCAATCTGTCGCTGACGCCGTTCAACTCCATCGTCGATCCCAATCCCTGGGGCTCGTCAGGCGATGTGCGGCTCGTTCCCGATCTCAACGCGCGGTTCCGCACGGCGCTGACCGGATCGGCGACGCCTTTCGACATGGTCGCCGGCAACATCGTCGAACTCGACGGCAGCCCGTGGGTCGGCTGTACGCGGACCATGCTCAAGGATGCGCTGGCGGAGTTGAAGGCGGCAACCGGGCTTTCCGTCATCGCCGCCTTCGAGCATGAATTCCATATCGAGGGCGACTTCGCACCGGCTCATTCGATGTCGTTGGCCGCACTGCGCCGCGCCGATCCGTTTGCCGCCAATCTTATGGCGGCGCTGGCGGAGGCCGGCGTCGCGCCCGAAGTGGTAATCGCCGAGTTCGGCACCGACCAGTTCGAGGTGACGTGCGAGCCGGCCGATGCGCTTGCCGCGGCCGATCGCGCCGTCGCCATCCGCGAGATCACGCGCGAAGTCGCGCGATGCGCCGGCTGGCGGGCGAGCTTCGCGCCCAAAACCGCTCCCGATGCCGTCGGCAACGGCGTCCACATCCATTTCAGTTTCGTCGAAGACGCCGGCAAACCGGCGACCTACGACCCGGCCCAGCCGGGCGGCCTTTCCAGCCAGGCCGCTTCGTTCTGTGCCGGTGTGCTGCGCCACCTGCCCGCGATCACCGCCATGACGGCGGCGAGTGTGTCGTCCTACTACCGGCTGAAGCCGCATAGCTGGAGCTCGTCCTACACTTGGCTTGCCGATCGCGACCGCGAGGCGAGCCTGCGCATCTGCCCGACGGTGACGATCGGCGGGCGCGATCCGGCGCGGCAGTACAACATCGAATACCGGGCGGCCGACGCCACCGGCAATCCCTATTTGTCGCTGGCGGCGATCGTGCGCGCCGGGCTGGAGGGGCTGAAAGCCAAGCTGCCGGCGCCGCCGCTGGTCTTGGGCGACCCGATACAGATGAGCGTTGCCGAGCGCAAGAAGCTTGGCCTCGTGCGGCTGCCGGAAACGCTGCCGATGGCACTCGACGCGCTCGTCGCCGACAAGACCGTCACCGGATGGTTCGCGCCGGTGTTCGTCGAGACTTTTGTCGGCCTTAAGCGGCATGAGACCGAGCGCCTCGCCGGTCTCGACCCAGTGGCGGTCTGCGATCTCTACCGGACGCTGTATTGATGGCTGAGCCGGTTGCCAACGCCATCCTACCGGAAGGTTGGCTTCCAGCGGTCGAAGCTATCAACGAAACGGGGCGTTCCGATATCGTTCTGATATGCGAGCATGCGTCCAATCATATTCCGGCCGAGTATGCGCGGCTCGGTCTCGACAGCCGCCATTTGCAGCGCCATATCGCCTGGGACATCGGAGCCGCCGCAGTGACCCGCGCTCTGTCGAAGCTGCTCGATGCTCCGGCTTTCCTCAGCTCCTATTCGCGGCTTTTGATCGATCTCAACCGGCCGCTTGGTTCCAGCGGCAGCATTCCGGTGCAATCCGAGGACACCGGCATCCCCGGCAATGTCGGCCTCGATCCGGAGGAGCGAAGCCGGCGTGCCGAAATCATGTTCGCGCCGTTTCATGACCGCGTGGCCGCCCATCTCGACGACCGGTCGAAGCAGGGCAGACCGACGCGGATCGCAACGATCCACTCCTTCACGCCGGTCTTCCTCGGCATTGCGCGGCCCTGGCACGCCGGCGTGCTTTACGACCGAGCAGTCGATTTCGGCCAGGCAGTGCTTGCCGGCCTGCGCGCCGACGGTGCGCTCAACGCCGCGGCAAACGAGCCCTACGTGATCAGCCGTGACGGCGACTACGCCATACCGGTCCATGGCGACGATCGCGGCATTCCCGCGGTCCTCATCGAGATCAGGCAGGACCTGCTGGCCGGCCGCTCCGGCATCGAGGGATGGGCGAAGCGGCTGGCCACAGCGTTACCGGCGCAGACAAAGGCTTTATGAACAAGCTCGGCTGCTCGAGCGCAACACGAGATGGCACCCGGTGAAAAGCCTCCACCCGTCCTCAGGAGAAGATTTCCGCCAAGTCTTCGACGCTCGTGCCTTCCTTGACCTGGCGCAGCTCGACATAGCTGACGGCGATGGCAACGGAAAACACGACTTGCTCGACCGCGCGCGCCAGAGCGTCCAGGAAGAACACGAGCGGAATGCCTAAGTGGGATAGGACGCGGCCCAACGTGAAATTTGTTGCGACCAAAGCTACGAACAGGGGGAACCAGAGACTGAGCAGAGACCAACGGCTGCCCTTGGAAAGATCGCGGCTGCGGCCCAAACTCGCGAATACCCCCAGTTTTTCCTGAATCAGAACCGGTATCGCTACAACCCAGAGAACCAACAAAATCCCGGAACGACGAGCAGCACGAGGCCGACTGTGAAGCCAATGTTGACAATCAGCGAAATGCCGATTGCCGGCAGCAGGAGTGCCAGGGCCGTCCCGATGCAATCACGCATCGACGGCCGCTTGCCGCTCAAATCCTCGATGGCAGCGCGCGTCAAAGCCACCTCCAGCAAGGACATGAGGACAATATAGCCGATCGCGCCAACCACCGTGAGCGCGACCCGTTGAACCGAGAATTCCGGGCCGCCATGCTCGACATTCGTAACGGTATTCCTGAACCAGAGCGCAAATACGAATCTCGGCAGGGCGGAGAAAATCAAGGCAAGCCCTAGGCAAAGAACGGGATTGCGTCCGATGACGGCAAAGCTGTCGTTGAAAACCCTGCCGATGCGAAATTTGTCGGGCTGTTCCAGCGTTATTGACGCCACGATATTACCTATCCAGTCCAGACCGATCCTGACGCGATGAAGGCAGCAAATCCCTTGCCGCTACGAGAAGATTTCCGCCAAGTCTTCGACGCTGGTGCCTTCCTTGATTTGTCTCAGCTCGACATAGCTAACGGCGATGGCAACCGATATTACCGTCGACACGACCGTTGACACAACGGCGCTTCCAATCGCGCCCACAATCAGGCCAACGGTCGAGAGGCTGCCGGTAAGGGCGAAAGCCAATCCAAACACCAAAGCGAATGCCATTTGGAAGGCAATCGCCACCAAGAACAGAATCAGCAAAAGGCCGAATAGTGACCAGCGGCTGCCCTTCGTCAGGGCGCGGCTCCGCGACATCGAGCCAAACACGCCAAGGCGCTCCTGGATCAGCACGGGTACGGAAACCGATATACCAAGCAACCACATGATGCCGGGAACAAGCAGCATCACGAACGCGATGATCGTCCCGAAGATCGGGATAATCAGCCCTGCGACAGCAATCGCAACAACCCCGAGGACCATGACGAAAAAGACCACCAGCCCGATCCCAAGCGTCGGGAATATGCAGCGTAAAGCTATTTGGATGCAGTCACCGATTGCCGGGCGCTTGCCGTTCAAGTCTTCTATCGTCGCCCTCACCAGTGATGATTGAAACAACAAAGCCAGCACAAGATATATCAAGCCAAAAGCCACCGATATTAACGAGTTGCGTAGAATCGCCGAGGGATCGGCAACAGCCAGAGTTTCGGGACTAGCAATATTGATGTTGGCAAAATTGCTGTAATTCCAAAGGTTAAGCACCAGTGCCGGAAGGGCGGAAAAAAGAGCCGCTAGTCCGACCAACAGACCCGGATTGCGGCCGATAACCGCAAAACTGTTGCTGAAAACCCTGCCGATGCGAAACTTGTCCGACCGTTCCAATGTCGTTGAAACCATGATGCGTCCCCCGCTTAATCACCGCATATCGGCTGGTGATCCCCGCATTAAATGTGCCAACATTGGAGGTCGACGTCTAGTCCACTTGCAATTGTCTTGCCGCATTGCCAGTGTCGGCTGGGGAACCACAGGTTGCAGGGGAGAGGGTGGCGGTGGCACAGCCAGGCACAGCGGAAGCCGAACGGCTGACCAATCTGCACAAGCAGCTGATCGCCGATGAGTCGATCCAGTTCGACCTGCCGGCCTATGTGCCGCCGAAGCCGCCCGAATGGCTGAAACCGCTACAGGATTTTTTGTCGTGGCTCGGTCCCTACATGATCTATCTGTTCTGGGGGGCGGTGATATCGGGCGTCGCAATCATCCTGCTTCTGGTCTTCCTTGAGGTGAAAGGCATCGCCTGGCGGCTGCCGTGGCAGCGCGCCCGACCCGAAGTCGAAGACGAAGAAGCCTGGCGCCCCGACGCCGGCGCCGCGCAGATCCTGCTGTCGCAAGCGGATGCGCTGGCCGCACGCGGCGACTATGACGAGGCGGTTCACCTTTTGCTTCGGCGCAGCGTCGCCGATATTGCCGGCCGGCTGCCGGACTTCCTGCGCCCGTCGCTCACCGCGCGCGACATCGCCAATGCCCCTTCCCTGCCGGGAAGGGCGCGCCATGCGTTTACCGAGATCGCCCGCATTGTCGAGGCGGCGCTGTTCGCGCGCCGGCCGGTCGGCGCGGAAGGCTGGCGGCAGGCGCGCGGCGCCTATGAACGTTTCGCCTTCCGGGATGCCTGGACGTGAGCGCACCGGCGGTCGAGGCACAGGAGCCGTTCAATCGAAAGACACTGTTTTGGGGGATTTTCGCCAGCCTCCTTGCGGCAGCCGGTTTCTTCCTGCTGTTCACCTATGCTCCCGATTTCCGGCAACCCGGCAATGGCGGCGCCACGCCGCTGTCGAAAAGCGGCGTCGGCTACGCCGGCCTGGCGGAATGGCTGCGGCTCACCGGCGAAGCGCCCTTGATGGCGCGGACCGAAGACGATCTTGCCAGAGATATACTGCTGATCGTCACCATCTCGCCCGACAGCGATCCGGAGGCGCTTGACCGCATTCTTGAGCTTCGCGATGACCGCGAGACTCTCTTCGTGCTGCCCAAATGGCAGACCTTGCCCCTCCAGCAGCATGAGGGATGGAAGATGAAAATCGAGCGTTTGCCCGACACCGTAGTCAACAATTGGCTCGGCCGGATCGCCAAGGCCAAGCTCGGTGTCGGCAGGAGCACGGTCGAGCAACTCGAGATCCGGGGCCATCTCGTCGCCGCGCCGCAAGACATGCAATGGGTTGCCGACGATCACCCGATCATTGCGGCAGGCAGCGGCAAGGCCGTCCTCGTCGAATTCCAAGACAAACCCTTTTTCATCCTGACCGACCCCGACCTAATCAACAATTCCGCGCTTGGAGATGCCGACAAGGCGGCCGCGGCGCGCGACCTGATCCAATGGCTGCGGCCTGGCAAGGGTCTGGTCATGTTCGATCTGACACTGCACGGCGGGGCGCGGAAATATGACCTCGCCAAGCTTCTGGTCGAGCCGCCGTTCCTGGCGCTGACACTGACGATCCTGATCGCTGCGGCGCTGGCGTTCCTGCATGGCCTTGGCCGGTTCGGCCCGCCGCGTATCGACCAGCGCGCGATTGCCTTCGGCAAGCGTGCGCTGGTCGATACGACGGCGATGCTCATGCGGCGTGCCGGCCGGCTGGACGAACTGGGAGGCCGCTATGCGGCCTTGATGCGGGTACGCGCCGGCGCGCTGCTCGGGGCACCGCAAGGGTTGCAAGGCAAAGCGCTCGACCACTGGCTCGACTCTCGCGATAAGGAGCAAGCCGGCGGCTTCACGACGCGCTCGCAAGCGGCCGGCGAGGCGAAGAATCTGACACAGATGCAACAGGCAGCAGAACGGCTGCATGACTGGACGGCAAGGAGGCTCGGTGAACGTCGATGATGTGAAGGCCCTGGCGACACGGATCAGGGAAGAAGTGGCCAAGGCGATCACCGGGCAGCACGATACGGTCGACCTGATGCTGACCGCCTTGTTTGCGGGCGGGCATATCCTGCTGGAAGGTCCTCCGGGCACGGCCAAGACCATGACGGCGCGCTGCTTCGCCCAGGCGCTTGGGATCGCCTACGGGCGGATCCAGTTCACGCCGGACCTGATGCCCGGCGATATCGTCGGGTCGAACATCTACAACTTCCAGACCGGGCAGTTCACGCTGACGCGCGGCCCGATCTTCTGCGATCTCCTGCTTGCCGACGAAATCAACCGCACGCCGCCCAAGACGCAGGCCGCACTGCTCGAGGCGATGCAGGAACATGCGGTCACCTTCGACGGCACCACGCATTCGCTCGGCCGCAATTTCATGGTCGTCGCGACCCAGAATCCGATCGAGCACCAGGGCGTCTATCCGCTGCCGGAGGCGCAGCTCGACCGCTTCCTGTTCAAGCACCGCGTCAGCTATCCCGGCCCCGAGGAAGAACGAGCCATCATCGTCCATCACGGCGGCGGCTCCGCCTCGCACGACATCGCGCAATATGGCATCGAGGCGCAGACGGACCGCGAAACGCTGCAGGAGGCCCTTGAAGTCGTCGGCTCCGTCACCCTTGTCGACGATGTCGTCGGCTACATAGCGGCGCTGGTTCGGGCTACGCGCGAAAATGCCGATCTGGAGGTCGGGGCCAGTCCGCGCGCCGGCGCCATGCTGGCGCGGGCGGCGCGTGCCCGGGCGGCGCTGGACGGACGCGCCTATGTGATCCCCGACGACGTCAAGGCGCTGGCGGTGCCGGCGCTGCGTCATCGCGTCATCCTTTCGCCTGCCGCACAGATCGATGGCCGGCTGGTCGAGCAGATCGTCTCCGACCTGGTCGACCAGACGGAAGCACCACGTTGATCTATCCCAGCGGCCGAGCGGTATGGGCAGCTGCGGCCGGCGCGGTGCCGGCCTTCCTGGTCGCGCTGGCATTGCCGTCGTTCTGGTATCTGGGATTGCTGTGGAGTTGCCTGCTGCTTGCCTTCCTGGCGGTGGATGCCGCGGCCGGACGCGGACGGGCATCGCTGAATGCCAGCATCGATGCGCCGCAGCAGGCCGGTGTCGGCGGGGAATTCGGCGTGCAAATCACCGCCCGTCACTCGGGGCCGCGCGCCGCGGAGGCTCGGGTCGGCCACGATGCGCGTCTGGCGCCGGTGGACGGCAGCGGCGGCGCCTTGCTGCCGACCGCCGGAGGCGGGTCGCTCTTCCTCCGCTTCCAGGCGCTGCGGCGCGGCGTCGCCAGCTTCGACCGTCTCTGGGTGCGCTGGCGCGGGCCGTTCGGGCTGGTCTGGAACCAGGTCGTGCTGCCGGTGGAAAGCAAGGTTGCCGTGCTGCCCGACGTCAGCAGCGCTCGCGGCGAGGCGATCACGCTGCTGCAACATGCGGCGCTTGCCGAAGGCCATGCGCAGCGCCGCGCCGGTCAAGGCCGCGAGTTCGACGCGCTCAAGGACTACCAGCCGGGCATGGGCCGGCGGATGATCGACTGGAAGCGCAGCGCCCGCCACGGCAAGCTGTTGGCGCGCGAGTTCCGCATCGAGGAGAACAACAACATCGTGCTGGCCATCGACAGCGGACGCCTGATGTGCGAACCGGTCGACGGGGTGCCGAAGGTGGACCGGGCGGTGACGGCCGCCCTGCTGTCGGCATTCATCGCGCTGAAGGGCGGTGACATGGTCAGCCTGTTCGGCTTCGATGCAAGGCCGCGCGTTTCGAGCGGCGCGGTGCGCGGCCCCGCCAGCTTTGCGATGATCCAGAAACGGGCCGCCGAGATCGACTACTCCAGCGAGGAGACCAATTTCACGCTGGCATTGACGACGCTGGCGGCGCGGCTCGACCGCCGCTCGCTGGTCATCATCTTCACCGATTTCGTCGATCCGATCAGTGCGGAATTGATGCTGCGCACCGTGGGCCGGCTCACCGAACGGCATCTCGTGCTGTTCATGATGATGAAGGACACCGAACTGGAGAGCCTGGCCGACCTGCCGCCACGCTCCGGCGAGGATGTTGCCCGCGCGGTCGTTGCCGGAGGGCTCTTGCGCGAAAGGCAGGTCGTCATCGGCCGGCTGCGCCTGCTTGGGGCGCATGTGATCGAAGCCGACCACAACCGGCTCGGTCCGGCGCTGGTCGAGCGCTATCTGCAGTTCAAGCAGGAGGATTTGCTGTGACGGCGCCGGTACGCGGCAATGCGGAGCGCGGCGACGCGGTACGCCAGTCGCTGGCCAGCTTCCGCCGCGAGCGCGAGGCCGACTGGAAGGCATTCGAGGCGCTGCTGGCGCGTGTCGAGAAGCGTGCGCCGCGGACGCTTTCCGAAGAGGAGCTGCTGTCGCTGCCGCTGCTCTATCGATCGGCGCTGTCTTCCCTGTCGGTGGCGCGCGCGACATCGCTCGACAATGCGCTGGTCGGCTATCTCGAAGCGCTGTCGCTGCGCGGTTATTTCTATCTCTACGGCGCGCGCCGCGGGCTGCGGCAGCGCCTCGCCGATTTCTTCCTGCATGACTGGCCCGAAGCCATTCGCGACCTGTGGCGCGAGACATTGGCGTCGGTCGCGCTGATGGTGATCGGCATTGGTGCAGGCGCCTGGCTGGTGGCATCCGACAAGAGCTGGTTCGACGCGATCATCCCGCCCGGCCTCGCAGGAGGCCGCGGCCCCGACACCTCGGCCGAGCTGCTGCGAGGCATGCTTTATGATGGCGACAATGGCTTTCTCTCAGGCTTTGCCGCCTATCTGTTCACGCACAACGTCCAGGTCGCAATCCTGGCCTTCGCCCTTGGCTTCGCCTTCGCGGTGCCGACGGTGCTGCTGATGCTGTACAACGGCTGCATGATCGGGGCGTTGTTCCAAGTCTATTGGTCCAAGGGGCTTGGCATGGAGCTCGGCGGCTGGCTGGCCATCCACGGCACCACCGAATTGTTCGCAATCTCTTTGGCCGGCGCGGCGGGCATGCGCATCGGCACCAGCATCGCCTTTCCCGGCGAATTGACACGCATGGCGGCAGCGGCTCGCGCCGGACGCATCGCCGCGAACGCCATGGTCGGGGTCTCGGTCATGCTGCTGTTTGCCGGGCTGCTCGAGGGCATTGGCAGGCAGACCATCACCAGCGACGTCACGCGCTACGGCATTGGCGGGGGCATGCTGGTGCTGTGGATCGGTTATTTCTACCTGTTCCGGGCGGTGCGGCATGGCGATCGTTAAACGCGCCGCCTTCGCGGCTGTACGGCCGCTGATCACGCCCGAAGGCGTCGATCTCCGGATAAAGTTGGCCGACGCCGGCACGCGGGCCTCCGCCTTCCTGCTCGACATCGTGTTCATCGCCGTGGCTGCAATCGTGATCACGATCGTCGCGCTATTCGGGGTGGGAGGCCTTGGCAGCGAGGGATTTCAGCCGCTCTTCGTCGTCTGGATCATCCTGATCTTCTTTCTGCGCAACGCCTACTTCATCGTCTTCGAAGCGGGCCGGCGCGCGGCTACGCCCGGCAAGCGGATCGTCGGCATCCGGGTCGCGTCGCGCAGCGGAGACGGCCTGTCGATCGACCAGGTCATCGCCCGCAACCTGATGCGCGAGATCGAGGTGTTCCTGCCGCTGTCGATCATCGTTGGACGCAGCGGGACCGACCTCGCCGACACGTTGACGACGGTGTTCGGACTGGTGTGGACGCTGCTGTTTGCCTTGTTCCCGCTGTTCAATCGCGACCGCATGCGGATCGGTGATCTGTTGGCGGGGACCTGGGTGGTAGAGGCGCCGAAGCGCGCCTTGCTTGAAGACCTGTCGGCACGGCAGGATCCAGCGGCCGGCGCCTTCCGGTTCAGCCACGCCCAGCTCGATGCCTACGGGATTGCCGAACTCCACAAGCTGGAAGAGGTGCTGCGCCGCGACGACTATTTCGCCCTGCGGACGGTGGCCGAAACGATCGGACGCAAGATCGGCGCGGCACCCCAAGCCCATGACGCACGCGCGTTCCTGACGGCTTACTACGGCGAGCTACGGGCGCATCTCGAACGCAAGCTGCTGCTCGGCAACCGCAGGGCCGACAAGCATGCGCGGTAGCAGTTGCCGAACAGGTGCAGCTAGCGAGAAGCATCGGTGCTGCCCCTCATCCGCCTGCCGGCACCTTTGTAACTTGTTTCTTGCCGACTCTGCTATGAAGGCAGGTGCGGTGGCGGACGGGAGACCGGAGCATCTTTGGGTGATCGAGCCCGTGGGAGAGCAAGGGTCTTCGTCCGCCGTTCCATCGAACCCGAACAGTCGCCTGGGCCGCAAGCGAAGCCCGATTAGGCAAGGATGGGACAGGATGGAAATCATTGTTGGCATCGACGTTTCCAAGGATCGGCTCGACGTGCATGTTTTGCCGTCGGGCGAGGCGTTCTCGGTGGAGAATGACCACGCCGGGGTGGAGGATCTGGTTCGGCGGCTGGCAGCCCTTTCGCCGGCCGTTGTCGGATTGGAGTCGACAGGCAGCTTCGAGAGACTGGCGGTCGCCGCCTTGGCAGGCGCCGGCCTGGCGATTGTCGTGGTCAATCCGGCGCAGGTGCGCGCCTATGCCAATGCACTCGGCAAGCGGGCCAAGACCGACCCGATCGATGCCGCCGTCATTGCCGCTTTCATCGCTGCGACCAAGCCGCAATTGCGGCCATTGCGCGACGCCGAAACCGAGGCCCTGGCCGAGCTCGTCGCCCGCCGGCGTCAGATCGTGCAGATGATCGTGGCGGAGGAGAACCGTGCTCGCACGGTCATCGCGAAACAGGCGCAAAAGAGCATCCACCGGCTGCTCGTCGCGCTTCGGCGTGAGCTGGCAAGCCTCGATGCGGGCATGGACGATCATATCCGCAAGTCCCCAGTCTGGCGGGTCAACGAAAAGCTGCTTTCCTCCGTGCCGGGTGTCGGTCCTGTCGTTGCCCGCAGCCTGATCGCCGAAATGCCGGAACTGGGCAGCCTCGACCGCCGCCAGATCGCCGCGCTCGCCGGCCTTGCGCCATGGACGAGGCAGTCCGGAAAATGGCGTGGCAAGAGCTTCATTGGCGGTGGCAGGAGCCACGTGCGCGCCGCCCTCTTCATGGCCGCCCTCGTCGCCATCAGGCACAACCCCGTGCTCAAGGCCTTCCGCGACCGCCTGGTCGAGGCCGGCAAGCCGAAGATCGTCGCCGTCGTCGCCACAATGCGCAAGCTTCTCACCATTTTCAACGCTATAGTCCGGGATCAAAAACCGTGGCAAACAACTTGACAGCCAAGACAGTCGCTCTCCCCGTATAGTGACGGGGAGAAGGGAGATAGACGCAATGTCGACCACTATTCCGCAACGCTGCCAGTTTGCGAAACCATCTGCGATAGCGTCTTTCTCCCCGTCACTATACGGGGAGAAATGCCCGGCAGGGCAATGAGGGGCGGCGCCGACGAACCTGATGAGCCCCTCTCATGAGCCCCGGTTCAAATGCCACCCTCCCCTATCCCACCCACTTCTCATAATCGGACACCAGCAGATGCAGCGGTGCCGTGTCCTCGTCGATGTCCGCGAAGCGGCCGATCGGCTCGCGGAAGACGTTGTCGGTGAGATCGTCGTTGACGGTCGAGACCTCGCCGATCAGCACGTCCTTGCCCTCGGCCCAGAAGGCATGCCAGACACCCGGCAGCAAAGTGACGCTCTGGCCTGGGTCGAGCTTCAGGAGCCCACCCGCAGGTAGTCTGTGGATGGTTCCGTCGACAGGCACCGATACTTCGGCCTTCGGATCGATGCCGCCATCGCGATCATGCATGAACAGCTCCAGCACCAGTTTGCCGCCGCCGCGGTTGATGATGTCCTCGGCCTTGATGTTGTGGCGATGCATCGGCGACAACTGGTCCTTGCGCGAGATCATGATCTTTTCGGCATAGAGCATGCCCATGCCCTTCTTCATGTCCTCGTAGCGGCCGTTGCGGACGGTGAACAGGAACAGGCCGAGCTCGTCGAATTTCTCCTGGCCGTAGTCGGTGATGTCCCAGCCGAGCCGGGAGGAGAAGATTGCCGACGAATCCTGCCGGCGCGCCTTCATCTCTTCGGGGGTCCAGTAGGCGAAGGGCGGCATGATGTAGCCGAAAGAGCGGATGAAGGCGTCGGCGTCGCGGATGATGTCGTTGATGGCGGAGCGTTTCATGGTCGTGGTTCCTTCCCGTCGCTTTGCGAGCGCTAGAACGATTCATCGTTTCACGGAACGCCGAACCGCTCTATCTTTTTTTGGACGCAATTCCGGACGGAAAACCGTTTCACACTTTTCCTGGAATTGCTCAAACCGCAATAGCCGAACGTCCATCCGGTGTCGATGCAAACTGCTGTCGCTGGCCCCATGACATGGGGTCCGATCAGGGCCATAAGGTCAACCAATTTTCCGATGGTGAGACCATGCGCAGCATAGACGACCTCGATACGCCGGCGATCCTGATCGATGCCGACCGCGCCGAAGCCAATATCGCGCGGGCGCAGGCCCATGCCGACCGGCACGGGCTGAAGCTCAGGCCGCACGTCAAGACCCACAAGCTGCCCTACTGGGCAAAGAAGCAGATCGCGGCGGGCGCCGTCGGCATCACCTGCCAGAAGATCGGCGAGGCCGAGGTCATGGCCGATGCCGGACTGACCGACATCTTTCTGCCCTACAATATCGTCGGGCGGGCCAAGCTGGAGCGCCTCAAGGCGCTGCACGGCCGCGTAACCCTGTCGGTGACAACGGACAGCATGGACACGCTGATGGGGCTTGCCGCCACCTTTGCCGATCCCGGCCACCGCCTGCCGGTGCTGGTCGAATGCGACACCGGCATGGGCCGCTGCGGTGTGCAGTCGGCCGGCGAGGCAGTCGCGCTGGCGAGCGAGATCAACAAGGTCCGGGGGCTCGTCTTCGGCGGCTTGATGACCTACCCGGGGGCCGGCCGCGCCGCCGAGACCGAGGCGTGGCTCGCCGATGCGCAACAAGCACTTGCCGCAGCCGGCCTTGCTTGCGAGCGCATCTCCAGCGGCGGCACACCCGATATGTGGCGTTCCGGCGAGCATAGCGTCGTTACCGAATACCGGCCCGGCACCTACATCTATCTCGACCGCTACCAGGTCGCCAAAGGCGTCGGCAGCCTCGACGATTGCGCACTGACGGTGCTGTCGACGGTGGTCAGCCACCCAACGCCGACACGCGCCATCCTCGACGCCGGCAGCAAGGCCCTGTCCAGCGATACGCTGGGGCTCGCCGATTTCGGCGAGCTGCTGGGCATTTCAGGCGCAAGAGTGACCAGCCTCAGCGAAGAGCACGGCAATGTCACGCTGTCAGGCGGCGCCGAGCTTCGCATCGGCGAGCGCGTGCGCGTCGTGCCCGATCATTGCTGCGTCGTCACCAACCTGTTCGACGAGGTGCATCTGGTCGAAGGCGAGACGGTGATCGAGACGCTGCCGGTCAAGGCGCGCGGGCGTATGGGGTGAACCAGGCCGGAGCGCGTGCGGAGGCTTTAGGCAACAGTCTTTGAACGCTGGAGGGACAGCGCCCCGGCAGGCCAGAGGAGGGCGCGAAGGAACTCGACGAAGATCAGCTAGCTTGCCTCGCCGCGACGCGGCGCATCGAAATGACGCGGCGGCGGCGGATCTCGGTACGCATTGCCATCAGGTGCAACGCGAAGAAAAGCACGGTGAAGCCGAGCGCCATCACCAGCAATGGCCACAACAGGCTTGGATCGATGGTCGGCCCGCCGAGACGGAACACCGACGCCGGCTGATGCAGCGTGTTCCACCAGTCGACCGAAAATTTGATGATCGGAATGTTGATGAAGCCGACCAGGGTGATGATGGCGGCGGCCCAGGCGGCGCGCCCGGCATCGTCGAGCGCGCGGGTCAGCGCGATGATGCCGAGATACATCAGGAACAGGATGAACACCGAGGTCAGCCGCGCGTCCCACACCCACCAGGTGCCCCACATCGGCTTGCCCCAGATCGAACCGGTGATCAGTGCAAGGGCGGTGAAGACGGCGCCGATGGGTGCCGCCGATTTCAGCGCCACGTCGGCCAGCGGATGGCGCCAGACCAGCGTGCCCAGTGCCGAGACCGCCATCAGCGTGTAGCACATCATGGCGAGCCAGGCGAAAGGCACGTGGATATACATGATGCGAACGGTGATGCCTTGCTGGAAGTCCTCGGGCGCCGTGAAGCTCATGTAGAGGCCGACAGCGAGGATGATGGCGGCAACGCTCGCCAGCCACGGCACGACCTTGTCGGCCAGCCCGACGAACCGCGTCGGGTTGGCAAGGTCCATCCAGCCGGAGAGGCGTGAAGTCGTGTCGCTCATGCCGCCTTACATAGACCGCCGGCGGAGTTGCGGCAACCGCAGCGGCGGTACGGCGTCTCCCGTTCTCCCCGTGACGGCGGGGCAATCGCATTTTGGATTCTTACGAAGATGGACCCCCACCCTAACCCTCCCCACAAGGGGGAGGGAACGCTGCCGCATGCCCTTACTTCCCCTTTTGGCGCCGAAAGGCAGGCAAATTTGCCGAGGTCAGCGCCAACGGAAGTCTCCCTCCCCCTTGTGGGGAGGGGTTAGGGGTGGGGGTACATCGTAGAGCGAAAGCCTCGGCTCTCCACCTGCGATGGCGCTGCCCCCCTTGTGGTTCCCATAGGGGAGAAGGCAAGCCGCGCTGCTCAAGCGGCTTCGTTCACCGGACGGCTGAGGCGGCGGACCTCCTCGTCGTTGAGCAGGCCGCCGGCGCGCAGCAGGCTGGCGAAGCGACCGTTGCGCAGCGACAGTTCGGTGAACCCGCCCATCTCGACCACCCGGCCCTTGTCCATGAACACGACCAGATCGGCATCGCGAACGGTGGTCAGGCGGTGGGCGATGATGAAGGTGGTGCGGCCGCGCCGCAATTCGTCGATGGCGTCCTTGACGCGGTCTTCCGTCTCGACGTCGAGCGCGCTGGTCGCCTCGTCGAGAACCAGGATGGGCGCGTCCTTCAGCACGGCGCGGGCGATCGCGATGCGCTGGCGCTCGCCGCCGGACAGCTGTCCGCCGCGTTCGCCGACGACCGTATCGTAGCCCTCGCTCTTCGACAGGATGAAATCCTGCGCGGCGGCGGCATTGGCCGCGGCATGAACCTCGTCATAGGTCGCCTCCGCGCGGCCGACGCGGATGTTGTCCTCGATCGAGCGGTTGAGCAGGCCGGCATCCTGGAAGACGGTGGCGATCGAATGGCGCAGCGACTTGCGGGTCACCGTGCGGGTGTCGACGCCGTCGATCAGGATACGGCCGCCGGACGGGGTGAAGACGCGCTGCAGAAGGTTGATGAGCGTCGTCTTGCCGGCGCCCGTCGGGCCGACGATGGCGACGGTCTGGCCGGCCTGGACCTCGAACGACGCGTCGTCGACGCCCTGCCCGGAATTGCCGAACTCGAAGCAGACATTCTCGAAACGCACATGACCCGTGACGTTGACGAGATCGCGCAGCCCATCGGGCTCGGCGGCGTCGGATGCAGAGTCCTCGAGATGATAGAATTCCTCGAGCTTGGCGCGCGCCTCGGAAATCTGGTTGGCGAAGGCGGACATCTGGTCGAGCCGGGCAATCAGCAGCGTGGCAAAGCCGGTAAAGGCGATGACGTCGCCGATGCGCAACTGGCCGTGCGTCACCAGATAGGCGCCGATCAAGAGCACCACCATCATCGAAATCGTCGACGACAGGCGGTGCAGCGCGTTGGCCATCGCCCACCAGTCGAGCACCGGATTCTGTGCGTCGAGCAGGTTCTTGACGTAGCACTTCAGCGCCTCGGTCTCATGGCCGATGCGGTTGTAGCTCTGCAGGACGGCGACGTTGCTGACCGAGTCGGTCACATGCGCAAATACCTTGTGGTAGTGCCGCTCCACGGCCGCCTGGCCTTCCTTGGTGCGCCGCATCACCAGCCGTCCGATGCCGACATAGAGCGCGCCAAGCGCCAGCAGCACCATCGACATGCGGATATCCATGCTGAGCGCGGTGGGCACCAGCAGGACCAACGCAACCGCGGTCGACAGATGCTGCCGCATGAATTCCAGCCAGAGGCTGAACAAGGTCTCGACCGCGCGCAGGAGCGTGTGCAGGGAATTGGAGGTGCCGCGCTGATGATGCCAGGCAAGCGGCATGGTGATCACGCGCTCGAACGACTGGCAAAGAACCTCGCTGCGCCGCTGGTGGGCAAAGCGGTCGGCGCCGCGCGCCACCAGCACGAAGGCGATGATGTTGAACGCGCCGAGGCCGGCCCACATTGCGAGTGTCGCGAATACCGAGCCGCGGTCCGAAATGGCATCGATCACCCGGCCGAACATGATCGGCTCGAGAATGGCGATAATGGCAAGCGCGACATTCGCCCCGCAGATAAACGCAACGCGTTTCCTGTCGGCAGCGAGATAACCAAGGGCTCGCCAGTAGATTTGCAGAAGTGACACTTCAGCTACTCCGCCAATTATTTATGGTGCAGTGCGTCATTTTTTGACTCGTATCGGTTGACGCGTCGCAAAACAATGCTCGTCTAGCTCTTCCGTTCCCATTCCGCGAACAAAAGATGACGACGCTTCGAAATTTGCCGTGATCGTCTAACAGTTTGAGATAAAAGGTGAAATGTCAGCGTTGCGGCAAAATCATGGCAGCTGGAAAGCACTGCCACAATTTTAATCAGCAAGACCCTGGGCACGACGTCTAAAGTCGTGTGCAGGCATTCAGCAAGGTCAAACGCAAATATAACCGGTAGAGGCACTTGGAGCGCCCGTGCGTGCCCTGGGAACGCTAAGCGACGCTCCAAGCCCTTGAATCTAGGCCGGTATTCTGACGACCACCTCGGCACTATCTCCGGCTTTTGGCTCGAAGGACGAAGATTTGGTCTTCGTGCCATTCACTTCAAGTGAGATGGCCCGGGCCTTTTTGTCGCGGACGACGCGTACCTTGATCTCGGCGCCCAGCATCTTCAGAGTTGCCGAATAGCCGTCCCAATGGCTGGGAAGTCTCGGCGTGAACTGGAGGCGCTGTCCGCGGCGCTCTATGCCGAGAATGCTCTCGACCGCGGCGCGATAAAGCCAGCCCGCCGACCCGGTATACCAGGTCCAGCCGCCGCGGCCGCCCTTGTCTTGCCCGGAATAAACATCGGCCGCGACGACATAAGGTTCCACGCGGTAGCGCTCCGCCGCGGCTTCATCGAGAGCATGGTAGACCGGATTGAGCATTGAAAGGCAGCGGTAGGCATCGTCGGTGCGACCCATCTCGGCCAGCGCAATGACGAACCATGTCGCCGCGTGCGTGTATTGGCCGCCGTTTTCACGGACCCCCGGCGGATAGCTCTTGATGTAGCCCGGGTCCTTTTCCGTCTTCGAGAAGGGCGGGGTGAACAGTTTGACGATGTTGAGGTCGTCGTCGACGAGCGCTTTCATCGCCTGCGCCATTGCCGTGGTCGACCGCGCAGGGTCGCCCTCGCCCGAAAGCACGCTCCAGGACTGGGCGATCGAATCGATCTTGCACTCGTCCGACTTGCGCGAGCCGAGCGGCGTGCCGTCGTCGAAGCTGCCGCGCCGATACCACTCGCCATCCCAGGCGGTGCTTTCCAGCGCCCGTTTCAGCACCTCGGCGTGCTTCGTCCAGGCCTGCACGCGCTTGGCATCGCGCTCAGCCTTGGCGACAGCGGCAAAGTCGCCCAGCGTCTTCAGCAGGAACCAGCCCAGCCACACGCTCTCGCCCTTGCCGAGCTCGCCGACGCGGTTCATGCCGTCGTTCCAGTCGCCGCCGAGGATCAGCGGCAGCCCGGCTGGGCTGCTGCGCTTGACGGCAAGATCGAGCGCCCGCGCGCAATGGTCGTAGAGCGAGGCTGTCTTCTTCGAGATTTCCGGGATGAAGAAAGCATCGTGCTCGCCTTCGCCCAGCGCCTGCCCTTCGATGAAGGGCAGTTGCTCCTTCAGGATCGCGGTGTCGCCGGTCACCAGCAGGTAGCGGGCCGTGGCGTGGGCCAGCCAGACCACGTCGTCCGAGATCATGGTGCGGACGCCGGCCTCGGTGCGCGGCAGCCACCAATGCTGCACGTCGCCTTCGGGGAATTGCCGCCGCGCCGCGTTGAGGATCTGATCGCGCGCCAGCTTGGGGTCATGCGCCAGCAAGGCCAAGGTGTCCTGCAACTGATCGCGGAAGCCGAAGGCACCGCTCGCCTGATAGAACGCCGAGCGGGCACGGATGCGGCAGGCCAGGCTCTGATAGGGCAGCCAGTGATTGACCATGGCGTCGAGGGCCTTGTCCGGCGTCTCGACCTGGATGGTGTCGAGAAAGCCGCGCCATGTGCGCTCGTTGTCGGCCAGCCGCTGATCGAAATCCCTGGAGCGATGGGTCTGCACCAGCGCGCTGGCCGCCTCGGGCGAGGCCGCGTCGCCGAGCAGCCAGAGCAGCGTGACGTCGCCGCCGGCAGCGATGTCGATGTCGCGTGCGAGGGCCGCGCAGGGATCGTCGCCGGCCTCTACACGGCCCGACAGGCCGGCGCCGCTCAGCACGGCATGCGGAAACTCGCTCGTGCCTTGCCTGCCGATGAACTCGCCGCGATCGGCGGTGACCGAATGCACAGCACCGTCGGCGGCCAGAAAGGCGATCCGCTCGCCGAAATCGAGCCCATAGGGATTTTGCGCCAGCAATGCACCGGTTGCGGCATCCCTCGACGGAACGATGCTTGCAGCGGTGCGCGAGCGATGGCCGCCAAGAACCCATTCCGCATAGGCGTAGACGCGCAGCCGCATCGGCACCGAACCCGAATTCTGGATGCGCAGCCGCGATATCTTCACCGGATCGACGGGATCGACGACATGGGTCAGGTCCATCGACAGCGGCCCGCGTTTTGAGCGGAACGTCGAAAAACCCTGCCCGTGCCAGGTTTCGTAGGTCATTGTCGGATCACGCACCACGGCAGCCATTGGCGAGAACGCCCTGCCACTGGCGTGATCGTAGATGTAGATGCCCTCGCCCGGCCGGTTGGTGACCGGATCGTTCGACCATGGCGTCAACTGATAGTCGCGGCTGTTGCGGCTCCAGGTGAAGGCAGCGCCTTCAGCCGAAATGTGGAACCCGAACGATGGGTTGGAGATGACGTTGATCCACGGCTGCGGCGTCGTGCGCCGGCCGGCAAGACGCACGACGTAGTGGCGTCCGCCGCCGTCGAAGCCGCCGAAACCGTTCCATTGGTCGAGCCCGCTGCCGTCGACGCGGCCCTCGATCAGTGCCTGGGCGGCAGATACTTGCGACGTCGGCACCGGCAAGGACGGCTCGCGAAGCGCTGCAAGGTCTGCCGGCTGGAGGGCGGCGTCCCGCGCCTGCAGTGCCGCGGCCTCGGCACGCTCGATCTGGTCGAAGATGGTGCCGTTGCGCGTATGCAGCACCACCCGAGCGACGGCGAGCAAGGTCCTGTAGGTCGTTTCCTCCATCAGATCGCGGCGCACCGCGAAGATGTGCTGGCGGGGTCCGAGCTCCTTGCCGCGCAATCGGCTGTTTTCGCACAGCGTCTCCACCGCGCGCTGCAGGTCCTGCACGTAGGATGACGCCTGCTCGTTGACGACGACAAAGTCGATCATCATGCCGCGGGCGCGCATGTATTCCTGGAAGCGAAGCGCCTGGGCGACGATCTCCAGATCGGCGACATCGGCGATCCTGACCAGGAAAATCGGAAAATCGCCGGATATGCTGGTCGGCCACAGGCTGGACTGCCTGCCGAGCCCGGAGACGATGGATTCGCCCGGAAGGCGCAGGAACGGATCGGGATAGATCAGATAGCGCGCCAGCTTCTGCACATTGGCGGCGTCGGACAGGCTGAGGCCAAGGTGCCGGGTCTGCACTTGCGAGCGCGTCCAGGCGAGCATCGCCTGGCGGGCGAAGCTTTCGGGATGGTCGAGCCGTGCGATGGCGGCATCCAATTCGGCGCGATGGGTACCGACGACGGTCCAGAACGTCAGCGAAATCTTCTTGTTGGCCGGCACGCGCACCTGCCGGCGAAGCGATGCGATCGGGTCCAGGGTGAAGCCGGAATGGCCGCCAAGCTTGGCGCCTGGATCAAAGGCCGCCGCTTCGGTGATGGTGCGGCCGCGGCCGATGAAGGCGCGCCTGTCGGTTTCCGCCTCGGCGTCTCGCGCCGATCCAGACGGGTCGGTGACGAAATGCACCATGGTGACGTCGGGTTCGTCCTTTTCGCGCTTGCGCCTGGTGGCGAAGATCGCGCCGTTGTTCGGCGCGATCTCGGTTTCCACGAACATCTTCGAAAAAGCCGGATGGGCATTATCCGAGGGCTCGGAGCCCAGCACCAGTTCGGCAAACGAGGTTACTTCGATATGCCGGTCGGCGGGGCCATCATTGTGGAGCGTCACCCGTCGGCCCTCACCATTGCCTTCCGAGATGACGATGCACTCGACTTCCGAACGCAGCGATCCAATCGATTTGACGAAGCTCGCCTTGTCGTCGGAGAACAGCGTCTGCGCACGCTCGCCGGCGGCGCGCTTCGGCTCGGCGGTGGCCGACCACCAGTCGCCGTTGCTGGCGTCGCGAAGGAAAATATAGGAACCAAGGCGGTCCTCGGTCGGATCCGGCTGCCAGCGCGTGACGGCAAGTTCGCCCCAGCGGCTGTACCCGGAGCCGGTGGCGGTCACCATGACCGAATAGCGGCCATTGGACATGACACTGGTCGAGCGCAGCGCCCTGAGCGGATCGAGCACGATGCGGGTATCCGGGCTTTCCAGCTCGGTCTCGTCCTTCGAGCGCTCGTCGGCCTCGGTCCGGACGGTCGCAGTCGGGATGTCGCGCGGCGCCCTTTCCTGCAGCAGCAATTCGGCCGACTCGATCACCGGATCGCTGTGGAAGCGGTCGCGCAGGCGCCCTTCGAAGATCGCATCGGCAACTGCGGCAATCGACATGCCGGAGTGGTGGGCCATGTAGTTGAGCACGACGGCGTGGTCGGTGCCCTCGGGGACGCGTTGCGGCGTGAAATCCACCGCGTCGTAGAAACCATGCCGGCCCAGTGCGCCCAGCCGCCTCAGCCTGGCCAGGTTCTGGACGGATTCATGCGGCGTGAACTGCGCTGCCAGCACGGTCGCGTAAGGCGCGATCACCGTGTTTTGGCCAAGGCCGCGCTTCAGGCCGAGCCCGGGCACGCCGAAATTGGTGTACTGATAGGTCAGCTCCCGGTCGCGGGCGTTGTAGGCCGCTTCCGAAATCCCCCAGGGAACGTTCTTCGAACGGCCATACTGGATCTGGCGCTTGATGATGAGCTTGCTGGTCTGGTTGAGAATGCTGCCTTGCGGCTCCTTCATCACCAGTGGCGGCATCAGATATTCGAACATCGAGCCGGACCAGGACATCAGTGCGCCCTGGAAGCCGATCTCGACGATCGGGCGGCCGAGCCGGAACCAGTGCTCGGTCGGCAAATCGCCCTTGGCGATGGCGAACAGGCTGGTCAGCCGCGCCTCGGAGGCCAAAAGGTCGTAGCAGCTTTCGTCGAGCTGATGTTCCTCGACCCGGTAACCGATCGACAGGAGCTTGCGCTCGGGCCGCATCAGGAACGAGAAATCCATCTCGAAGGCGAAGCGGCGCGTGCGCTCGCGCAAGGTCAGAAGCTTGGCCCGCAATGCCGCGACCGCGTTTTCGTCGCTGTGCGCGTCGTGCACATGCGCCTCGCAGGTGGCTTCGAGCCTGGCCGCCCAATCGGCGATGGTGTCGCTCTGGGTCGACGCGGCCTCGGTGTGGATGGCTGTCGCGAGCTTGCGTATCTCGCCGGCCAGGACGGCCAGGTTGATGGTACGGATCGACGCCATCTCCGGCTGTGCCTTGATCAATTCGACCGCCCGCCGCATGCCGTCGAGACGGTCGGCGAGCCGCTGGCGCAAGGGCCGCAATTGACGCCGGTCGTCGGGCAGTTCCTCAAGGCTTTCGTCGAGGATGGTGACGGTGTCGAGGATGCCTTCGAAGTCGCCCTGCACATGCACCGACGGCGCTTCGGCCCATTCGGCGCAGGCAGCGGCCACGGCCACCAGATGGCCGGCGAGATTGCCGCTGTCGACCGCCGAAATGTACAGCGGGTAGAGCGGCTTCAGGGTCGTCGTGTCATACCAGTTGAAGAGATGGCCGCGGTCGCGCGGCATGCTCTCGATGGTCGACATGGTCGCGTCGATGCGGTTGACGGCGTCGGAGAGGCTGATCCAGCCGAAATCGCGTGCCGAAATCACCGACAGCAGGTAGACGCCGATATTGGTCGGCGAGGTGCGGGGCGCCACAACGGGGGCCGGGCTTTCCTGGAAATTGTCCGGCGGCAGATGGTGATGCTCGGCCGTCACGAAGGTCTCGAAATAGTGCCATGTACGCCGCGCCACGGTGCGCAGCGCGTGGATGTCGGCGGCCGATATGCGCAGGCGGTCCTCGGTTTCGGCCGAACGGCTGATCCAGCAGGCGATGGCGGGCGAGCCAATCCAGAACAAGGCAAAGAAGAAGGCGACGAAGGCGCCGGTGGAATCGGCCAGCACCGGGACGGCGAGGCCGACGACGCCTATGATCACCGCGCCGTACATGATGCTGTAGTAGGAGCCGAGATCGTTGTCGCCGCCCTTGTGTGCCTGCGAGGCGGTGCGCCATTCGAGCAGGTTCTGGCGGCTGACGAACAGGCGGTAGAGCGTCCGGATGATCGCGTCGCCCATCATCCAGGCAAGATGCGCCATCAGCACGATCTTCAGCGCCACCAGGGCGGTGCCGAAGGCAACGTCGCGTGCCAGTGCCGAGAAATGGCCGCGCGGCGTCTGATCGCCGCTCTTCGGCAGGATGGCGTTGACGATGTCGAAAGTGGGCGCCATGAACAGCGTAAGGATCAGCAGCGCCTGCCATTGCGCGGCCTGCGTGAAGGGCAGCAACGTCCAGCCGGCGATCGCGGCCATCACCCAGAAGATCGGCGTCACCGAGCGGCGCAGATTGTCCACCATCTTCCAGCGCGACAGCGCCGGCACGTTTGAGCGTGGGCCAAGGATGAAGCCCAGAAGCTGCCAGTCGCCGCGTGCCCAGCGATGGTGGCGCGACGCATCGACCGAATAGCGGGTCGGATAGTCCTCGACCAGTTCGACGTCGGTGACCAAGGCCGAGCGCGCCAGGGCGCCTTCGAGCAGATCATGGCTGAGGATTGTGTTTTCCTCGATGCGACCCTTCAGCGCCGCCTCGAAGGCGTCGACATGGTAAAGACCCTTGCCGGTGAAGGAACCGTCGCCGAAGATGTCCTGGTAGAGGTCCGACACGGCAAAGACGTACGGATCGAGCCCGCGATTGGCGGAAAAGACACGCTGAAAGAACGATGCCTCGTCGCCACTGGTCAGCGACGCGGTGATACGCGGCTGCAGGATGGAATAACCTGCCGTAACCTCGCGCCGTGCGACATCGAAATGCGGACGGTTGAGCGGGTGGCAAAGCTTGCCGGCCAGCGCAGCGACGGCGTCGCGGGTGGTGCGGGTGTCGGCGTCCAGCGTCATCACGTGGACGACGCTCTCCGGCAATGGCACTTCCAGCGGCAGGAAGGTGGTGTCGCTGTCGCCGCGCAGCAGAAGGTTCAATTCGTGCAGCTTGCCGCGCTTGCGCTCCCAGCCCATCCAGACGCCTTGCGATGCGTTGTAGAGCCGGCGCCGATGCAGCAGATAAAAGCGCGGCGCCCCTTCCGAGGGATAGCGGGCGTTCAGCCTGGCGATTTCGGCGCGGGCGAATTCGAGGATTTCGACATCCGCCGTATCGATCTCGGTCTTCGAGTCCGGCCAGTCGGAAAGCAGCGCGAAATAGACTTCGCCCGCCGTGTTGGCGAGGTGATGCACCTCGATGTTGCGGATGTTCTCCTCGACATCGTCGCGCGAGCCGATCAGCGACGGCACCACCACCAGCGTGCGCGCCTCCGGCGGCACACCGTGCCTGAAATCATAGCCGATGAGACGCGTCGGCTTCAAAAACAGCGAGACGACGGTGTTGAAGAATGCGAGCGCGCCTTCGCTGGCCGGCACCGCGAACAGGGCCAGCATCAGGACGATCGACGGCACCGACAGGCCGAGATTGGCAAGCGCATTGCCGGAAACGACCAGAAGCAGGACCGTCAGCGCAAACACCGGCACGACAATGCCCAGCCATCCGGTCTTGCGGAAGGTCCGGTTGAGCGTCTTGCCGATGGTCGGCCGGTAGCCGATCGACCGCTCGAGCTCCTGCCGGCGCGGGCCGACCAGAAAGAAGCCGACGTCGGTGTGAGCGATCGGACCGTTTTCGGAGCCCGGTGCATCGGCAGCATGGCCGGCGAGCTCGATCGCCCTTTCGGCAACGCGAAATTCGGAGAGATCGGAACGGCGCGCCAGTTCCTCGATCGCAGTCCGGTATTGGTCGCGCGAAAAGAAATCGAGCGCGGCGAAATCGGTGCGTTCGCGCAGCAAGGTGTCGATGCGGCTGACGCCCTCGAACCACACCGTCCAGTCGATGTCGTTGATCAGGCGCAGGCCGCGGATGATGTTGCCGGTGGTCACGTTGCCGCTGGACAGCGTGTGGTGCTCGCTGAGGATGATCTCCTCGGCGTCGGAGCCGGTCCTTTCCAGCTCGCCCTCCAGCCATTCCAGCGCCCTGCCGGCATTTTGCGAGCCGTCACGCAGCCGGTAGAGCAACTGGGTGGCGAAGGTGGTGTCCTGCGCATGGGCGCTGTAGTGGGAAAGTATCGCCTGCCGGTCGGCGCTGTCGTCCGTCGCCAGCACACGGTCGGCGACCTCGTTGGCGATCTGGCGCAGTTCCCGCGTGCGATTGACGCGGACCGCGATCCGGCGAAGGTTCTCGATCAGGACGAAGCGCAGCAGCGACGGCAGCGCCCATAATTCACCGATCTTCAGCGGCTCGACGGACTGGAAGCCTTCGACAATCGCCTTGAACATGGCCGACGAGACGGAACTGTCGGAATGCGCGACATAGGTCCACGCGACCGCCAGTGCGCGCGGCACGCTGGATCCATCCGACAGTTTCAGCGTCGGCAACTGGCGGTAGAAGCGGCGCGGCAGGTCGCGCTTGACCTGAAAAATGGTCTCCTCGACCAGGTAGTTGTTATCGAGCAGCCACTGCGCCGCGGGCGTGATCGTTTCGCCCCTCGCCTGGGCAGCGTTGGTGGAACGGTAGACATCGAGAATTTTCCTGGCGCTGTCGCGGATGCGCGCCTGAAAATCGAAAGGCGTCAGACCGAACAAATCCTTGGCATCGCCATTGGCAAGGGCTGCGCCCAAAGCGCGCAGCCGATCTTCCGGCAGGAAATTGGAGCGTATCGGCTCGTCGGTGACAGCCGGGAAGCTGGCGCTCGTCTTTTCGATCTGTGCGAGATTGGCCTGGATATTCATCTAAGGTTCCGTGTTGGGGACGCAGTGCGGCGTCACCGCCACGGCAATGTCCCTAAAACCGGTCCAAATGCAATTGGTTGCATCGCAACACTTGGCCGAAAGTTTGTTTCCGCACCACGACAAGATGCCGTCTTTCGACAACTTCCAGGCGAGCACTATGAGCATCGTTTCGGCTTCTGATCGGCGGAAGATTCAGGCTTTTTCGTGATGCAGCGACCAGCTTACGCGATATTTGGCCGGCGTCACGATCATGTTTGGAAACAGACGTTAATCGTTGCCGGCAATGCGGTCGATGCGGATCACGAACAGCATGGCCGGCCGGACCGGATCGAGGCGCAGTTCCGGCACTTGCGCCCCGGGCAACAGCGCGTCGAGCGGCCCCAGTTGCATGGGCGCCGCGCCGGCCACGCTGAGTTCGCCGTCGACGCACAGGATGAGTGTTTCATCGGCTTCGGCCTGGATCTCCGTCGGAGCCGAAATCAGCAGGCGCTCGACAGTGTGGATCGCCCGGGCGCGGCGGGTCATGACGTTGAGGTCGGTGATCGGACCGGCGATCAGCGTGGCTTGCGTCGGCACATCGGCCGGAAAGGCAAGCGGTGCGGAAGCCTTGGTGATTTCGACCGGTAGCCGGCCGGCGATGTCGAGGATCATGCCCTCGCCTTCCAGCAGGGCCAAGGTCCGATCGACGCCGGCGAAGCCGGAGAACGGCCCGCCGCCCTCGACGCGCGCCATCGAGACGCGCCAGTCGAAATCGTCGAGCCCGGCACCTGGCGGCGAGACGGCAATCTCCGTCGTCACCCCGCCGCTGTTCTTCCACGGCATCGACCGGTATTCGGCTGCCCGAAGGATGTGCAAGGCGCGGCTCAGCCCAAAATGCCGGGCAGGTTGAGCTGGTTCTCCCGGGCGCACTCTATCGCGATCTCATAGCCGGCATCGGCGTGGCGCATGACGCCGGTCGCCGGATCGTTCCACAGAACCCGCTCCAGGCGCTTGGCCGCCTCGGGCGTGCCGTCGGCGACGATGACCATGCCGGCATGCTGCGAAAAGCCCATGCCGACGCCGCCGCCATGGTGCAGCGACACCCAGGTGGCGCCGGACGCGGTGTTGAGCAAGGCATTGAGCAACGGCCAGTCGGAGACGGCATCGGAGCCGTCCTTCATCGCCTCCGTCTCGCGGTTCGGCGAGGCGACCGAGCCGGAATCGAGGTGATCGCGGCCGATGACCACCGGCGCTTTCAGTTCGCCCCTGGCGACCATCTCGTTGAAGGCGAGGCCGAGCCGGTGGCGATCGCCAAGCCCAACCCAGCAGATGCGCGCCGGCAGGCCCTGGAAGGCGATGCGCTCACGCGCCATGTCGAGCCAGTTGTGCAGATGGGTGTTGCCGGGGGTCAGCTCGCGCACCTTGGCGTCGGTCTTGTAGATATCCTCGGGATCGCCGGAAAGCGCTGCCCAGCGGAACGGGCCGATGCCACGGCAAAACAGCGGACGGATGTAAGCCGGCACGAAACCCGGGAAGGCAAAAGCATTCTCGAACCCCTCCTCCTTCGCCACCTGGCGGATGTTGTTGCCGTAGTCGAGCGTCGGCACGCCGGCATTCCAGAACGCCACCATCGCCTCGACATGCTCGCGCATCGACGCGCGGGCAGCTTTTTCGACGGCCTTCGGATCGGAGGTGCGTTTCTCGCGCCACTCGGCCAGCGACCAGCCCTTGGGCAGATAGCCGTTGAGCGGGTCATGCGCCGAGGTCTGATCGGTGACGATGTCGGGGCGCACGCCGCGCCGCACCAGTTCCGGCAGGATGTCGGCGGTGTTGCCGACCAGGCCAACCGATTTCGCTTCACCGGCTTTGGTCCAGCGCTCGATCTTTTCGAGCGCCTCGTCGAGCGTGTCGGCGCGCTCATCGACATAGCGGGTGCGCAGTCGGAAATCGATGCGATCGGGATCGCATTCGACGCCCAGGCAGCAGGCGCCGGCCATCACCGCGGCGAGCGGCTGGGCACCGCCCATGCCGCCGAGGCCGCCGGTCAGGATCCATTTGCCCCTGAGATTGCCGCCATAATGCTGGCGGCCGGCTTCGACGAAGGTCTCGTAGGTGCCCTGCACGATGCCTTGCGTGCCGATGTAGATCCACGAGCCGGCCGTCATCTGGCCGTACATCATCAGGCCCTTTCTATCGAGCTCGTTGAATTTCTCCCATGTCGCCCAGTGCGGCACGAGATTCGAGTTGGCGATCAGCACACGCGGGGCGTCAGGATGAGTGCGGAACACGCCGACCGGCTTGCCCGATTGCACCAACAGCGTCTCGTCGTCGCCAAGCGTCTTCAGCGAGGCAACGATGCGGTCGAAATCGTTCCAGGTGCGCGCCGCCCGGCCGATGCCGCCATAGACGACCAACTCGTTGGGGTTTTCGGCGACGTCTGGGTCGAGATTGTTCATCAGCATGCGCAACGGCGCTTCCGTCAGCCAGGTGCGGGCGTTGAGCTCGCTGCCGCGCGGGCTGCGCACTTCACGGATGTTGTGGCGAGGATCGGTCATGATTGTCCCTTTCGAGTGAGGTCCACCGCGCGTCAGCGTTCGGCCCAGGCGATCGCGGTTTCCAGGATCTTCTTCAGCGTGACGCGGATCGGCGCCGCGAATTCGGCCTCGTAAGGCACCGGCCAGTTAGCCGGTTCGCCCTTGCCTTCGGGCTCGCGCATATAGCCGCGGTTGGAGAGTTCCATCTGCAGCGCGTGGACGCCGGCTTGCGGCTGGCCGAAATGGCGCGTGATCCAGCCGCCCTTGAAGCGGCCGTTGACGACGTAGCTCTCGCCGGTTTCGGCGAGGATCTGGCCAACCGTCGCCTGCAGCGTCGGATCGGCGCTCTTGCCGTCATTGGTGCCGAGATTGAAGACCGGCAATTTGCCTTCGAAAAGGCGCGGCAGCACCGAGCGGATCGAATGGCAGTCATAGACGACGACCTTCCCATGCAAAGCGTGCAGCCTGTCGACCTCAGCCTGCAGGGCGGCATGATAGGGTACGAAGAACTTCTCGCGGCGCTCGTCGATCTCAGACGGCCCCGGCTCTTCACCCTTGCGGTAGAGCTGATCGCCGTCAAAGGTCTCTGTCGGGCAGAGCCCGGTCGTCGTCTGGCCGGGGTAGAGCGAAACGCCGGACGGATCGCGGTTGACGTCGATAACGGTGCGCGAAATCGCCGTATGCACGACCGTCGCGCCGAGGCTCTCGGCGAAGTCATAAAGCTTGTCGATCCACCAGTCGGCGTCACGGCGGCCGAGCCAGGGCGAGACCAGCCGGCTGTCGAGGCCGGCGAGATCGATGCCGGTATGCGGGATCGAAACCAGCAGGGGTGCTGTGCCTTGGGTGACGGTGAGCCAGGAGGGTGAGGTCATCGGAAGTCTCCGCGCGAAGGAACGCGACTTTGCAATCGTCCTTGAACACCGACTTCGGTTTTTATCGCTCGCAACGCATTTTGTTCTTGCTTTGTGCCGGCAGCTATGCTACTAAATTCGGTATTGTGCTGATTCGGCCCGACGACCCGCCTTTGAGGCGGGTTTTTTGTTTCTGGATTTGAAAGTTTCGGTGTTGCCGGGGTGAGGTCGGCGGGACAGCGCCCCCCTCTGTCCTGCCGGACATCTCCCCCTCCAGGGGGGAGATTGGCAGCTTCGGCGCCTCGCTCAGTCCTGCAACGCTGGAGATTGGCGAAAGCCGAGACGACAGCCAATCTCCCCCCTTGAGGGGGAGATGTCCGGCAGGACAGAGGGGGGCGCGACAGAACGCGACCTGTCACGGTGAACCGTCTCACGACATCACCCCCGGCAGCTTTACCGCGCTTGCCGCTTCGACCGCCGCGCCGCTGCGTATCATGGCGATGGCCTTCTCCATGTCGGGGTGGAAGTGCCGGTCGTTGTCGAGATGCGGCACCTCTGCCCTGACCAGCCGGCGCACCGCCTCCAGTGCCGCGCTCGAGGCCAGCGGTGCGTGGAAATCGCAGCCTTGCGCGGCGGCCAGCAATTCGATGCCGATGACGGCCGTCGCATTCTCGACCATGCCGATGAGGCGGCGCGCGCCATGCGCCGCCATCGAGACGTGGTCTTCCTGGTTGGCCGAGGTCGGGATCGAATCGACGCTGGCCGGATAGGCCTTTTGCTTGTTTTCAGAAACCAGTGCTGCCGCCGTGACCTGAGGGATCATGAAACCGGAATTCAGACCCGGCTTGGGCGTGAGAAAGGCCGGCATGCCCGACAGCGCCGGGTCGACCAGCATGGCGATGCGCCGCTCCGACAGCGAGCCGATCTCGCAGACGGCGAGTGCGATCATGTCGGCGGCGAAGGCGACCGGCTCGGCATGGAAATTGCCGCCCGAAAGTGCGGAGTCGTCCTCGGCAAAGATCAGCGGATTGTCGGTGACGCCGTTGGCCTCGGTGCCGAGCGTCTCGGCGGCCTTGCGGAGCACGTCGAGTGCTGCGCCCATCACCTGCGGCTGGCAGCGCAGGCAATACGGATCCTGCACGCGCTCGTCGCCGACGCGGTGCGATTCACGGATGGCGCTGCCGGCCATCAAATTGCGCAACGCCTCGGCCGTCTCGATCTGGCCGCGATGCTTCCTGAGCAGATGGATGCGTGGATCGAACGGAGCGTCGGAGCCCTTGGCGGCATCGGTCGACAGCGCGCCGGCGACCAGTGCCGACTGGTAGAGCACTTCCGCCTCGAACAAAGCGGCAAGCGCATAGGCGGTCGAAAACTGGGTACCGTTGAGCAGCGCCAGGCCTTCCTTGGCGCCCAGTGTCACCGGCTCCAGGCCGTGCGAAACGAAGGCGACCTTGGCGGGAAAGCGGCCATGCGGGGTAAAGCACTCGCCGACGCCGATCATCACGGCGGTCATGTGCGACAGCGGCGCAAGGTCGCCGGAAGCGCCGACCGAGCCTTGCGCCGGCACCACGGGGATAACGTCGTTGGCCAGCATCGCCTCGAGCAGTTCGATCGTCCGCGGCCGCACGCCGGAGGCGCCCTGTGCCAGGCTGGCCAGCTTCAGCGCCATCATCAGCCGGCAGATTGCGACTGGCATCGGCTCGCCGACGCCGGCGGCATGAGACAGCACGATGTTTCGCTGCAACGTTTCCAGATCGGCGGCGGGGATGCGGACGCTGGCCAGCTTGCCAAAGCCGGTATTGATGCCATAGACCGGCTCGCCCTTGGCAACGATCCTGGCGACGGCCTCGGCGCTGGCCTTGATCTTCGGCCGGCAGGCATCGTCGAGCCTCAGTGCGGCGCCGCGATAGATGGCGCGCCAATCGGCCAGCGTGGCATTGCCCGG
This sequence comes from Mesorhizobium sp. M0018, assembly GCF_040323955.1. Lineage (NCBI taxonomy): Bacteria > Pseudomonadati > Pseudomonadota > Alphaproteobacteria > Hyphomicrobiales > Phyllobacteriaceae > Mesorhizobium > Mesorhizobium sp. M0018. Next base: position 34,618 of record NZ_JAMYVL010000026.1, on the reverse strand, counting down.
CCTTAGCTTGAGTTCGGTCATTGTCCCCTCCAGATGCGGGCATGCAGCGGGTTGAAGCCCATGCGGTAGACGAGTTCGGCCGGGCGCTCGACGTTCCAGATCGCCAGATCGGCGGATTTTCCGGCCTCCAGCGTGCCGGTCTGCCCAAGCAGCCCGAGCGCGCGGGCAGCCTCGCGGGTAACGCCGGCAAGGCATTCATCGACGGTCAGGCCGAACAACGTCGCGGCCATGTTCATGGTCAGCAGCAGCGAGGTCAGCGGCGACGTGCCGGGATTGTTGTCGGTGGCAACGGCCATCCTGACGCCATGCTGCCGAAACAAAGCGATCGGCGGCTTCTTGGTCTCGCGGATGAAGTAGTAGGCGCCGGGCAGGATGGTCGCCACGGTTCCGGCCTTCGCCATCGCCGCCGCACCGGCCTCGTCGGTGTATTCGAGGTGGTCGGCCGATAGCGCACCATAGCGCGCCGCAAGTTCGGCGCCGTGCAGATTGGACAGCTGGTCCGCATGGAGCTTGACCGGCAGGCCCGCCGCCTTTGCGGCATCGAACACGCGGGCGATCTGCTCCGGCCAAAAGGCAATGCCTTCGCAAAAACCGTCGACGGCATCGGCCAGGCCCTCGGCGGCGACGGCCGGCAAAATCTGCTTTGCAACAAGATCGATAAAGGCGTCCTTGTCGCCTTTTGCTTCGGGCGGCAGTGCATGAGCGCCGAGGAAAGTGGTCCTGACCGTCACCGGCCGCTCACCGCCCAGCCGTCGTGCGGCGCGCAGCGACTTCTTCTCGTTTTCGAGGTCGAGACCGTAGCCGGATTTGATCTCGACGGTGGTGACGCCTTCGGCGATCAGCGCATCGAGGCGCGGCAGCGACTGGGCGACCAGCTCGTCCTCGCCGGCGGCGCGCAGTGCCTTAACCGAGGAAACGATGCCGCCGCCGGCCTTGGCAACCTCTTCATAGGTAGCGCCGGCCAGCCGCATCTCGAATTCATTGGCCCGGTTGCCGGCGTGAACCAGATGGGTGTGGCAGTCGATCAGGCCGGGCGTAATCCAGCGGCCTTCGCAGTCGGTCGCCTCGGCGTCTTTGCCAAGTGCTCTGGGGCGGAGCGCTGCCGGCATGTCGGCTTCCGGCCCGGCATAGACGATCCGGCCATTGCGCACGGCGATTGCACCGTGCTCGACAACGCCTGACCCGGGGCTGCTTTCGGCCATGGTCGCGAGGCGCGCATTGCGCCAGAGGCGAAGCTCTCCTGCCCGGCTTTTGCTCTCTGCAGCCATCATCTTTTCCGTTTCAATAGGTGACGATTATGTATATACATATGAAAAGGCACTGCAAGCGCTATCATCGCACGGCAGACCGGGATTTGGAGAAAAACGTGACGGCAATCTTTGCGGAACAGGCGCTTCTGCCCGACGGCTGGCACAGCAATGTGCGGATCGTCATCTCCGACGGCAGGATCGCCACGGTCGAGGCGAATACCTCGCTCCTGCCCGGCGACGAGCGCCGTGCCATCCTTTTGTCCGGCATGCCGAACCTGCACAGCCATGCCTTCCAGCGCGGCATGGCCGGCCTTGCTGAATTGCGCGGCCCTTCCGCCGACAGTTTCTGGAGCTGGCGCGAGGTGATGTACCGTTTCGCGCTGTCGATGACGCCGGACCAGGTCGAGGCGGTCGCGGCCCAGCTTTATGTCGAGATGCTGGAGGCCGGGTTCTCGCGCGTCGGCGAGTTTCACTATCTCCACCACGACCGTGACGGCCGGCCCTATGCTGACATCGCCGAGATGGCGCAGCGCATTGTTGCCGCAGCGTCCGAGACAGGCATCGGGCTGACTTTGCTGCCCGTGTTCTACGCGCATTCCTCTTTCGGCGGCGCTGCGCCAAGTGAAGGCCAGCGCCGGTTCATCAACGATGTGAACCAGTTCTCGCGGCTTGTTGAGAAATGCCGAGAATCCATTCGCGCGCTGAATCAAGGCGTCGTCGGCGTCGCCCCGCACAGCCTGCGTGCCGTGACACCGGAGGAACTGGAAGACATCACGGTGATGGCGCCGGAGGGGCCTATCCACATCCACATCGCCGAGCAGAGGAAGGAGGTCGAGGACTGCCTTGCCTGGTCCGGGGCGCGGCCGGTCGAATGGCTGCTTGCCAACGCCAAGGTCGACCGGCGCTGGTGTCTCGTCCACGCCACCCACATGACCGACACCGAGACGACCGATTTGGCGAAAAGCGGCGCCGTTGCCGGTCTCTGCCCGATCACCGAGGCCAATCTCGGCGACGGCACCTTTGCCGCGTCCTTGTTCATGCAGCATGGCGGCCGCTTCGGCATCGGCTCGGATTCAAACGTACTGATCGGCCTGCCGGACGAGTTGCGGCAGCTCGAATATTCGCAGCGCCTCGCCCACCGCGCCCGCAACGTGCTGGCGGTGGCCGGCGGCTCGACCGGCCGTGCTTTGTTCGATGCCGCGCTCGATGGCGGCAGTGCCGCGCTGGGCGCCGGCCTCTCGCAGATCGCAGCAGGTGCCTCGGCCGATTTCGTCTCGCTCGACGGCAAGCATCCATCGCTGGCCGGCAAGACGGGCGATGCAATCCTCGACGCCTGGATTTTTGCCAACGGAAAGATCGATTGCGTCTGGGTGCATGGCAAGAAACTGGTCAGCGGCGGCAGGCATGCCAGGCGCGATGCCATCGCCGAGCGGTTCCGCAAGGTGATGACGGCGCTTTCGGCATGAGCATGATCGGGACAATAAGCGCGGATTCTGGAAGCGCGGACGGCGGCGAGGTTCTTTCGCTGCACCAGCGCATCCTGTCGGACATCAGCGACCGGATCCTGTCGGGTGCCTGGGCGCCCGGCCACCGCATTCCGTTCGAGCATGAACTGACGGCCGAATACAATTGTTCGCGCATGACAGTGAACAAGGCGCTGTCGCAACTGGCCAAGGCCGGGCTGATCGAGCGCCGGCGTCGTTCGGGCAGTTTTGTCCGCCGGCCGCAGTCGCAGGCAGCCGTTCTCGAAATCCACGACATCCGGATCGAGGTCGAGGCACTTGGCCTGCCCTACCGCTACGAGCGCATGGCGCGAGACAGAAGGCGCAGCAGCGCCGACGACCGCGCCCTGCTGGAACTCGACGTCGCCGGGCCGGTGCTGGTGCTGGAATGCCGGCATTTCGCCGGCAAGAGGCCGTTCGCCCACGAGCAGCGGCTGATCAACCTGGCTGCCGTGCCGGAGGCCGCCGAAGAGGCGTTTTTCGACACCGCGCCCGGTCCGTGGCTGATCGGGCGCGTGCCGTGGAGTGCCGCCGAGCATCGCATTCGCGCCGTTGCCGCCGAAAAGCACATCGCGGCGGCGCTCGACATCGAGACCGGTGCGCCGTGCCTGGTGATCGAGCGGCGGACATGGAGCGCCGAGCACCCCGTCACCCACGTCCGGTTCACCTATGCGGCAGAGAACCACACGCTGGTGGCGCGGTTCACGCCGTCAACGGGGTAAACCCTCCCCCTTGAGGGGAGGGTCGCGGAGCAAATTGCCGCATGGCGGCATTTTGTGACGCGGGGTGGGGTCGGTGCGACCTCGCCGACCCCACCCCGTCTCGCAGTCTCCGCTTCGCTTCGACTACTCGCCGACCCTCCCCTCGAGAGCAGGGCTATCGCAGATGGAAAGCCGAGGCTTTCGCTCTACGACGTACCCCCACCCCTAGCCCCTCCCCACAAGAGGGAGGGAGACTTTCGTTGGCGCTGACCTCGGCAAATTGCCTGCCTTTCGGCGCCAAAAGGGGAAGTAAGGGCGCGCGGCAGCGTTCCCTCCCCCTTGTGGGGAGGGTTAGGGTGGGGGTCCATCTTCGTAAGAATCCAAATGCGATTGCCCTGCCCTCGAGGGGGAGGTTAGGAGCCGCCTCTCAAATCGCCGCGGTAACAATAATCTCGACCAGATATTCCGGTCCGGCAAGTTTCGCTTCGCCGGTGGCGCGGGCCGGCGTGTTGCCTTGCGGCACCCATTTGTCCCACTCCGCGTTCATCTCGGCAAAGGTGCTCATGTCGGCCAGCCAGATGATCGCCTGCAGGATCTTGGTTTTGTCGGTGCCGGCCTTGGCCAGCAATTCGTCGATCGCCGCCAGAATGTCCCTGGTCTGGGCACCGACGTTTCCGCCCGGCTTGCCGACCTGACCGGCCAGATAGACGGTGTTGCCGTGGATGACGATCTGGCTCATGCGCTGGCCTACATCGATACGACGAATGCTCATTGGATATTCCTTCTCCTCTTGTCGCTGCGCCTGTTTAGGGGCCGGGTTCGTCGGGGGCAAGGCCGCTCGAGCGGAACTTCTTGAGCAAGCCAAAGCACACAACAAGACGGCCCGGCCGCAATTCCGCCCGATTGGCTTGTTGACTAATGTAATAACATCACATATCGAATCCGCCCCTGCAGCACCGATCATCGCCCCATGGATCGTCACATGAGCCAAACCTGCCTGACCTTCCGCGACCTGACGCTGGGCTACAATAGCCATCCTGCGGTCCACCACCTCAATGGAACAATCCGCAAGGGATCGCTGACGGCGGTCGTCGGCGCCAACGGCTCCGGCAAGTCGACGCTGATGAAGGGCATTGTCGGCGTCCTGAAGCCGATGGCCGGCACGGTGATCCGGGCGCCCGGCGTACGCGCCGCCTATCTGCCGCAGCAATCGGAACTCGACCGCTCCTTTCCGGCCCGGGTCGTCGACCTGGTTTCGCTTGGCCTGTGGCCGCGGCGCGGCATGCTCGGCCGCTATACAAGGGAAGACCGCGACTCGGTCAGCAAGGCGCTGATGGCCGTCGGCCTAGGCGGTTTCGAGAAGCGCCCGATCGACACACTGTCGGGCGGCCAGCTGCAGCGCACGCTGTTTGCCCGCGTGCTGTTGCAGGATGCCGAGCTCATCCTGCTCGACGAGCCGTTCAACGCCGTCGATGCCAAGACGGTCGGCGACCTGATCGCGCTGATCAAGCGCTGGCACGGCGAGGAACGCACGATCATGGTTGTGGTCCACGATCTCGATCTGGTGCGGCAGAATTTCCCCGAAACACTGCTCCTGGCGCGCCAGCCGATCGCCTGGGGCGAGACCAAAGAGACGCTGCGGCCTGAGAATCTGTTGCGCGCGCGCCGCTTCCACGAAGCCTGGGAGGACAACGCGCCATGGTGTGAGCCCGGCGAGCATGATCACGAGCACGGTGGCCACGAGCACAGCCATGACCACGAGCATTATCACGGCTCCGGGCCGAGGGCAGCATGATGGAGGTGCTTTACGGTCTGTTCGTCGCTCCTTTCGCCGACTACGCCTTCATGCAGCGGGCGCTTGCCGGTTCGATGATGCTGTCGCTCGGCGCCTGCCCGGTCGGCGTGTTCCTGATGCTGCGGCGCATGAGCCTGTCCGGCGATGCCATGGCGCATGCCATCCTGCCGGGTGCCGCCGCCGGCTTCCTGTTCTATGGCCTGGAGATCCTGCCGATGACGATCGGCGGACTGATCGCCGGCATCATCGTGGCGCTCGGCGCCGGCGCCGTCTCGCGCTTCACCATCCAGCGCGAGGACGCCTCGATGGCGGCCTTCTACCTGATTTCGCTGGCCATCGGCGTGCTCATGGTGTCGATCCGCGGCTCCAGCGTCGATCTCATGCATGTGCTGTTCGGCACCGTGCTGGCGCTCAACAACGAGGCGCTGACGCTGATCGGCGGCATCGTCGTGGTGACGCTGGTCAGCCTCGCCACCTTCTGGCGGGCGCTGGTCGCCGAATGCCTCGACCCTTTGTTCCTGCGCTCGGTCAGCCGGATGGGCAGCCCGGTGCATTTCATCTTTCTCGGCCTCGTCGTGCTCAACCTCGTCGGCGGCTTCCAGGCGCTCGGCACCTTGCTGTCGGTCGGACTGATGATGCTGCCGGCAGCGGCGGCCCGCTTCTGGACCTCGCGCGTCGAGCCGATGTGCGTGCTGGCCACAGTAATCGGCTTTGCCTCCTGCATTGCCGGGCTGCTGTTGTCCTACCATGCGTCATTGCCCTCCGGCCCGGCCATCATCCTGTCCGCCGGCGTCGTCTATTTCGCCTCGATCCTGTTCGGCACGCGCGGCATCCTGCGCGCCCGCATCGTCCATCACCGCCACAGAACTGCCTGATCCCAACAAGGAGAAACTGTCCATGCTGAAATCGATCCGCGCCGCTTTGGCCGTGAGCGTTATAACATTAACCGCCTTTGGCGCATCTTCGGCCTTCGCAGAGCCGTTGAAAGTGGTCGCCAGCTTCACGATCATCGCCGATTTCGCCAAGAATGTCGGCGGCGACCGCATCGATCTGACCACCATCGTCGGGCCGGACGGCGACGCCCACGTCTACGAGCCGAGCCCCGCCGATGCTGTGACGATGGCCAAGGCCGACATCGTGCTGGTCAACGGCCTGCATTTCGAAGGTTTTCTGCAGCGCCTGGTCGACGCCAGCGCCACCAAGGCTTCGATTGCCGTGCTGACCAAGGGGGTCACGCCGATCAATTTCAAACCCGAATTCGCCGAGGCCGATGCCGCCGAAGGCGCGGAAACCGATGGCGGCAAGACGGTCACCGATCCGCATGCCTTCCAGTCGATCGCCAATGCCAAGATCTATGTGAAGAACATCGCCGACGCCTTTTGCACGGCCGACGCTGCGGGTTGCGACAGCTACAAGGCCAATGCAGCCGCTTATACGCAAAAGCTCGAGGCGCTTGAGGGCGAAGTGCAGGCGGCGATCCAGTCGATCCCGCAGGAGAAGCGCGTCGTCATCACCTCGCATGACGCCTTCGGCTATTTCGAGCAGGCCTACGGCTTGACGTTCCTGGCCCCGGAAGGCGTGTCGACCGAGTCGGAGCCCTCCGCCGCCGACGTCGCCAAGCTGGTCAGCCAGGTGAAGCAGGACAAGGCGGCGGCGATCTTCGTCGAGAACATCACCAACCCGCGGCTGATCGAGCAGATCGCCAGCGAGACCGGCATCAAGGTGGGCGGCACGCTCTATTCCGATGCGTTGTCGCAGCCCGACGGCCCGGCCGCGACCTATATCGACCTGATGCACAACAACATCGCCCAGATCAAAGGCGCGATCCTCGGCAGCTGAGCTGTCTAGTCACTCCATCCGGTCGGGCTGAAATTGCCCGGCCGGATTTCTATCTAATGGCTGTTGCCGACCGGGTCCGGGAGTGGCAAGACTGCCGCTAGCCAGATTGTGAGGACACTGCCATGGAATACCGTCAGATCAGCGAGGACTATTCGGTCTCGGGCCAGATCCAGCCCGAGGATGTCGCGACCATCAAGGCCGCCGGCTTCAAGAGCGTGATCTGCAACCGGCCGGACGACGAGCAGCCCGGCCAGCCATCGGCCGACACCGTCAAAGCGGCGGTCGAGGGCGCCGGGCTCGCCTTCCGCTACATCCCTGTCATCAGCGGCCAGATCACGGCCGAGAATGTCGAAGACCAGGCCGAGGCGCTTGACGAACTCGAAAGCCCGGTCTTCGCCTATTGCCGCTCCGGCGCCCGCTGCACCAATCTCTATGGGCTGATCAAGCAGTCGAAGGGGTGAGAGGCCTCACGTTCCGAGCGGAGGAAGTCAAGTTCCGCACTGTGGCGATCCTTCATACCCCCCTCCGCCATATCTAACGAAAAGCCGTCTGGGCTAAATCGGCAGCGCGCCGGTTTCCTTCAATGTCTCAAGCACGATCGCCGTCTTCACGTGCTGCACCGATTCGTGCGGCAGCAGCACGCCGTTGACGAACTCCGACAATGATTTGAGATCGGGCGTCACCACTTTCAATATATAATCCATCTCGCCGGTCAGCGCGTGCGCTTCCTGCACTTGCGGCAGCCGCGCCACCAATTCGCCGAAGCGCCGCGCATTGTCGCGGTTGTGGGTGGCGAGCGTCACCGAGATGACATTGACCAGGGAAAAACCGAGCTTGTCGCGGTCGAGCACCGCCCGGTAACCCTTGATATAGCCGTCCTCCTCCAGCCGCTGGCGACGACGCGAGCACTGCGACGCGGACAGGTTCACCCGTTCCGACAGATCGTTGTTGGTCAGCCGTGCATCGCCCTGCAATAGAGCCATTATCTTGCGGTCAAACTGGTCGATGCGCGCCTCATCCATGGATTTTTCCAAACATATGCACAATTCACGCATTATCTGATCATTTCAAGCGTTTGAATGCAAGCACCATGCACCGCGTCCGCGTTATCATTGTGTTGAGATGGCTTTTCCCGGCCAACAACAGCTTTGGAGGACACTGCCATGGGTCCCTTCCCGCACGACGCACCGCCCGCCACGATCAGCAAAACCAATCCCGCCGGTACCGACGGCTTCGAGTTCGTCGAATTCGCGCATGCCAAGCCGGAAAAGCTCGCCGAGTTGTTCACCCGCATGGGCTATGTGCCGGTGGCCAAGCACCGCAGCAAGGACATCACCGTCTGGCGGCAGGGCGACATCAACTATGTCGTCAATGCCGAACCCGGCTCGCATGCCATGAAATTCGTCGACAAGCACGGCCCTTGCGCCGCCTCGATGGCGTGGCGGGTGGTCGATGCAAGGCATGCCTTCGATCACGCGGTGGCCAAGGGCGCGACGCCCTATGAAGGCAACGACAAGACGCTCGATGTGCCGGCGATCGTCGGTATCGGCGGGTCTCTGCTCTATTTCATCGAAACCTACGGCGAGAAGGGCTCGGCCTATGATGCCGAGTTCGACTGGCTGGGCGAGCGTGACCCGAAGCCGGAAGGCGTCGGCTTCTATTACCTCGACCACCTCACCCACAATGTCTATCGCGGCCAGATGGACAAATGGTGGGATTTCTATCGCGACCTGTTCGGCTTCAAACAGATCCATTTCTTCGACATCGACGGCAAGATCACCGGCCTGGTCAGCCGCGCCATCACCTCGCCCTGCGGCAAGATCCGCATTCCGCTCAACGAGTCCAAGGACGAGACCAGCCAGATCGCCGAATATCTGAAGAAGTATAATGGCGAGGGCATCCAGCACATCGCCGTCGGCACCGACGACATCTACGGCGGCACCGACAGGCTCGCCGCCAACGGCCTGAAGTTCATGCCGGGCCCGCCGGAGACCTATTACGACATGTCTTATGCCCGCGTGAACGGCCATGAAGAGCCGATCGAGCGCATGAAGAAGCACGGTATCCTGATCGACGGCGAAGGCGTCGTCGACGGCGGCACGACCAAGATCCTGCTGCAGATCTTTTCCAGGACAGTGATCGGCCCGATCTTCTTCGAGTTCATCCAGAGGAAGGGCGACGAAGGCTTTGGCGAGGGCAATTTCCGCGCCTTGTTCGAATCGATCGAGCAGGACCAGATCAAGCGCGGCGTGCTGAAGGTGGACGGCAAGGCAGCGTAGCCAACTCGGCCGAGGTGCCTTGTGGTTTGATCAATTATGACCTAAATTCTGGTCATAAGAGGTCTGACCATGAATGTTTCAATTGCCGAAGCCAAGGCCAAATTGTCGGAACTCGTCAGCCGCGCGGAAGCCGGCGAGGAGATCGTGCTCACACGCCACGGCAAGGCGGCGGCGCGTATCGTACCTCCGGCAGTGGCCGAACCCCTGCCGCGTATAGGCGCGTTGAAGGGCAAGATCCGGATTGCGGACGATTTTGATGAACTCGGTCCCGAGTGGGATGAGTACGTGAAATGACGGTCGGCCCGTTTCTCGCCGACACACACATCATCCTCTGGTCGATTTCGGACGATCGACGTCTTAGCGAGCACCACCGCGTCATTCTGGCTTCGGAAGCGGTGGTGTTCGCGAGCGCGGCAAGCGTCTGGGAAATTGCCATCAAACGTTCGATCAGAAAACTTAATGCGCCGGACGATCTGCCAGCGCTGCTTCCAAGGATGCAATTTCAGCCGCTCGCCGTAACCTTCCAGCACGCGAACGCCGTCGGCGGCCTACCCCACCACCATGGTGATCCGTTCGACAGACTTCTGATTGCGCAGGCGCAAGTGGAGAACCTCACCATCCTGACATCCGACCCGCATTTCGCTCGTTACGATGTGGCTTTGGCATGATTATCCAAGCAGTTGGTCTCGCAAGCCCAGCCGCTCAACCTCCGCTTTCCTGAGTTTCAGATCATAGCCGAGCAAGAACTCGTCGAGTTGCGGCGGTTTCACCGAGGTGCCGGATAGCATCGCGTGCACCTGGCCGCGATGATGGATGTCGTGGATGAAGAGATGGGCGAGCAGGTCACCGATCCGTTCCGGTATCATGCCGTCCTCGCGCCGGTCGGTGAGAACGCGGCGCTCGAGATCGTCCGCCGACAGGCGGCCGCAAAAGGCGATCAGCCGCCGATCGGCCTCCGCCTGTGCAACAAAAAGCGCCTTGGCATCATTGAACGGCACAAAATCGTCATGGGCGGCGGCGCCGACGCCGCCCTCTTCGAGAAAATCGAGATAGAGGTGATCGACCGCCAGGATGTGGTTCAGCGTTGCCTTGATCGACGGAAAGAAGCTCGTCCGTTCGGCTTCGAATTCGCCGGGCTCAAGCTGCAGCACGGCGCGGTAGAGCCGGTCGTTGGACCACAGATTGTTGGCTGCCATGCGCCGGAAATGGTTCAGCAGGTCCATGACTTCACGGCGCGACCCGGAATAGCGACACACCCGCCCATAGAAGCGCAAACCCAGCCAAAACAGTCAGCAGCAGCCCGATCATGCGCCGCCGCATGGCTTGCGTTTCCTGGTCCAGCGCGACATTCGTGTTGGTGACGGTGTGGAACATCATCGCCTTGCGCGGAAAGCCGCTGCGGTTGGTCAGGCCGGGCGAGCGCGCCTCGATGCGATAGCTCAGCCGGATCGCCAGGATGAAGATCGCCAGCATGACAAGGGCCCAGACACCGCACAGCAGATAGAATGTCTCGCCCGTCATTCTCTTGCCCCCTCGTACTTCTCGACCTTCTGCTCGATGGCGCCGAAGATCGAATGCCCGCCCCTGTCCTTCATCTCGATGCGCACGCTATCACCAAAGCGCAGGAACGGCGTTTTCGGTCCGCCGGTTTCGATGGTCTCGATCATACGCAGCTCGGCGACGCAGGAATAGCCGGCACCGCCCGCCGAGACAGGCTTGCCCGGCCCGCCGTCGAGCTTGTTGGAGACGGTGCCCGAACCGATAATGGTGCCGGCGGCCAGCGGCCGCGTTTTTGCGGCGTGAACAATCAGCGCCGGAAAGTCGAAGGTCATGTCGATGCCGGCGTTCGCCCGGCCGAACGGTTTGCCGTTGAGATCGACCAGCAGCGGCAGGCTGACCTTGCCGCCGTCCCAGGCATCGCCCAGCTCGTCCGGCGTCACCGCAACCGGCGAAAAGGCCGATGACGGTTTCGACTGGTAGAAGCCGAACCCCTTGGCGAGCTCGGGTCCGGTCAGGCCGCGCAGCGTTACATCGTTGACCAGCATGACGAGCCGGATCGCCGCCCGCGCCTCATCGAGGCTTGCGCCTATCGACACATCGTCGACGATGACGGCGACCTCTCCTTCCATATCGATGCCCAAGGCCTCGTCGGCCATCCGGATCGGGTCGCGCGGTGCGAGAAAGGAGTCTGAGCCGCCCTGGTAGATCAGCGGGTCGGTCCAGAAGCTTGGCGGCATCTCGACGCCGCGCGCCTTTCGCACCAGCTCGACATGGTTCACATAGGCCGAGCCGTCGGCCCATTGATAGGCGCGCGGCAGCGGCGAATGGGCGTCATGCTCGTGAAAGCGGACAGACGGCACCGCATTATTCTCAAGCGATTCGGCCATGGCAGCGAGATGCGGCGCGATGCGATGCCAGTCGTCGAGTGCGGCCTGCAGCGTCCGCACCAGGAACGAAGCGTCGGTAAACCGCGTCAGGTCGCGCGAGACGACGACGAGCTTTCCATCGCGCGTCCCGTCCTTCAATGTGGCAAGCTTCATGCGTCCTCCCTATGCGTTTATTCGTAGTATTTGCCGGCATAGATAATTCTGGCCGCGGCTTTCCAAGGATTTTCATCCGCTAGAAACGCCGGGTCGCCGCGCCGACTGTCTTTGCTCCAGGTGACGGCCCAAGCGACAGCCGACTCAAGAAAAGTGGCTAACGAATTGTTTTCCCAGCCATTCCAGCTGATGTCAGGTCCTGCCGACCGCAACGCCTCCTTACGGTCGGCGTCCTCACGGTCGTTTCGCAGCGCATCGAGGAACCGGACGAAAGACGGCAGGTCTTCCACCCTGTCGAGAAACAAGGAGAGCTGCGCCCAGGATGTCTCCTCGGATTTTCGCACCTCTTCCGAAAGCTTGTCGTTGGCCATCTTCACTCCCCAAGCCCCACAACAAGGCCGTCGCGGGCGATCGTCAAGTCGCCGGCCCATGTTTTCCTGACGGCGGCAATCCAGTCGGCCTCGCCGATCTCGGGATCGTCGGCCGGAATGAGGTGGTTGACGACTAGCCTTTTGACTTTGGCATCACTAGCAATGCGGCCCGCCTCTTCGGCAAAGCTATGGCTGGCAAGCAGGTGTTCCCTCAGCCTTGCGCCGTTGCCGGTCTTCGCGACCAGCCGCTCGATGCCTTCTTCCAGCATGGCCTCGTGGACCAGAATGTCGGCGCCCTCGGCGAAATCCGCCAATGGCGGAAAGAACGCCGTATCCGACGAAAAGACGATGCCTTGCCCCGCATGATCGAAGCGCAGCGCAAAGCAGTCCGTCACCGGCGGGTGGTCGACACGCAGCGCCGATATTTTGAGACCGCGCTCTGCGGCCACCTGGCCTTCACCAAATTCGACGATCGAGACCAGGTCGCGGAGATCCGGCCTGCCTTCATCGGCGATGCGGATCTCGATGTCGAACTCCATCGCCTGGCAAAAGCGCTGCCAATAATGGCCGATGCCGGGCGGGCCGAACAAAGTGACGGGCGCCGCCAGGCCGGCGGTCCAGGCGGTGTGGATGAGAGGTCCGAGTTCCAGAACATGGTCGGAGTGCAAATGCGTGATGAAGATCAGGTCGAGCGCCTTCAGGCTGATGCCGGCATCGGTCAGCCCGCGCGTTACGCCCAGCCCGCAATCGACGACGATGGTGCGGCCGCCAATCTCCAGCAGCGACGAACTCGGCCACGGGCCGCCGGGTCGCAGCGCCGGGCCACCCTTCGAACCCAGAAGCACCAGACGATCCGTCACGCGACGGCGCTCAAGACCAGTCGCCCTCTGGCGTGCCGTTGAAGCGCTTCTTCAGGCCGGCCCAGCAGTCGATGTAATTGTCCTGCCGGGTTTCGAGCTCGGCGCCATAGCGGGTCACCATCTGCGGAAAGCGTGTCTCGAACATGAAGGCCATGGTGTTGTCGAGCTTGACCGGTTTCAGCTCCGCTCGCGAGGCTTTTTCGAAGCCAGACGCATCGGGTCCGTGAGCCAGCATCATGTTGTGCAGGCTGATGCCGCCGGGCACGAAGCCCTCTTCCTTGGCATCGTACTGACCATGAATCAGGCCCATGAACTCGCTCATGATGTTGCGGTGATACCAGGGCGGGCGGAAAGTGTTTTCCGCCACAAGCCAGCGCGGCGGGAAGATGACGAAATCGATATTGGCGGTGCCTTCCTCGCCGCTCGGCGCGGTCAGCACGGTGAAGATCGACGGATCGGGGTGGTCGAACAGGATTGCGCCGACCGGCGAAAAGGTCGCAAGATCATATTTGTAGGGCGAATAATTGCCGTGCCACGCCACTACATCCAGCGGCGAATGGTCGATTTCGGTGACATGGAACTGGCCACACCATTTCGCGATCAGCCGACAGGGCGTGTCCTTGTCCTCGAACCAGGCGCAGGGCGTCTTGAAATCGCGCGGATTGGCCAGGCAATTGGCGCCGATCGGGCCGCGATCCGGCAGCGTCAGCTTGGCGCCGTAATTTTCGCAGACATAGCCGCGCACTTGCGGATCGACCAGTTCGACCTTGAACACCAGGCCGCGCGGCAGCACGGCAATCTCGCCCGGCCTGAGTTCGATAACACCCATCTCGGTGACGAAGCGCAAGGCTCCAGCCTGGGGCACGACCAGCAACTCGCCGTCGGCGTTGAAGAAATGATCGTCGACCATCGAGCGATTGGCGACATAGACGTGTGCCGCCATGCCGGTCTGGCCGAGCACGTCGCCGGCGGTGGTGATCGAGCGCATGCCGGCGATGAAATCGGTCGGTTCCTTCGGCATCGGCACGGGGCTCCAGCGATACTGGCCGAGTGCGAGCTGATGGTCGCCGACGTTCGGCGCGCTTTTCCAAAGCGGATAATTCGCCGCTTTGAAGCGACCGGTGTGCCTGACGCTCGGCCTTATCCGATAAAGCCAGGAGCGCTCATTGGTGCCGCGCGGCGCGGTGAAAGGAGAGCCCGAAAGCTGCTCGGCATAGAGGCCGTAGGCCGGCCGCTGCGGCGAGTTTCGCCCTTGCGGCAGCGAGCCCGGCAGAGTCTCGGTCTCGAAGTCGTTGCCGAAACCCGGCATGTAGGAATAGGCCATGGAATCCTCCCGAATTCATGGTCTCGGAGCATCGTTTGCGCATCCGCAAAGATGCTCCGAGTTGACCATACCGGTTTCATTTGTAACCATTGAAAATGTAACCATCAACGGTGATTTCGGCATGAGCCGCCAGCATGCCCAGTCAGGGCCAACCATGGAAATTCTCGAGCTGGAATCCTTCCTGCCTTACCGGCTCTATCGGCTTGCCGATGCCGTCAGCCGCGAATTCTCAAGGATATACAAGGACCGCCACGGCCTGACCCGGCCCGAATGGCGCACGCTTGCGGGACTTGGACAGCACGGCACGATGACGGCGACGGCGCTCGGCGAGCAATCGGCCATGCACAAGACCAAGGTTTCGCGCGCGGTCGCCGAACTCGAGCGGCGCCGCTGGCTGACCCGCACGCCAGACGAGAAAGACCGTCGCGTCGAGCATCTGACGCTGACCAAAGCGGGGCTTGCCGCCTATCGCGAAATGGTGCCGCTGGCGAAGGAGTTCGAGCGGGAGCTGCTGGAGAGGCTTGGTGCGGAAGAGCGGGCGGCGATTGTCAGTGGGGTAGCGGCGCTGGAGGCAAAACTCACAGTGGGTTGAAATCCTCCATGGGTTTGACCGTCGTAGAAATCAGATCGCTATTGCGGCAGGTAACGCTCCTAGACCGTAGTAGGCGCGTTCGGCTACAATGAAGCCTCTGACACGGCTTCGAAATGCTATCGGATCATCGATGTAGCCCAAGAGAAGCTGCGCCTGCGAAGCCGCATGTCTCTGAGCGCTTTCAAACAGCCGCCTTGCCGTTTCAAAATCACCAGCCAAACCGGCCGCCACCCCGGCGTGGAAGGCCGCCCACTCGCCGTAGGCGCCCGGCTGCAATTCATTCACGAGGATTGTCGCTGTCGCCTGCACGGAAGGGAACATTGATCGGTGAACCCGATCGATTTCGACGGCCTTCTTGGCCATTTGATCAACCGCGAGCAGAAACTGTGCCGGGCTCTCGAACGGAACGAACTGTCCAATGCGCTGAGGACGATCGAAGGTTACTGTTTCAGGGAGCGAACCCCAGAGCCAGTGGACTGCTACGTTAAGGTAAGTGCCTTTGGACCAAGAGCTGGGCTGGAACTCGACTACACTTAGCCAGAAGCCGCGATCGGCGATCCAGATTCGAGACTTCCCTTTGCGTTGAAATCCGGCGGGCTTCAGTCCGATCTTTGCCTGCGAGGCAATGATGCGACCGTGCTCACTATCCGCCATCTTGCACCGCTATATGCCTCACCAATCCATCACCACCTTGCCGGAATTGCCGCTCTTCATCGCTTCGAAGCCGGAAATATAGTCGTCGATGCCGATGCGGTGGGTGATCAGGCCGCTGACGTCGAGAGGACCCTGCACCAGCGCGATCATCTTGTACCAGGTCTCGAACATCTCGCGGCCGTAGATGCCTTTCAGATGCAGCATCTTGAAGATGACCTTGTTCCAGTCGATCTCGAAGCCGGTCGGCGCGATGCCGAGAATGGCGATCTTGCCGCCATTGTTCATGGTGTCGATCATGTCGCGGAAGGCAGGTGCGGCGCCCGACATTTCAAGGCCGACGTCAAAACCCTCGGTCATGCCGAGCGCCGGCATCACGTCGCGCAGCTTTTCCTTCGACGCATCGACGACATGCTGGACGCCGAGCTTTTTCGCCAGTGCCAGGCGCACCGGGTTGATGTCGGTGATGACCACTTTTCGCGCGCCAACGCACTGCGCCACCAGTGCACCCATGATGCCGATCGGCCCGGCGCCGGTGACCAGCACGTCCTCGCCGACGAGATCAAAGGACAATGCGGTGTGAACCGCATTGCCCAAAGGATCGAAGATTGCCGCGATCTCGTCCGGCACATCGTCGGGGATGGGCACGACATTGTGCTGCGGGATCGCAAGGTATTCGCCAAAGGCGCCCGGCCGGTTGACGCCGACGCCGAGCGTGTTGCGGCACAGATGCCCCCTGCCCGCCCGGCAGTTGCGGCAATGGCCGCAGACGATATGGCCTTCTCCGGAAACCCGCTGGCCGAGTTTGTACTCGGTCACCGCCGTGCCGAAATCGGCGACGGTGCCGACAAACTCGTGACCGGTTACCATCGGCACCGGCACGGTCTTTTGCGCCCACTTGTCCCAATTGTAGATGTGTACGTCGGTGCCGCAGATCGCCGTCTTCCTGATCTTGATCAGCACGTCGTTCGGACCGATTTCCGGCACCGGCACTTCTTCCATCCAGATGCCCGGCTCGGCCTTGGCCTTGACCAGCGCCTTCATCATGTTCGACATTCTTTTGTCCCCAGAACCTTAGTCGCTTGAATCTCTTGATCCGGCCGCTCAGGAAATCACGCCGAGTTCGCGACCGACTGCGGCGAACGCCTCAACCGCGCGTTCGATGTCGGCGCCGGAATGGGCGGCCGACATCTGCGTGCGGATGCGCGCCTGGCCCTTCGGCACCACCGGGAACGAGAAGCCGATGACATAGATGCCGCGCTTCAGCATCCGCGCCGCCACTTCCTGCGCCAGCGTCGCGTCGCCCAGCATCACCGGGATGATCGGATGGTCGGCGCCGGCCAGAGTAAAACCGAGCTTGCCCATCTCGGAGCGAAACCGCGCCGCATTGGCATATAGGCGCTGGCGCAACGCATCGCCATTGCGGATCATCTCGAAAACCCGGATCGAAGCGCCAGCGATCGCCGGCATCAGCGTGTTGGAAAACAGATAGGGGCGCGAGCGCTGGCGCAGCCAGTCGACCACCTGCTTCCTGCCCGACGTGTAGCCGCCGGACGCGCCACCCAATGCCTTGCCCAGCGTACCGGTGATGATGTCCACCCTGCCCTCGACGCCGCAATGTTCGGCCGAGCCACGGCCGTTCCTGCCGACGAAGCCAACAGCATGGCTGTCGTCGACCATGACCATCGCATCGTATTTGTCGGCGAGGTCGCAGGCGCCTTTCAGATTGGCGATGATGCCATCCATCGAGAACACGCCGTCGGTGGCGATCAGCCGGAACCGACAGTCGCGCGCCTCTTTCAACCGCGCTTCCAGATCGGCCATGTCGTTGTTGGCGTAGCGGAAGCGCTTTGCCTTCGACAGCCGTACCCCGTCGATGATCGAGGCGTGGTTCAGCGCATCGGAGATGACCGCATCCTCCTCGCCGAGCAGCGTCTCGAACAGGCCGCCATTGGCGTCGAAGCAGGAGCCGTAGAGGATGGTGTCCTCCATGCCGAGGAAGTCAGAAATGGTCGCCTCGAGCTGCTTGTGTTCTTCCTGCGTGCCGCAGATGAAGCGCACCGATGCCATGCCGTAGCCGTACCGGTCGAGCGCCTGCTTGGCCACCTCGCGCAGTTCGGCGCTGTCGGCGAGGCCGAGATAATTGTTGGCGCAGAAATTCAGCACCTTCTCGCCGCCGACCTCGATCTCGGCCGATTGGGTCGAGGTTATCACCCGTTCGGATTTGTAAAGGCCGGCCGATTTCAGTCCTTCAAGCTCGCTGTCGATGTGGGAAAGGAATGCTTCGGTCATGATCAGGCCCTGTTGAGATCGATGAGGACTGTCGCGCCGCGCGGACGAAAAATCCATCGCAAAAGCGACCGCTTCGGTGGCGGCAATGGCACGGCAGAGGCCACGATGTTCAAATGCGGAGGCGCCGCGAAAGATTGCAATAACCACTTTGCGGGTTTCTCGCCACGGTCGCCGCCGCCGGCATGCTGCCGTCCCAAACCTGTTAACACTTTGAAGCCAAAGGTTGTCGCACAAGAATTCGTTGGCGAGAGGGCCGCCTCAGAAAATGTCACAGCAGCCGGTGCACGCCGTTTCGGGCAGGCTCATACTCCTGATCAAATCCGGCTACTGGCTGGCTCTGCTGATCATCGCCGCCATGGTCGTGGCCTCCTTCATCCTGCTGCAGCAGATGATGGCGGCCCAGCAGCACAACCAGGCACTGCTCGATGTGGTCAGCACACAAAAAGCCCTATCGCAGCGCATCGTCTTCCTTGCCGGCGCCACCGGTACCGCCTCACGCGACCAGCAGCCGGCCCTGGTTAGCGCGCTCAAGCAAGCGACGGTGGAGTTCGAGGAGAACTACGATCTGCTGCTCGAACGGACCGCCGCCGATCCGGCGTCGCCGGCAAGGTTCGATCCGAGATCGATCGAGAGCGTACTTTTCGCCAAGCCGTACCATCTCGACTATTTCTCGGTCGGGCTTATCGCCAACGGCGAACGCCTGATCTCGTCATTCGAATCGCGGCTCAACATGGCCGGCAATGGTGGCTACAAGGGCGGAGAGGAGCGCGTCAACCTGAACGCTTCCGTTGCCAACGCAACATTGTCGGGCTATGCCGCACTTGGCCAGCGCATCAGCGCCTTTGCAGACCAGCGATCCGAAACACTTCTCGATCTTAACCGCACATTGTTCTACTCGACCATCGGCGTCATCGTGCTGGTGGCGCTTTTCATTTTCAGGCCAATGTCGAATGCCATCCTGCGCAGGACGCGCGAGCTGGTCGATGCGCGCAATTCCATGGCCTTTATCGCCGTGCATGACGGGCTGACCGGCCTGCACAACCGCACCTTCTTGACCGAGCATTTCGATACGCTGATCAATGCTGCGCAGCGACGGCGTGAACGGGTTGCCGTGGTGCAGTTCGATCTCGACCGGTTCAAGCAGATCAACGACACGTTCGGCCACGCCGCCGGCGATTATGTGCTGGTGGCGGCTGCGCAGCGCATGCGTGATTCGTGCCGTACGTCGGATCTCAACGTGCGTCTCGGCGGCGACGAATTCGTTGTGGTCCTCAACGACGCCGGCAGCACCGAGGACATCGATATCGTCGCCAGGCGCATGCTGGCCAAACTCAATGAGCCGATCATTTTCCGGGGAACGACGATCCATCCGGGCGTAAGTGCCGGGATTGCGGTCTACCCGATCGATGCCGACAATGCTCAGGACCTGCTCGTCCATGCCGATCTGGCGCTGTATTCCGCCAAGAAGCAGGGCGGCGGCAGCTTGTCGTTCTTCTCCGAGGAGCTGAGACGCGAACTCGATTATCGCAAGCAGCTCGAGCTCGACATCAGGACCGCAATCTCCGAGAAGGCGTTCGAAGTCTATTTCCAGCCGCAGGTGTCGCTGTCGAACGGCGCCATCAGCGGCATCGAGGCTCTGGTTCGCTGGAGACACGCCGAGCGCGGCATGATCGCGCCGGGCGAGTTCATTCCGATCGCGGAAAAATGCGGCTTGATGTCCGAGATCGGCCGCATCGTCATTGCCAAGGCGATCAACGAAGCAGCCGAATGGAACCGCGCAGGCATCGCCTTCGGACGGATCGCCGTCAATGTATCCGGCTCGGAGCTGCGCGAGACAGATTTCGAAGTCTTCCTGTTCGACATGCTGGAGAGGGCTGGCCTGCCAGCGCACAAACTATCACTGGAGATCGTCGAATCCGTCATTCTCGACGATGAGAAGACCGGTATCGCGGCAAAGCTGCGGCACATTCGCGCCGCCGGCATCCATCTTGAGCTCGATGATTTCGGCACCGGCTACGCATCGCTCAGCCATGTCAATCCAAACGAGATCGATCGGCTCAAGATCGACCGCCGTTTCGTCCAGAACATCAACGAGAACAGCGGCAACACCAAGATCGTGCGTGCCCTCACCGAGCTCGCCCGCGGTCTCGGCATCTCGATCGTCGCCGAGGGCGCCGAAACCGAAGCCGAGCTCGACTCGCTGATGGCGATCGGCTGCGACCAGGTGCAAGGCTATTCCATCGCTTTCCCGATGCCGCCGGACAGCGTGCGCGAATGGCTGGTGGCGCGAACGCCCAAGAAGGCCAGGCTGACAGTGCTGCAGGGCTGCCGGGCGTAGGAAAGTCGGAACTACTGCAATGGCGGCAGGTTTCTCAGCGGATTGAGCATCGGCACCCCAAGTGGTGCGAAATGACGCTCGTTATCCGTCAGTATCACCAGGCCGTGAACCTCGGCCGTAGCAGCAATCGCTATATCTTCAAATCCCGGTCGATGAGCCCTTGCGCGATCAAGAATAGAACCCGCGGCATGCGCGGCTCGCAAATCGAAGGGCAGAATCCTTGCCCCGTAAAGGTGCTCGACTGCCTGCCACCAGTCGCGTAGCAGCGCGGCCTTTGTGGTCGCGCCGTCGCGCTCCGCCTTCGCTATCCCCGCCGCGATTTCGGACGCAGTCACAACGGATAGGAACAGGTATTCGCTCGCCATATCGAGCCATGCCATCAGCGCCGCCCGATCAACCTTCCTGGCTGGAGCCATTGCCGAGATGATGTTGGTGTCCAGCAGAAACATCAGGGCTGGTCGCCGCGCTACAACGCAACCTTGCGAGCCGGCTTACGGGAACGAGGCGGAATGTCGTCCTTGTCCCCGGGAAAAGCCGCCAGCAGCCGCCCGAAGCTCGGCACCCGAGACAGCCGCTGATAATCTTCGAACGACAGGATGACGGCCTGCTTCCGACCGTGGCGTGTGATAATGGCAGGCTCTCCTGCAATTGCCTGATCGACGACTGCCGAAAGCGTCGCCTTGGCGTCTTTCAACTGAATTTCGCGCATGTTGCCACCCTCGCATATGACTACCATGGTCATATAACATTGCAGACGGCTTGGAACAAGGGTTGCGGTCCAATCGGTATCAACTGACATTGGCCCGCAACGCGGCCAGCACCTGTGCAAACTCTGCCAGCCTGTCGTCGGACAGTCCTTTCCGCAGCCGCTTGTCGAAGGCTAACGCGGCGGTGCGCAATTTCAGGAACAGCGCTTCTCCGGCTTGGGTCAGCTCCACCTGGTGAACCCGGCGGTTCTCGGGATCGCGGCGGCGCATCAGCAGGCCTTGCGTCTCCATAGCGTTGAGGTGGTGGGTCAGCGTTGCGCCCCGGATGCCGATCATGCCGGCGAGCTCGCGTTGATTGGCCAGCTCCCGCGACTTGACCGACAGCAACGTGACCCAGACCGGCAGCGTGCCGCCTGCCTCGACCAAGGCAGCGTCGAAAGCCTGCGCAACCAGCTTGGCGGTGCGCGCGAGATTCATCCCGATCGGCGGGCGGTCAAAGGGCGTCATGATCCGACACTAGAACAAGGGCAAAGCCTATGGAACCGGCTCGAGCTTATGCGTTGACATCTAATCATTTGATATCTATCAATATGCCTGACGGTGGGCAAGAGAGGAAATGCGGTCATGCAATATGTCTACATCATCGTCCTCGGCCTTCACGTCATGGCGGGTGTGTTCTGGGCCGGCACCACTATCGCGGTTGCGCGCGAACCGGAGATCAGGGCGGAACGTTTCTTCCGGCCGCAAATGGGCGCAGCCGGCGTGGTTTTCCTCACCGGCTTGCTGCTGTGGTATTTCTTCCACAACGGCTCTTTCGGCTCGATGGAGAAGGTCTTGGCGCTCGGCATCTTGACGGCGTTAATCGCCGCCGGGGTTCAGGGCGCGCTGGTGGGTTCCGCCAGCAGGCAGTTGGCCGGCGCTGATGCGGCGAAGCAAACCCAGTTGCGCGCCAAGATGACAAAGGGCGAACGCATCGCCGGCGGCCTGCTGGTCATCACCGTGTTCTGCATGGCCACCGCCAGGATGTTTTGAACGTCCTGCCGCAATCGCAAGATCGTACGGTGCCCGGCGATGGCCGGCGGCGTGCGCGGCGCGCAGACCGGACCGACGTACCGTGGTGGCTCTCCGTACGGAGGTTCGGCTGCGCGCCACCAATCAATCCAAAATATTCCTCAGATTCGCAAGCCGAACCTGATGCCGTCATAGATCGCAGCGTGGATATTGCGTGAAGCTACCGCGTCGCCGATGCGAAAGACGACGAAACCGCCTTGCGGATTGCGCGCAGGAAAGATGTCGCCGCCATTGATCAGTTTTTCGTAATCGATCGCGCCGGCGTTCTTCGACAGCGGCTTCAGCGCCAGGTAGAGATCGTCGAGCGGCAGCGTGCCGTGCTCGACCACCACCTGGTCGACCCGCCGCTCGCCGCGCCAGCCATCGGCGAAGTCGGAGGCGAGCTCGGCGATCAGCTGGTTGCCTTCACGCCGCACAGAACGTAGCCGTGTGTTGATGGTCACCGTGACACCCTTTTCCTGGAAGGCGCGCATGTAGGGCACATGATTCATGCCGCCCATTTCCGGGGCGAAGAAGCGCTCTGGTGAAACCAGCTCCAGCCTGGCGCCGCTATTGGCGATCAGTTCGGCGGCACCCATGCCCTGATGGCCGCCATTGTCGTCATAGAGCAGCACGTTCTCGGCCGGCTTGACGCTGCCGGCCATGATGTCCCAGCTCGAGGTGACGAGATCGTCGCCCGCCGTCAGAGGCGGGTTCTGCGGCAGGCCGCCGGTGGCGACCACCACCACGTCCGGCGACAGCGCCAGCACGTCGTCCGTCTCCGCCCATTTGTCGTAGCGGATCTCGACGCCCAGCCGGTCGAGTTCGGCCAGGCGCCAGTCGATGATGCCGATCAATTCCTTGCGGCGCGGGTTTTGCGTTGCCAGCCGCACCTGGCCGCCGGCCTGGCTCGATGCTTCCAGCACCGTCACCTGGTGCCCGCGCTCGGCGGCGACGCGCGCCGCCTCCAGCCCGCCGGCGCCGGCACCGACGACGACCACCTTCCGCTTCGGTCCCTCGGTTTTCGGAATAATATGGGGGATATCAGCCTCGCGGCCCGTCGCCGCATTGTGGATGCACAGCGCCTCGCCGCCCTCATAGATGCGGTCGAGGCAATAGGTGGCGCCGACGCAAGGGCGGATCTCGTGCTCGCGGCCCTCCATCACTTTTTTGACGATATGCGGGTCGGCAATGTGGGCGCGCGTCATGCCGACCATGTCCAGCTTGCCGGTGGCGATGGCGTGACGCGCGGTGGCGACGTCGGAAATCCGCGCCGCATGGAAGGTCGGGAATTTCGTCGCTGCCCTGATCTCGCCGGCAAAGTCGAGATGCGGCGACGACCGCATGCCGGTCACCGGGATGACCTTGGTCAGCGCCGCATCGGTCTCGATCGAGCCACGGATGATGTTGAGGAAATCGACCTTGCCGGAGCCGGCCAGCCGCCTGGCGATTTCGACGCCCTCCTGTTTCGACAGGCCTTTCTCGAAATCCTCGTCGGCGACCATGCGGATGCCGACGACGAACTTTTCGCCGACCGCGGCACGCACCGCGTCGAGCACCATTCCGGTGAAGCGCAGCCGGTTGTCGAGCGAGCCGCCGAAATCGTCGTCGCGCTGGTTGGTGGCCGGCGACCAGAAACCGTCCATCAGATGGCCGTAGGCTTCGAACTCGATGCCGTCGAGGCCGGCAGCCTGGCAGCGCTGCGCGGCCGCCGCATAGTCGGCTACGATGCGCTCGATATCCCAGTCCTCGATAGTCTTGGGAAAGGCGCGATGGGCCGGTTCGCGCACCGGCGAAGCCGACAGCACGGGCAGCCAGTCGGCCTTGTTCCAACCGGTGCGGCGGCCGAGATGGGTGATCTGTATCATCACCTTGCAATCGTGCTCGTGGCAGGCATCGGTAAGCTCGGCGAGCCACGGCACGATGCGGTCGTCATAGACATGCAGATTGCCAAAAGCGGCCGGGCTGTCGCGCGAGACGATCGCCGAACCGGCGGTCATGGTCAGCGCCATGCCGCCCTTGGCCTTTTCGGCATGGTAGAGCCGGTAGCGTTCCTTCGGCATGCCGTCCTCGGAATAGGCCGGCTCATGGCTGGTCGACATCACCCGGTTCTTCAGCATCAGATGCTTGAGCTGATAGGGCTGGAGGAGCGGGTCGTTGCTGGTCATCGTCTTCCTGCTGTTTCAAATTGTGCTAATGAGCGGCAAATTTTGTTTTTACGCATGTCGCTGTCCCAAAATCGCTGCGCAGTTTTGGGCGACATGCAGCAAGGAACCTGCTCATGACCGATACGAAAAACCTCACCCAGCTCGGCACCAACGTCGAGGCGCCACAGAGCCCTGAAGCGGCAGTCCTGGAAACCGTGCCGTTTTCGCGCGGCGACGGCCCGCCGGCCATCGTTCGCTTCACCTGCCCGGAATTCACTTCGCTCTGCCCGGTCACCGGCCAGCCGGACTTCGCCCATATCGTCATCGACTACGCACCCGATGCGCTGCTGGTGGAATCGAAGTCGCTCAAGCTGTTCATGACCTCGTTTCGCAACCATGGCGCCTTCCACGAAGAATGCACCGTCATGATCGGCCGCCGCATCATCGCCGCGACCAAGCCATTGTGGTTGCGCATCGGCGGCTACTGGTATCCGCGCGGTGGCATTCCGATCGACGTGTTCTGGCAAACCGGCGCGCCGCCGGAAGGTGTGTGGCTGCCCGACACCGGCGTCGCCCCCTATCGCGGGCGCGGCTGATCGGACGGAGCGGCTCACCTGATCCCGGTCCGGCACAGGTTGGTCTCCAGGAAAGGCATCACCGCGTCGCGGTACCGCTGTTGGTCATAGCGATAGAGATCAACATGCCGCGCGCCGTCGAACCAGACCAGCTTTGCGTCAGCGCCTGCCGCATCTTTCAACGCCAGTGTCTGGCTGCGAGCGACAAACGGATCCGAATTGCCTGCTAGCAGCAATATCGGCCGATCAATCGCGCCGATGCGATCGACCGGCCTGACATCATCTACCCCGAAGCCAAGGCGGAGCTGCATCTGCGCCAAGAGGATGGTCGCCTGTACGTCGCGCAACATAGGCAAGGGCGCTCGCAACGCCGTGGTTTCCAGCAAAGTCGCGTAGAGCTGCTCCAGGACATAGGCGTCGGCATGCTCCTGCTGAGCGCCAAATACAAAAGCAGCCGCACCGAGCGACGAGCCGATGGCCGCCACCTTGCGACCGGCGAAGCGTTGCCGCGCAAAGGCGAGGATGCGGCTGGCGTCCTGCCGTTCGATGTAACCAAAGCCTCTGATATCGCCGCCGCTTTCGCCATGTCCCGACAGATCGAACAGCACGATCGAGTAGCCGCTTTCGAAAAGCAGCTTCGCTCTTGGAACCATGGCCAGCTTGTTTGAACCACGTCCGTGTAACAGCACGATTGTTCCGCAACTGTCCTGCCGATCCGCCACCCAACCGGCAAGGTCGGGCGCGCCCTCCCGCTTCAGAACGATGCGCTCCACCGGTAACCCCACAGGCAGCGTGAAGCTTTGCTGAGGCACGCGGGCCACCGCGTGGCTTCCTGCCTCCCAGGTGACAGCGCAGGCCAGGACGCAAACCGCCGCGAATAAAGCAACCACGACAGGACCTCTTCTCATCGATCGGTCACGTGCACTTCGCATCAGTTGAGCGGCAGCCGCCGGTAGCGGCTGGGGCTGTTCGGGTCGCTGAAATGGTGCATCGGCCCGTGTTCGGCAAAGTGCGCTGACCAGCGTTTCATTGCCGCCGGATCGAGTTCGACGCCCAGCCCGTCACCCTCCGGCACGCGCACCGTATTGCCCGTCTGGCGAAAAGGACCGTCCTTGATGACATCGCCGATCTGCCAGCGAAACAACGACTGCGACGCCTCGGTGATCCACGGTGTCGCCGCCACGACGTGCAGATAAGCCGATGTCATGATGCCGAGATCGTTCGAATAGCACCAGAACCCCTTGCCCATCGCCTCACAGGCGGCGATGAATTTCAGAGTTTTCGACAATCCGCCGAGTGCTGCGAAATTGCAGACGAAGTAATCCGGCGCACCGAGCGCGACTGCCCGTCTGAGATCCGGGATGTGCGTCGAGAACGGAATGCGCGAATGCTGGCGCAGCGCAGCCATCTCCTCGAAGGTCGCGACCGGATCCTCGTAGTTGCGGATGTTGAACGGCTCGATCTCGCGCAGCACCCAGCGCGCTGTGGTCAGCGACCACTGCATGTTGGAATCGAGTTTGATCTGCGCTTTATCGCCAAGCGCCTCGCGCAGCATGCGCACTGTCCTGATCTCGAGCTCGGGATCGCCCATGATCAGCTTGCCCTCGAAAATCGTCGAGCCGTGCTGTTCTCGCATGCCGAGACAGTAGTCGACGATCGCTTCGGCGGTCATCTCGCCGCCGGCTCCGCCGTGAGCGGGGCGAAAGGCGAAATATTCCGAAAACGGAATGTCCTTGCGCACCGCGCCGCCGAGCAGCTTGTAGAGCGGCATGCCGAAGACCTTGCCTCTTATATCCCACAGCGCCAGTTCGACGGCGCCGAACGCCACCGTGGCTGCATTCTCGCCGGTGTTGGCGGTAATCTGCCAGGGCGGCACGCAGCGCGCCTCGCAGTCGGCGATGTCGAGCGGATCGGCGCCAATCAGCGCCGGCGCGATCTCGGCCTTGATCACCTCGCCGAAATGCCACCATGGCGCCTCGCCCAGTCCGACCACGCCTTCGTCCGTCTCGACCTCGATGATCGATTTCGAGGCGCCGCCGTAGAGACCAGCCGTCCACCAGAACGGAGCATCGAGCGGGACGTTGACGTGGGTGACGCGGATGTTGGTGATCTTCATCGGTTCCGTTCTCACTCACACTGGTATTGGCTTAGCGCCCATTCGCCGGTCACCGAGAGCAGGTCCGATATCTTCCAGTCGCCATCGATCTTTTTGAACTTCCATTCCAGCCGGTGCGGATTGCCGTAGACGACAAAAGCGACGACGACCTTGGCCTCGTCGCCCTTGATCGCTTCGATGGTCTTCAGGCTCTTGTCGATCTCCGCCTTTTCGTATTCGGAATTGTCGAGCGCCATGTTGGGATCGAGGCACTCGCCCTGCCCCGACTTCCGCAGCGCGTCGCTCTTGTCCAGCACCGACTTTGCCGGGTCGGTGAAATGGCCCCGCTGAGCCGGATCGACCTCGAGCCCGGCATGCTCGTAGAACGGCTTCACTACCGCGGTCGGCGAGCCCGGCTGCACGGGTGCGGCCGGCGCGTTTTCTGCCGGCGGCAAAACTGCCGGCGGAGGTGCCGCACTGTCGGCCGGCGCGTTTGCGGGCGGCGCGCCGAATAGGCCCTGAGCGGCGGCGCTGCTCAATCCGGCCAGCAGGCACGCAGTCGCCAAAATCCAGGGACGGCAGCGAAGCACGGCATCACTCCGGCGACTGTCCGGCCAGGCATTCGAGCGCACTCAGGGTCCAGCCGCTGGTCTTCGAGGTAATGTCGGCGACCTTCCACTGGCCGTCGATCTTCTTCAACGACCAGACCATTTCGCGTTTGGAACCATCGCCTTCCGGAAAAAGGTTGAACGTCGCCGTCACCTCGGCGCTGTCGCCATCCAGCGTTTCGGCCAGCGTCAGCGTCTTGGCCACGGTCTTCTCGTCATAGTCCTGCGCATCGAGACCAGGGGCGAAGTCGATGCAGGGAACTTCATCCGGATGGTTCTTTGCGGCATTGTCGTTCAGTTCGAACAGTTTCGTCACCGGTGCGGTGAAGCGGTCGCGATATTGCGCATCGGCCTCGAATTTGACCGACGGGACATAAAAGAACTTCACGGCGTTGGCAGCAGGGCCGGCAAACGCGGCCGCCGGCACGGCCATCGAAAGCGCGGCAACAAAAAGTGGCAGTTTCATGGGTGTCCCCGATTGTTCACTGACGGAAGCTATCAGTACCACGCATCTTGCCCGTCGGCTTTCTTGCGGTCCATGAAATCCTGCAACGTCTCGTCTGCTGGCAACTCAGGCGTTCAGCCAGACATCCTGGAGATCCATCTCGAAGGTTTGGTGGACACCGTAGTTCTTCACCTTCTCATTCATGTGGCTGAACAGCTTCTGCCAAAACGGCTGAATGATGACGCCCGAATCCTGCAGGATCTGCTCGATGTCCTTCATGACCTCGCGGCGCTTTTCCACGTCGATGAGCGAAAGAGCCTGCTTGAGCTTGGCGTCGAAATCAGGGTTCGAGTAGCCGGTTTCGTTCCAGGCCTCGCCGGTGCGATAGCCGAGCGCCAACACCTGTACGCCAAGCGGGCGCATGTACCAGATGGTCATCGAATAGGGGTATTTCGTCCAGTCGTTCCAGAAGGTCGACCCCGGCAGCACGGTGCGCTTCACCTTGATCCCGGCATCGCGCAACTGGCCGGCAATAGCGTCGCCGGTGTTCTTTTGCCAATCGTCCTCGACGGTGATCAGTTCATGCTCGAAGTCGTCCTGCCCGGCATCGGCCATAAGCTTCCTGGCGCCCGCGGCGTCGCGTGTCTTCTTGGGCAGCGCGTAGTATTCCGGATGAATCGGGCTGACGTGGTGGTTTTCACCAACAGTGCCTCGCCCGGCGTAGCCAAGTTCGAGCACCGCTTTGTTGTCGACGGCCATCTGGAGGGCGTTGCGAACCCGCTTGTCGTCATAGGGCTTGTTCGTGATGTTGGTCCGGGCGACGAGCGTGGTCGCTGTCGCGACCTCCGATTTGACCAGCCCCATCTTGTCGAGGATGTCTATGAAGTCGGCCGGCGTCTCGAAGTTGAGGTCGATTTCGCCGGAGTCGAATGCATTTATCGAGGCGTTGAAATCGGTTCCGTAGTCGATGAATTCGACGCCGTCGAGAAGCGCTTCACCGCCCCACCATTTGCCATTCTCACGACGCTTGACGACCGCTTTCTGGCCGACCGCATAAGACACCAGTTCGAACGGCCCGGTGCCAATCGGCTTCTCGATCGGATTGGCGCCGTCGGCGTCGAAGTTGCGATGGACCACCAGCGCCGGATAGTCGGTGAAGTTCGGGATCAGCGAGACGTCCGGCTCGTTCAGCTTCAGCTTCACCGTGTTGTCGTCGACCTTGGTGATCGCCCCTTCCCTGGCCTTGCCGGTCTTTGCATCGATCAGCGCACCGACGCGCGCGGCCATCGAATTGCCGGCGGCAGCCTTCTCGCACCAGCGCGTCAGATTGTAGGCCACGTCATCGGCGTTGAAAGCATCGCCGTTGTTCCAGGCGATGCCCTTGCGAACATGCAGCACATATTCGGTGGCGTCGTCGTTGACCTCCCAGCTTTCGAGCAGAACCGGCTCGAATGTAAACTGGCGGGTGTAGCGGACAAGCGGCTCGAGCCAGCAGCGTGAAATGTTCGCAAGTTCCACCCAGTCGTAGGTGCGCGGGTCCTTTTGCGCCTTCACCGACATCGAAACGTGCAGCGTTCCGCCTTTCTTCGGCTCTTCAGCCAAAGCCCGCTCCGGCACGGCAAGTCCAATCATGCCGTAGGCAAGGGCCGTCGATGCGCCGAAGGCGCTTGCCAGGGCCAGAAACTCCCGCCGGTCGACGCGACCGGCGCGCGCCTCGCTGGCCATTGCTTCGATGGCGCTCGGTACGCGATCGGCGTTGCTTCTGAAGAGTGTCATTTTTTCCTCCCTTATGGTTCGCATCGGGTCTTCGCCCGTGATCAACTAACGCTGTCCGGCAGTTTCTCCTCGCGCCGCGCAATCAAATCTTTGAGACCCTCGGCGATGCCCTCATCGAGCTTCGGCTCCTCATAATCGGCGAGCATGTTGCGCGCTTTCTCGCGGCCGCGGGTGTCGTGGTCCTTTGCTCCTTCCGCCTTCCACTGTTCGAACGAATTGAAGTCCATGATGCTCGGTATGAAGAAGGCGGACTCGAAATGTTCAAGCGTGTGCTGGGTGCCGAGGAAATGGCCCTGCGGTCCGACCTCGCGGATAGCCGCCATCGCCTCCTTGAAATCGTCGAATGGCAGCCCGCCAGCATATTTGTACCAGCCGACAAGCTGCTCGCAGTCGGTGGCAAATTTCGAATAGCCGCAGGTCAGGCCGGCCTCGAGCCAACCGGCGGAGTGCCAGATGTAGTTGGCGCCGGCAAGGATGGCGGCATGCATCAGCATGTTCGCCTCGTAGCCCGCCTGGGCGTCGTTCAGCTTCGAGCCGACGTGGAAACCTGACGTGCGCCACGGCAGACGATACTTCCGCGCCAGCGCGCCCATCAGATACATCATCTGGGCCGCCTCCGGCGTGCCGCCCATGGGAGCGCCGGTCTTCATGTCGACCGTCACCATGAACTGTCCGTAGATCTGCGGCGAACCCGGACGCAGGAGCTGTGTGAACGCGACGCCCGCCAGCGCTTCGGCATTGACCTGCGCGACGGCACCGACGGCAGAGGCCGAAGTCGAGGCGCCGCAAAGGGCGAAGGGGGCGAGGATCAGCGGCTGGTTGTGGCGCGCGTAGACTTTCATCGCGTCCAGCATGGTGGCGTCCCACACCAGCGGCGAATTGCAGTTGGTGATCGACACCAGGACCGGGTTGTCGCGGACAAAATCCTCGCCAAACACGATGCCTGCCATCGCCATCGTGTCTTCGGCTCGATCCCTGGAGGTCACGATGCCCATGAACGGCTTGTCGGAGTGCTTCAGCGCCGAATGGATGATGTGGAGGTGACGTTTCGGCACCGCGATTTCCATCGGCTCGCAGATGATCGAGCTCGACGAGTGCAGCGCCGGCGCCATGTAGGCGAGCTTGTGGAAATTGTTGAGGTCGGCGAGTGTGCCGTAGCGCCTGTTGTTGTCGAGGTCGCGCACGTAAGGCGCTCCGTACATCGGCACGAAGATGGAGTTGTTGCCACCCACACGTACGGAACGCTGGGGGTTCCTCGCATTGAGCGTGAACTCCGACGGGACCTTCGAGATGAGCTCCATCAGCAGGGCGCGGTCGATCCGGACCCTTGTCTCCGAGACATCGGCGCCCGCCGCCTTCCACATTGCGATCGCCTCGTCGTCGCGGAACTCACATCCGACTTCTTCGAGGATGGAGAGCGACTCCTGGTGGATCAGCTCAACCGCTTCGTCCGGAACCATCTGATAGACGGGAATCTGGCGGACCAGGGTTGGAAACGACGCTATGGGTGCGCCCCGCAGCGCCTTGCGCCCCAGGCGGCCGCCGCTGCGGCGGTTGGTGTGTTCGCTCACTTCAACGGCCGGTGCGTTCATGAAGTCTCCATATTCCTGTTGGTGACCAATCTAGCCAGACAAAATGCGGCTGTGACGCTGGAAAATCCTGATCTCTTGTATAAGCTCAGCTTATGCGAAGCTTGCGCCACCTGCTGCCGTCGGCCGGCAGCCTGATCGTTTTCGAGGCTGCCGGGAGGCTGTCGAGCTTTACCGCCGCCGGGCGCGAGCTCGGCATGACGCAGGCTGCCGTCTCCTATGCGATCCGTGGGCTCGAAGAGCAGCTCGGCGCCAAACTCTTCCAGCGCCGCCACCGGCAAGTCAGCCTGACCGAGGCTGGCGACCGCTTCCATGCCGACGTCTCGCTCGGGCTGTCGCACATTCGCAAGTCGGCGGAGGATCTGCGCCAGATCGCGGTCGGCGCGCATGTGACACTCGCCGCCTCGACCGCCTTTGCCTCGTTCTGGATGATGCCGCGCCTGCAGCAGTTTCGCGACGAATTGCCGGGCATCGACCTGCGCATCCAGACCGCCGACCGCGATCTCGACATCATCGCCGAAGACATCCCGCTCGGCGTCCGCGGCGGCGAGCCCAGGGAATGGCCGGATTATCATTCGCTGCCGCT
This sequence comes from Mesorhizobium sp. M0018, assembly GCF_040323955.1. NCBI lineage: Bacteria > Pseudomonadati > Pseudomonadota > Alphaproteobacteria > Hyphomicrobiales > Phyllobacteriaceae > Mesorhizobium > Mesorhizobium sp. M0018. Next base: position 2,706 of record NZ_JAMYVL010000026.1, on the reverse strand, counting down.
GGCCGATGAGGTGATATTCCCCGTTGCCGGTGTTAGTTATGTGGCACGGTTCGGGCTGCCGGAGGGTGTCGCGGACCTTCAATCGCACCGTCTCATCCATCTCGAAGAGCCGTTTCGCGAGGCCGCGAGCTGGGACGAATGGTTCGCCTCGGCCGGTGTCGACATCGCCGATGCCGGGCGCGGCTTGCGCATCAACGACTATGCGCTGGTGATCCAGGCAGTCATGGAAGGGCAAGGCATCGCGCTCGGCTGGGGTCACCTCGCCGAGCGGCTGCTGGCATCAGGGCTGCTGGTGCGCGTCACCGGCCACACGATGACGACCGGCAAGGGCTTTCATGTCATCTGGTCGAAGAACCGCGAACTCAGCGACAACGCCCGCAAGGTGCGGGACTGGCTGGCGGCGCAGGCGTGAGGCCGATGAATGCCCGGTCAAACGGTCACGACGATCTTGCCGAATTGCTCGTTCGATTCGAGATATCGGTGCGCCTCGACGATCTGGTCGAACGGAAAGGTTCTGGCGATTGCCGGCTTCAGCGAACCCGAGCTCAGTCCGTCAAGGATGAACGCCTTCGCGGCCTGCAGCCGGACCGGATCGCGCACGATCTCATGGACGAGATAACCGCGCAGCGTCAGTGTCTTTGCCAGCACTGCAGGTAGCGGAAAGGGTGTCGGGTCGAGGCTCAAGCCGCCATATTCGATGAGAATGCCACCCGGTGCCATCGCTGCCGTCAGAGGCTTGAAAATCGGGCCGCCGACGGCATCGAACACCACGCGCACGCCGTCCGGGCCGGCGATTCGCTTCAACCTGGCTTCCAGGTCCTCCTCTGCCGAGGCGATGACGTGGGCCGCGCCGAACTCAAGCAAAGCCCGCTTCTTGGCGGACGTCCGTGTGACCGCGATCGGGGTCGCGCCAATCATGTTGGCGATCTGGATCGCGGCAAGTCCGACGCTGCTCGAGGCCGCGGTAATGACAATAAAGTCCTCGCTTTGGAGGTTGGCAATGTCGATCAGCGCACCGTAGGCGGTGAGATATTGCATCCACGCTGCGGCGGCTTCTTCCCAACTCAGCGATGGTGGATGCTTGACGACGAGCTCGGCGGGATATGTGGCAATCTCACCATAGGCAGGCCAGCGGATCATCGACAATGGCGGCACGATGCTGACGGCATCGCCAGGCGCAAACCCGTCCACGCCTTCGCCGACCATCTCGACGATACCCGCGGCCTCGAGCCCAAGACCGGAAGGCAACGGCGCGGTCTGGATGTAGGTCCCCGAACGCAGCAGCGCCTCGGCGCGGTTTATACCCAACGCCTTGACGCGGATCTGAATCTCACCGCTCGCGGGCGCAGGCGTGTCAACATTCTCGATGCGCAGGACCTCGGGACCACCGAGCTCATGAAAGCGAACGAAACGTGCCATCGGTCACAACTCCAAAATATTTGAACTGAATCGGCTATGCCAGCGCTCATCAGGCGGATAAATAGCCGCTTGAGTAGATCAGCAGAAACTGTGGGTTTTGAATATGGATCGCCTTACGAGCATGGCCGTGTTCGTCAAAGCCGTCGACCTGGGCTCGTTCGCAGCCGCGGCGGCGGCTCTCGATCTGTCCGGGCCGATGGTCGGCAAGCATGTCCGGTTTCTCGAGGAGCGCCTGAGCGTGCGCCTCATCAACCGGACCACGCGCCGCCAAAGCCTGACCGATTTCGGGCGCGCCTATTATGAACGCTGCCGGCTGGTGCTTGCCGAAGCGGAGGCCGCGGATGCACTCGCCGCCGACCAGCTTGCCGAACCGCGCGGAAAGCTGCGTGTCCTCATGCCGGTGCATTTCGGCCGGCGCTGCGTTGCCCCGATCCTGTTCGGGTTTGCGCAGCAATATCCGGCGCTGGAACTTGACCTGTCGTTCAGCGATGCCATCGCCGACCTCGCCGAGGACGGCTGCGATCTTGCCATTAGAACGGGCGACCTGGAGGACCAGGCCGGGGTGATGGCGCGTCGCATCGCGCGCCAGCACATGGTCGTCTGCGCGTCGCCGTCCTATCTCGACCGGCACGGCCAGCCGCAGGAAATAGATGACCTTGGCAGCCGTCACGCGATCATCTACCGCCGTTCCGGGCGTGCCGTTCAGCCGTGGCTGTTTCCGCGCAATGGCCACCCCGCGATTGAGGTCAGGCCAGTCAGCAGATTGCGGCTCGACGACCTCGATGCCATCGCCGATGCCGCGGCCGCCGGCATGGGGCTCGCTTGGCTGCCATACTGGCTGGTTCGCCAGCGCATTCAAGCCGGCGTACTTGTCCCGCTGTTGTCGGAACAATCCTGGTTTCTCTACGACGTTCATGCCCTGTGGTTGCAGACGCCTCATCTGCCGATGAAAGTCCGCCTTGCCGTCGATGCACTGTCGGCAGCGCTGCCCAAGCTCATGACTTGAATGCACGGTCGCGGTTATCTGCGTGGATTTCCTCGAGAACGACTCGACGCAAGCACAAGCCGTTCGAGGCGAGGCTTCGTCGATCGGCTCGGCAGCGCCGCTATCGATCCGCTCGCGCCTCGCATTGGGCGACAGTAGTTGTGTGCGTCAAGTTCTGCAAAATGGCGTGGCATTGCAGTGACGTCGGCGTGTCCGCCGCGCAGCCCCCGTGTTTAGCGGAGCGGCGGACACATGACGGTGCTCAGGCGGCCAAGGCCCTCAGGCTCTCCTTCTTGTGCTCG
>NZ_JAMYVL010000025.1:0-94824 GCF_040323955.1 Mesorhizobium sp. M0018 | reverse complement strand
ACCGTCATGTGTCCGCCGCTCCGCTAAACACGGGGGCTGCGCGGCGGACACGCCGACGTCAACGCAATGCCACGCCATTTTGCAGAACTTGACGCACACAACTAAAGCATCGCACGTACGGCACCGGACCTGCCTATCGGAAGTTGGGTGGTCGCGTGGTCTATGCCCCGCAAATCCGCAAGAATGGGCCGACAGGGGGTTGAAGTCATAGACCTCTGATCCGGGTGTCGGCCGCGGTTATCCGGCCAAGCCTACAGGTCGAGTGAAGTCCAGGAGGGGATAGCTTGTGCAACCTGCGGGTGGCGCATGACACTGTACTCGCAGGCGCCAGCGCCCGACATCGAGGGCGCGAGCTGCCCTCCGAAGGCAGAGGTCACAGGTGATGCGCCTGCCCACAGTAGCGATGATCGCCACCAGGGATGGCGTCGGGAACTTCGCGCTCTCAATCCGAATTGTGTTACTCGGGCCGTTCGGCAATAAAGAGAGTATCGGGGAGAAGCCCAAGACGCTCGCGATCGGCGGCAGGTATACGGTCTGAATTTATTCGAGCAACCGTAAAACCCGCGTCCTCGATACGCTCCTTGATATCGGGACCGTAGGCTCGCACGTGATCTGATCCGCCGAAGCGTTCGTCGCGCTCGCTCCGTGACATGGATGGCGTCGCTTCGAGCGTTTGACGATAGATAAGCGGTACTTGGATCCAGACCTGTCCTCCAGGCTTAAGGGATGACCAAACTTGCCGAAAGACATGCCGATCGTCAGGTACGTGCTCCATGACATGACACAAGACGACAATATCGAGATCGCTGATGCCGTTCATGTTCATTAGGTCAACCTGCACGGTATCGGGGCCGTACCGTCCGGGCTCAATATCGCCTTTAATGAGGTTGCCCGCCTGAGATAGTCTCTTTGAAAGCCCCTTTTCGCTCGGCGCAATCTGGAGAATTCTAAGCGGTCCCGCCGGAAGCCCGAGAAGCTTACGGTCTAGAGCACAAATCAAAAACCGCTCACGATCCAGGGCATGACAAAGCGGGCAAATAAGCGTGTATCCCCCGAAACGGTAAAAAGCCGCCACACCGCGATCGCAGGCATTGCAGTGATGAGCCTTCCTCGTCGGGAGTAGTGTCAGGGTGAGGGCTCTCAGCCAATCTCCGTACGAATCAAGTTTGCGTGTGACCCGCCGCGTTGTGATACGATCAGCATAGCTGCGAAAAAGAGATAGAAGTCGGCTTCCTCGAGCGTTGTTCCACGATGGTTTCAGCATGTTGGCCTTCTAAGATTTTTGACCCGAGGACCGATAATTAGCGCCCCCTGATGTAACGTCGAGTCAGCGGAGCAGCAGGAGATTCGCCCCGTCATGGCATCGACCGTGATATCGAGCAGACCGGCGATCTCAGCCAGCGGCTCGTCAAGCACATCCTTCAGGATAATGACGCTGCGCTGGAGGATCGGGAGTTCCGTAAAGCGAGACACCGCAGTTTGTATCGCTTCCTGAAGCATCAAAATCTTCACGGGGTCCGGAGCGGCGTCGACAACGACTTCAAGGGCCGCCTCGATAGGCTCTGCTGCGCGGATCGCACGGCTGCGCAGCAGGTCCGGCGCACGGCTATGGGCAATCCGGAAGAACCAGGGTCGCAGCTGCGGAATCTTGCACAACTGGTCGAGAGCAACGAGGGTTCGAGCAAAGATCCTGCACAACGTCTTCGCCGTCGACGACCGACCCCATGAGACGCGCGCAATAGCGGTGCAGTTCAGGCCGTAACGAGACGGCAAGGGTGACGAACCCGGTGAGGAACTCCTCCCGACTGCCGCGGTCCATGGTAGATCCTGCACCGATCAAGGCGTCGCCACCCTGTGCCTCCGTCATCACCACCGCTTCGACGACAAGAGATTCGTGCGCGACGATATGCAGGGCCGGTGAGGTCGCAATCGAACGCTCAAGCCGCCACGCAGCCTAGCCGCGCAAGACGCGCAGAGGCAAGGAGCTAAAGCGCCGACGCCTGGGTGAGGCCGCTATGGGCTATCGCCAGATCTCAGTATTGACTCAGGGTGAGCAGTCCAACCCTCCTTACAAGACCAATACTGAAAATACCGTGCATGGCCGCACTTGTTTCGGAATGGTTGGCCGCAAGACCAACGGTTCCCGAAACGAGTGCTGCTGTGTCTAGTCCAGTATTGGAGGCTCCAATTGGTGGGGCAATCTTGTCCGTATCTTTGCATGATGTGCTTGCCAATGGGACTACCGAGATTTGGCGAGTGACAGCACGGGTCAGTCGCACGCATCATCGCCCAATGCCATGGTGAGGAGATGATGCGGTGACCCAGACAAGCACACCGAGATCCGGCCAGCAGACACATTCGAGGAAGATCAACAAGGAGACTGTCACATGGCCTCTGGTGGTAGGAGTCGGTCGGGCACACGCCCATCACGGGGAATTCCTCCAAGGCGTCTTTGAAGCGGACAACGGACGGCTTTGTCGCGGACTCGTCACGCTTCCGCTGACGTCGCAAGGGTCGCTAGCGACCTTCTGGCCGGATGAACAAGATGGCATTCGGCCGCGACCCGCAAACCGGGTCAAAGCGGCGCGCGCGGCGGCCCTCACGCTCGAGCATGTCGGGGTAGCTGGCAGGGGGGGAGAATTGACGATCGAAAGCTCTATTCCGATAGGGCACGGCTACGGTTCCTCCACGGCAGACGTCATTGCCTCGATCCGCGCGGTCGCGGCTTCGGCGCGCGTCACGCTGCGCCAGTCAACTGTTGCGCGACTGGCCGTTGCCGCGGAAAGCGCAAGCGACGCCATCGCCTACTGCGACCAAGCTCTCCTCTTCGCTCACCGGGAAGGCCGTACAATCGAACATTTCGGAGGCGAGTTCCCGCCCTTTCTCGTGGTGGGTTTCAGGGACGGCAGTGCCCGACCGATCGACACGCTAGGCATGCGACGAGCACGCTACGACAGTGAGGAAATCGGGCTGTTCCGTGTTCTGCGGGGACTGGCGAACCGCTCCATCCGGCAACAAGATCCCCGCCTGCTTGGACGTGTCGCAACCATCAGCGCCAGTATCAGTCAGAAGCACCTGCCGAAGGCATCCTTCGACACCATTTTGGATATAGCGCGGGCGCATGACGCGTGCGGTGTGCAGGTGGCCCACAGCGGAACATTGATCGGCATCCTTCTGGATGCGACTGCGCCCAGGGCGGCCATGCGCGCTGCTGAGCTCGCAAGGCAGGTGAGCGGCACAGGTCTGCAAGGCGTCCATACGTTTGCCCTTAATGCCGAAACGAGGCTAATCCAGTGACCGCGGCGCAAGACTATTTACGCGCCTACGAGACGCCGCGTTTTGCCCAACTCGCACCTAACCTCAACGCCGCCTGCTTTTCCCTCATGAAGCTGATCCCCGCCCGGTTCATGGTCGATCAGGCGGAAGCGTCAGGGCGCCTCAGGCGGGAAGGTCACATCATCGAAACGACGTCGGGCACATTCGGCCTCGCCATCGCCATGCTGGCTGCGGCTCGTGGCTATGCGCTTATACTTGTCACGGCCTCCAGCCTCATCGACCTGAAACTCAGGCGGCGACTGGAACAACTTGGTGCCAAAGTCATGGCCATCGACGATCCTCAAGGAGACGGCAATCAGCGCGGTCGGCTCCAGTATCTTCAGCAGACCCTGCAAGATAGCCCGGGCACGTATTGGCCTCGGCAATACGACAATCCGGAAAACCGCCTTGCTTACGCGCGCCTGGCGGACCTCGTTGTTCGATCATTCGGCCGCATCGATTGCCTCGTCGGCTGCGTGGGCACTGGGGGATCGCTTTGTGGAACCGGAGGCTTCCTTCGTGAGCTCTTTCCTGATCTCAGGATGATTGCTGTCGATACCCACAGAAGCATGCTCTTTGGCCAGCCTGTCGGACGTCGCATGCTGCGCGGGCTCGGCAACAGCGTTTTGCCGGACAATGTTCGTCATGAGATGATCGACGATATTCATTGGGTGGGCGCATTGCCGGCCTACGCAATGGCGCATGGGCTGTTTCGCGATCACGGGCTGTTCATGGGGCCGACCAGCGGCGCCGCAGCCTTGGTCGGCGCCTGGTTCGCCAGGCACAATCCGGAAGCCTCCACCGTCGTGATAATGCCAGATGAAGGGCATCGTCATTCCGATACAGTCTACAACCCCGACTGGCTCGCCGGTTTGAAGCATTGGCCAATCTCCATTCCCCTTGAACCAACTGTTCTCACGCAAATTCGTCCGGCCGAAGAGACGGCATGGACGAGATTCCCTTGGAACCGCAGAACTTTAAACGCCGTCCTCGCGGGGGACGGCCTGTCCCCTACGCAGTGACAGGTCCGAACTGAGGCTAGGCGACAAACAACATCGGCCAGCAGTCACACAGGGTGCATGACCCGGTGAAGAAAATCCCTAGTGCGTTCGTGTCTCGGATTTCGAAGCAGTTCCTTGGCCGGACCTTGCTCAACGATCCGGCCGCCGTCGAGAAAGAGGACGCTGTCGGAAACCTCGCGGGCGAACTGAATTTCGTGCGTAACCACGAGCATGGTCATGTTCTCGTCTGCGAGCGCGCGCATGACCTGCAGGACCTCGCCGACCGTTTCCGGGTCAAGTGCGGAGGTGGGCTCGTCGAAAAGAATGGCCTGTGGGCGCATCGCCAGGGCACGGGCGATGGCCACGCGCTGCTGTTGACCCCCCGACAATGACGCGGGATAGGCATTCGTCTTGTCGGCCAACCCGACGCGATTGAGCAATGCCGTGGCCCGCTCCCGGACCTGGTTCCTATTTTCCTTCAGCACGTAGAGCGGCCCTTCCATGACATTTTCCAGGGCTGTGCGGTGCGGAAACAGGTTGAAACGTTGGAAAACCATGGAAACGCGGGTGCAGATGGCGTGAACCTGGGGCGAGGCGGCATCGACCACGGTGCCGTCGATACTGATGCGACCGCGCTGATAGGTCTCAAGCCCGTTCACACATCGCAGAAGCGTCGATTTGCCGGAACCCGAGGGCCCAATCAGACATACGACCTGTCCTTTGGCGATCTCGGCGTTGATTCCCTTGAGGACTTCGTGGGAGCCGAAGGACTTGTGCACGTTTTCAAAGGTGATCATCCCGCCGCCCCAAGATAGCTTTCGATTCTACGCATAAACAGGTTCAGCGGAACCGTCAGGCACAGGTAAAGCAGTGCCACCAAGGTAAAAACTGTCATGTTGTCGAATGTGGACGACGCAAGCATCTTGCCCTGCATGGTCAACTCCTGAACCGAAATCACCGAGACAAGCGAGGAGTCCTTCAGCAGCATGACCATATTGTTGGCGTAAGGCGGCAGGATGATCTTGAATGCCTGCGGCAGCACGACGCGGCGCATCATCAACGGACGCTTCATGCCGATCGATTTTGCCGCTTCGACCTGACCCTTATCGACCGCCTCGATGCCAGCCCGGAAGGTTTCCCCGAGATAGCAGGAGTGCGCCAGCCCCAGCCCGATCGTGCCAGCCTGGAGCGCAGTCAGGTTGATGCCGATCTCGGGCGCGACGAAGTAGATATAAAAGAGAACCACCAACAATGGTATGCCGCGCACGAAGTCGACAAGGAGCCGCGTCGGCACGGCGAGACAGCGTATCCCCGATGTCCTGAACAGCGCCCAAACAAGGCCGAGCGCCGTCGCAAGACACAGCGCAAGAAGGGTTATCATGACGGTCAGCCAAACGCCGTTAAGAAGAAGCGGCAGATATTCCGTTGCATGCGCGATGAATTTGGTCATGGCCGGCTTCCTCTTGGCACGTACCCCGGCCGTCAAAGCCGGTCATTCCGATGCGATCCTTTGGTCCTGCCAGCCGGCGCTTCTGTCGAGGTCAGTGCGGGTCGGCCTCAAAGGCCATATTTGGCAAATATTCGGCTTAATTCGCCGCTTTCCTTCAGCTTGGCGATGGAGGCATTCACCTTTTCGAGAAGCAGTGGATTTTCCTTGGCAACTGCCAACGCGACCTCGCCTTTTTTCATCGGCTGATAGCCGTCGACGAGGCGAACACCCAGGCCGGGATTCTTTGAAAGCTGATATGCGACGATCGGGGCGTCACCGAAACCGGCCTTGATGCGGCCCAGAACCACATCGCGCATCATGTCAGCGATTGAGTCGTAGAGCTTGACTTGACCGAAGACGCCAAGCGCTTCCAGAGCATCAGCGTAGGTCGAGCCGATCTGCGCCCCGACGGTCGCACCTCTGAGTTCCTCGATCGTGTAGTTTTTGCTATCGCCGGCAGCAACAAACATCGCCTCGCCATAGGCGTAAACCGGCGTGCTGAAATCGATTACCTGCTTTCGTTTGTCCGTTATGAACATGCTGGCGGAAATCAGATTGATTTTGTCGGTCGTCAGTGCCGGGATCAGGGCTGGAAAAGCGTTTATTTGAAAATCGGCGGTCGTGCCAAGGCTCGCGGCAATCGCACTTGCCAGATCGACCATCGCGCCTGTCGGCTTTTGGGTTGCGGTGTCGACAAACGTGAACGGCACTCCGGTTGGCGTGACGCCGACTCTGAGCGTTTCCTCAGCCATCGTCTGAGTTGCCATTGCGACACTGAGGGCTGCGAGCCAGCCGATGAGCGTTTTGTGAAGCATGGACATTCCCCTTACATCATGTTTGAATAATCGAGGTTCCGCTCGCTGAGCGAGTTGAATTTGCCTCTCCTGGATAGCTTTTAGGAAGTCGCAATACCGTCCAATGGTGGACGAGATCATCAATCGATCAGAAATCGCATCCGTTCATGATCGCCTCTATCTTCTCTTCAAGACATCTTGGTCGCGCGTCGTTCAAGTGAGGGCGTGAAATAGTCACCGCCCTCGGCAACGTATTCCCACGCTTCGGCAACTGACTGAAACGATGGTTGTGCTTTGTTCGGACCGGTCGAACGATCCAAATCCTTGAGGCCGCTCGCTGTCACGATGGCAACGACGCTGTCCGACCGCGCGATGGTGCCTTCTCGCCTCAAGGATTCGATAGCTGCAAATGGCGTCACCGAGGCAAGCTCGGCAAAAACACCCTCGGTGGCCGCAAGCTGCTGCTGCATCGCTATCAAGCCGATATTGCCGACTGGCATTGCCGTGCCGCCAGATTCACGCAGGGCGTTGAGCGCCTGAAACGTGCTTCGTGTGGTGCCGATCGAGATGGCAAGCGTGTCGAAGCTTGCGGGGACTTCGGCAACCAGATCTCCCTTGCCGGCAAGGGCTCTGGCCAAAGATCCATGCACTTCCGCCGCCACGAGTCTCGGCAACCGCTCGATCTTGCCTTGGCTGAGAAGATCCTTGAATCCGGCCCACAGCCCGGCAAGCGCGTCCCCGTAGCAAACAGGCAAGGCGCACCAGTCCGGCACTGCACCGTGCATTTGTTCGACGATTTCGTAAGCCAGGGTCTTGTAGCCCTCGATCCCGACAGGATGACTGCCCACCACGGGGCTGTGAAACGGTGATGTTGCAAACCATCCGAGGCGCTCGGTACCAGCGGCAAGCAATGGCCAGCGATGGGACTTGTCGGCCAGGGATACGACGCTTGCGCCGTATTTGCGGATCTGCGCCAACATTGCGCCGGCGGTGCCTGAGAATGTGACAACGACGCATTTCAGGCCCGCCCGTGCAGCATAGGCGGCAAGTGAGGCCCCGGCGTTCCCCGACGAAGCAGTCGCCACCACGCGTGCGCCACTCAAACGTGCCATCGACACCGCCACCGTCGAGAAGCGGTCCTTGTGGGACCAGGTAGGGTTTGCGCCCTCGTCCTTGATAAGCAGCTTGGGGACGCCGAGCTGCTTTCCCAGCTTCTCGGCGCTCAGCAACGGCGTCAGGCCCTCGCCCAAGGAGATTGCATCGCTGAGTCCACAAGGAAGCATGTCGGCATAGCGCCAGAGCGAGGGCAGGGCGGCACCCACTGCGGAAGCGGCCGATGTAGCTCCGGACGGATCGTAGACGACCTTAAGATTGGCCGGTGCTTCGGCACAGCATTTCGGGCAGCCGCGTGAGTCGATTTTGGTATCGATCCGGAACAAGGCGCCGCATCGAATACAGGAAAACCCTGCCGCGCGGCTCATAACGGCACCCGCGTGATTGCATCGTGCGTCTGCGTCAGCCGCTCCACTCCGCGCTCGCGAACAACCACCATGTCCTCCACCTGGAGTCCCCAGCGGCCGATTTCGTAGTAGGGGGTCTCCACGCACAGCACCATTCCTTCTTCAAGGATGTCTGTACTGCGCGCCGAGAGCGTCGGCGCATCATAACCATCAAGGCCGATGCCATGTCCGACGTGATCGCGCTCGTAGCGGGCAATTCCTTCGCGCCTCACCACACGCACGACCGTCTCGAAGAGCTGTGCTGCTGCCATGCCCGGACGGATAATGTCGCAGGCATGCTGAACGCCGCGCAGCAGCGCCTGCTGAAGTCGATGCGCCTGCGGCGGCGGCTCGCCCAGCGTGGCGATGCGGGCAATGTCGGCGCGGTAGTGCCGGAACCGGCCACCGACGTCGAAGCGGATGATTTCTCCAGCGCGCAACCTGCGGTCAGACGGCTGGACGTTCATGAGCGCGCTGCGCTCGCCAAAGCCGATGCATCCCAGTACGGGCAGGGCGCCTTCCTCGACCGTCCTGACATGAAAAGCGCGCGCCAGATCTGCTTCGGTGGCGCCTTCCTGAGCAACGCCGAGTGCTGCTTGAATGGAGCGTTCGGCAATCTGGGCAACTTGGCCGAGCCGTTCGATTTCATCTGCCGTTTTTACGGCACGAACCTCGCGAAGCAATGCGGTGGCTGGTAGGAACGACGCATTGGGAAAATGGGCTCTGAGGGCTTCCTGGTATCCTGGTGCGAGCCCGGCCTCGTCTATGCCGATCCGCCCACGGCCGAGCTGAGCTTCTTCCAATGCGGCGACCAAAGCCGCGATGGCATTGCCATGCCTCGGCAGGTCTCGAAGCTGGAGGTGCCGTTCATTGGCGAGGTCCACGGTCGTCGAGGAACCGACATCGGCGTAAAAGTCGCCGTAGCGCCGGACCTTGCTTACCCACAGTTCCTGATCGGCTACGAGGTCGAGCGTGCTGGAGCTGGCGATGATTTCAGGCGTGCCCTTGTCAGGAGCCGGCCACACCACATAAGCCTGCGGGCCGCGACGGATCCATTGCGGCAGAGCCCAGAAGCCGCTCATGTAGGTCACGTTTTCCGGGGCAGTCGCTATAATTGCGTCAAGCCCGGCTGCCGTCATCCATTGTTTCAGGCGCGCTTCGTTAAGCAGCATGATGGGAATCCCGGGCCTGTTTTGCTTCCAGAAAGCCGAGGCCGGCGGAAATGCGCGCCGCAGCCGCCATTACTGCCTCTCCAATCTCAGCGATCTCCACATGCGGTCCCACTGACCGGGGGTAGGCCGCACTTATAGCCGCGATGATTGTGCCTGATGCATCGCGAAGCGGTGCGCCGACCGCAATCAGCCCGGTAAAGTTCTCGTCCAGGGATGTTGTGTAACCAATGGGCTCGGACGCTCTGATTTGAGCAACGAGCTTGTGCGGATCGGTGACTGTGCGTACGGCAACCTGCTCCAGTGGACCTCGTCCAAGAATCGCAATGACCGCCTCGCCGCTCAGCTCCATCAGGAGCGCCTTGCCCAATGCGGTGGAGTGCAAGGGGAAGGTCTCGCCAGGTGAAGAACGAATGACGACCGGACTCTTGCTTTGCACGGTCAGAAGATAAATTCCGCAGCTGCCCCGCCTGATACCGAGGAATGCGTTGAAGCACCCTTCGGAGGCCAGCGCCTGCAGTTCGATTTCAGCCAAACCAACCAGGCGATCTCTGCCCAGGACCTTCCGCGCCAGCGCCAGCACGGAGTGACCCAGCCGGTAACGTCGCGAGTCTGGCGACTGCTCGACATAGCCCTGCTCTGCCAGGGTGTTCAGAATTCGCTGCACGGCGGGAGCACTCTGCTCAAGCCGGCGGGCGAGTTCGCGCACCCCGACAGCTTCGTCCGCTTCCTTGAGGACATTGAGAACCGCAAGCCCACGTTCCAACGAAAGATTTCCTGTCACTGGCGTTCCTTATTTCGGAATGGCGTTCCTTAATATGATGAGAAAAGCAGCAATGGCCGCGCCTGTCAATGACGAATGTTCATTATAGTGTGTCGTCCTAAAGTGTGCCCATCGACGACCATGTCGTCATGGACCTACGGTTGGTTGTCGGCCTCAACGTACAGAGGATTCGGCGCGCACAGGCCCTCTCTCAAGAGGAACTGTCGTTCCGTTCAGGATTCACGCGCGCCTATCTGAGTGGTCTCGAGGCCGGCCGTCGCAATCCCACACTCCTGTCGCTCGCAAAGCTTGCCACCGCTTTGAGCGTCGACATTGAGGAGCTGACGAAACGGCCCGGCAAAAACGCCCGAGCCCCAGCTGGTGATTGTGCTGTGGCGCCGCGTGAGCGGCGCAAGGGAAAATCCTGATGCTCTCGGCGGCCTGCTGACCAGCGCATCACGGCGCGTTTCGACGGATGAGCTGCTCCACGTCAACTTGCAATGCCAACGCCAGTACCTCCAGCGTATCGACGGTCGGTGAGTTTTCCTCCCGCTCGAGCTTGCCGACATAGTTGCGGTCGAGGCCGGCAAGGTCCGCGAGCTGCTCCTGCGACAAGCCGGTGCCTTGGCGAAGCAACCTCAGATTGCGAGCAAAAACAGACCTCAGCCTCATGCAGCGAGGCAGTCAGAACGCGCCCTTTAGTGCCACCTACTATAGTAGGCAAAAGTCATGCCGGACGTTGCGGTCGGACCTAAGTTATTTATTTTGTTTTCTTTGTCTCAGTACATTGAAAGGGCCTACAATGGCGGCGGTTCACGGGGGCGTCTTACAGGAGCAGCTAATACAAATCTTTGAAGCAACCGCACAGATTGACCGTGCAACCAGCGCCCCCGAGATCATTCGGCAACTGCGCAAGAGCATCGAATGTCACGGCTACGCAGCCTGTCTCGTCACCGAATTGCCACGCCAGGACACCGGATCACTGGATGGACACATCCTTGTTAACGGTTGGCCGCAGGAATGGTACGACCGCTATATGGCTGCCGGACACTATCGCCATGACCCTTGTGTTGCTGTGTGCCGTGGTGCGATCGGGCCCTTCCTCTGGCGGGACGTCCATCATGGCTTGACGGACCGAAATGCCAGGAGGGTGATGGATGAAGCGAAAGAGTTTGGGCTTTGCGACGGGATCTGTATCCCGATCCAGCCCGCGTTTGGCGATCCGGCCTGTGTAACGGTTGCCGGAAATGAAATTGATTTGGCGCCGACGGTGCGCTGCACCATTCATGCCCTTGCGCGCCATGCCTATTCGGCTGCCGAACGCCTCGTTGATAACTCGCGCAGGCGGCCGAGACAGAAGCTTTCCCAACGAGAGCGTGAAATCCTGCAGTGGGTCGCGGGAGGAAAAACCGCATGGGAGGTTTCCCGAATACTTGGCATCTCGGAAAACACTGTGACGACCCACCTGCGCAACATCAAGCAGAAACTCAGCACCGCCAACGTTGTGCACGCGATCGTGGAGGCGTTTCGCAGGCACGAAATCGAACTTTGATCCATCCCCAGATCTGGGTATTTCCCGGGCAATCGTCGCGTGGTCGGATGGGGTTCCATCGCGAGGAACCGCAATGATTCAGGTCCATGTCGTTGACGCGTCAAACAGCTTTGCCTATCGAGGGGATCTCGACAGCTACTTCCGCCTGCGGCATGAAATCTATGTCGATGAACGTGGATGGCAGGACCTGAGACGCCCCGACGGTCGCGAGATCGACGCGTTCGATACTCCAGAAGCGATTCATCTGCTCGGCATCCAGCCAGGAAGAGGCGTCGTTGCCGGATCCCGTTTCGTGCCGAGCCTTCGGCCACATCTGATGAGCGAAACCTTTCCGCAACTCGCCGACGGCGGCGTTCCGCGCCGACCCAATATCTTTGAATGGACCAGGTTCTTCGTGGCGCGGGATCTTCGTGAGCCCGGCCGACCTTGCCAGGCAGCCGGCGTGATCTACTGCGGAATTTTGGAATTCTGTATCCAGCGACATATCAGCAATCTGACAATCGTGTGCGAGGAGTACTGGTTCGACCGCCTCGCATCGATTGGCTGGAATCCGAAGCAGCTTGGGCCTGCGCTCGCACATGGTGATATGACGATCATCGGTCTGATGGTTGATGTCAGCCCGTCAGCCTTGATCGCGACGCGACAATTCTACCGCATAACGGAGCCTGTGATTTGGGCCGAAACGCCATTCAAGCGGCTGGCCTGACCGCGGGCCGTCCGCTTTTGGGCGTCACGCCTCGAACGAACATGCTGCCTGGCACTCGCAGAGGGCGGCGATGTACTATCGCGTGCAAATCGGCTGTCTGCCTCGCGCCATAACAGCCATTCAAAGGCGGAGGTGTCCAAAGACGGGCGCTCCGGGGCAAGCGGTACCAGCCTTGGCATCGAAATCGAAGAAGAAGGTCTGGGAAAAGGACACACCGGATCTTGGAGCGTACGACTTCTCCTTCGATCCAATTTCTTTTTTTGGGCAGTTCACGCCCGAGAGCCTGGTGAAGGCGACGGACACAATTCTTGAGGGCCTGGCCAAATTTCCCGATGCGTCGCTGTGATCGTGCGGACTGGCTTGGGACCCACTGGCCGCATCCTCGCAGGCCTCCACGTGACCGCCAAGGGTCGCGGTGCGGCAGTGCTCGATCGCCATGATGGACAACACAGACATCAAGGCAGGTGAAGCCAAGATCGGCGAGCTGAAGCGCAACATGGACGCGATCAACGCAGCCCGACGAAAGGGCGGCTGTGTTGCCGGCACTCTGTAAGCCGCTCCAACGTTAAAATTGTCGGCTTGCTTCCCGCCCTCGCGACTGCGGAGTGGTCGTTCCATCGATTGACTCCCGTAATGCACAGGCAGTTAATCTCCCCGCAAGGGCAAAAGAGGGGCTATGAAACTGGGAGAAAACGATGACTGTCCAAAAAGAAGACTATCGAACCAACAGAGCCGACTTCGCCATAGCTGCCATGCATAGCCGAGCGACCCCTGAGGGCGATCGTGACGATTTGGTGGCGAGGAAAAAGTCCCTGTGGGTAACAGATCGGCGATCTGCAAAATTGGCTGCAAACCCGTCCGAAAGCTCGCCAGAACCCAAGGCAAAGGCGCGCGGTAAGTGAATCGTGCCAGTCAATTTCTTACCGCCGAGTACTTCGTTCACATTGTTCGATTACATTACATTTATCTAATGTACTAACCAGCCAGTCGGGCATTCCCGAAGGCTCGCTGGTCAGGCTCAGCGGCCCCCTAACCCAAGCTGCTGGGCCGCCTGCTAAGGAAGTGCGTGTATCGCTGATACGGTCGTCGGTGACCCCCCTCCGTACCGCGGGCCGGGATCGCAACCACGTCACCGACCGGACTGGGCGCTCAGGACGCCTGCCGGCGCTCGAAACTCTTATATGGGGATGGTCAACTACAAAGCGGCATCACGTCGACATTGTCATGTACCTCCGCGCAATCCGTAGATCCATTCGATGAGTCCGTTTGCGTGACGCGGTTCGCGAACGAACCCAGTCCACCTTATATTCGGTCAGGCGCATACACCTGTTCCATGATCCCGCTTGCGGCGGATTCGGACCCAAGAGACGAAACCATTCTTCAGCGGCGGCTGTTTGAGGCCATGAGTTTCGTCGGTTCGTCTACCGAGGATCTGCCAGGCCTGATCGGTCCTGGAGATTGTTAGAATCGATTGGCGTCTACGCTGATGGTTCCGTCAGGAAAGCTCCTTCTATAACGACTCCGGCGTTCACGTATTTCCACAGCGCAACAAGCAGTTTCCGAGCGAGGGCGATGATCGCCACTGGCTGAGTGCGGAATTGGGTTGATGGCGCACCCAGAGCCACGCAACCTGGACAAGCGTCGACCGGAGCCTAGGATTGCCGGACTTCGAGACTCCCTGCTCGCAATTAATCTGCCCACTTTGCCAGGGCGTTGGCACCAAACCAGCGTAGGCGGCAACCTGTCGTCGATTGTCAAACTTGCGCGACAATCCCTCAGACCACAGGACGGCCGCGAACTCCGGACCTATTCCCTTGAGGCTGAGCAGCAGGGCCGGTGTTGGCTCATCTGCCGCGAGCAAGGCGTCGCGTGCCTCTTCAACATCCTTGATCTGCTGGATCAGCAACTCGATGCGATCAAGCTCGCGGCTGATCTGCGCCATGAGCGCTGGCGGCAGTGGACGCCCATCTGCGGTAATGAGCGCGTCGAGGCATCTGCCTCGATCGCCTTTCAACGGTTCGTATCCGGACACACCTTGGCTGAACAAAAGGCCCTTTCTCCTGTTGACGTGCCTGATCCGCTCGTTCGTCAGCGCCTTCCGCTCCCGCACCAACCGGCGACGGTCTTCCTCCTCCGGCGTTGGCACTCGCAACATCGCGCAAACCCGAAGCTCGCCGCGGTTGTAGGCCAACAACGCTCGAACCAGTGCTTCCCGTCAATCCTGTCGGTCTTGGCCCGCGGGCGGCGACGCGATGTGGCAATGGATGCCGGGTCCACGACATAACTCTCGATGCCTTCGCGCTCGAGGACCCGATGTATCCAGAATCCATCCAGACCAGCTTCCTGGATTGATATGACCCGGAAACGCTGCCCTGTCCGCACTTCCGCCTTTCGTTGCAGCTCTGCGAAGTGATCGAGCAAACCCGGAATGTCGCCCCCGGCACGAGGTGTCTCGACATTCTCTCGCCCCCACCTGGCGAAAGCGAAGTCACGAGCCATTTTGAACGAGACAGTTCTAACGAGCCAAATATTGCGGCAAGATCGACGCGGATAGCGGTCGGGGGCTTCCCCAAAATGTGCGCGGCGAGCATGCGTTGAGGGCGAGACGAGTCTATGTGCCTTGACGGGATGCAGAATATATTCCTATTTTGCGGGATGCCGCACCGTCGCCGCCATGAACAGATTTCCGAGTATCATGCTTGCCAAGATCGAACGGCAGGCTTGGCTACTGACGAAGGAACTGTGGGTCGCGCAGTTGTCCCCAAGGCCGTTCTGTCCGCACTACGACGCCATCGACAATTTGCATCGGGGCCTAAAGCGGGCGCTCAACTTGCTGCATGACCGCCCGGCGGATTACGAAGAACCGCATTTCGCGCCCATGTCGCGAGGGTGAAGAACTAGCCTGTCAGTTTAGTGAAGTCGTGGCGCCGCGCGCGAACATGTGCCAGCAAATTCGTTTCGTTTACGACCCCTGATTGAAAGAGATTCAGCGTGGTCGAGGCCAGAATCTGACCGTCTATCGGGGTGCTGTACCATTTGGCGTCGGCGGTTACCTGGTCGACAACCCGCTGGCAGATCGCCCGATCTTTAGGTCTAAGGAACTGACTTTTCAGTGCTCGTAGCATCTCGACGCCTTGAAACCGAGAGTCACCTGTCTCCGCGCGATACCCATGCGTGGTCTGCGAGCATGGACCCTAAACGCATTCAGACAGAAAATTGCCATTCGTTTGAGTGGTACCGATGTCGCGTGGATAAGCGGCGGTCCGCGAGCTAATCCACCATGTCGCGCAGCGGCTTCTTGCGCTTTGGCGTCCTGTACTTCTCGACCAGCCTGACCTTGTCGATGTCGATCGTCACCAGCGGTCCCAGATCGACAGTCACCCTGCCGCCTTCCTCGTCTACGCGCGTGATCTCTCCGGTAAGCTCGATCTGCTGCCCCTTCTTCACCTTGGTATGATCGATGACCGAATGCGGAAAGCTATAGCTCGGAATCGAGACGTTTACGCAGTGCTGAGTGACCCGTTTGCGAAGGCGGCCGGGATCGCCACCTCGTCACGAATGGAAATTCCGCGCGCCGTTCCATGAGTCTGGTGCGCTCGGCGCCTTACTCAAGATATTGCTAATTATGGATGAGCCCGCTTCCTCCAATCGATGGATGAAGCCGATCGTGGGCCGGTGCTACTTGATGCATCGCGCGACTTACCCGACAAGAGCTGGCTCCAGGGGCAAAATATGAGCAAGACGACTCTCATTGCTATCGCAATCCTCGCGATCGGTGTCGGCTGTGCCGAAGCCAAGGACCGTAAGGTCGAAACCGCGACCGACCGTAAGGTCGAAACCGCGACCCTCGGCACGCACGCCAATTCGAAGAACCTGCCGGTTTGTACCGCGGCAAGCTCACTCTTCGAAGTCCTCGGTGATAAATGTTTTCTCGTCGCAGGTTCGATGATCTATGGCGACATCGCCGAACTCTCCCGGACAATCACTTTGAGTTGGTAGCCGAGGCAACAACCTCCCAGCGCATTCTCCGGTATGAAGCTGCGTCGCAGGGGCTGCCTTCGCCCAGATATCGACCCAGTCTTCGCGCGTCGTCAATACCGGGGCAATCCCCAGTCACCACGGGCCTCTCCAAAATTCTTATGCCGTCCGCACCTGCGGTCGAGCGTGTCGCGCCAACACAGCAGCGCCTCTGCATCGTTTGGGCAACCCAACCATAGCTTCCGGTCCGGAAACTCGCTTACGCGTCTCATCGTCCATTCGGCAGTGGAAAATTAGGCCGATTTGGCAGTGCTCAGAATCGCGTAGCTGTCCTGCGATCCGCTCGGAGAGGATGGCGAGTGGTTGCGGCAACTGCGCCTCAAGCTGGCTGGCGACCGCCGTCTGCAGCCCGCTGCTGCGGAGCAGCGCTGACGCTGCGTTCGTCCGGACCGTCGCAAGACCGCTTGATTGTATCCGGCCTGGAGACAGACAAACGCCGGCGCAACCTCACCCTGAAACCAAAAGACAATATCGATGACCTTCAACAGCTATGCTCCGAAGGGTTCAAGCGCCTGCAAACATTCACCGTGCCAATTTCGCCATCGCCGCTTCGATAATGACGGCGCCATCAATTTCATGGAGCAAGCTTTGCCGCCAAGGGGTTCTGCCCGATGGCGGCGATCAGGCTCGTGCATACCTCGATCACCATCACCAAGATCCTGCGAGACGCAGAAGAGGCGAGCCGCTTCATGAAGCGGCTAGAAGACCCCAAACCCAAAAGCCGCTGATCGATTTGAGCCGCAGTAACGAAGTGTAACCGGGTTCCCACTACAAGAAGCTCAAACCGCGCAAGACCGCTGATCGATACGGCCACGATCTTCAACGGTCTTGCCCTAACGGAAGCCGCCCCAATGGAAATCGCCACGAACGGCCAAACGACTAGCCATCTGATGACGTCACGGCGCTTTGCACCTCTCTTCTGGACGCAGTTCCTTTCCGCCTTCAACGACAATTTCCTCAAGAACACGCTGGTGTTCCTTATTCTGTTCACCCTGGCGGCGGACAAGGCTGCATCACTGGTCACGCTGGCGGGTGCCGTCTTCATGGCTCCTTTCCTGCTCCTGTCCGCCGTTGGTGGCGAGATCGCCGACCGGTTCGACAAGGCGCTCATCGCCCGTCGGCTGAAATTCACCGAGATCGCCGCTGCGGCTGTCGCTGTCGTTGGAATCACCCTGTCGTCGATCCCGGTGCTGATGATCGCGTTGCTCATGTTCGGCATCATCTCGGCACTGTTCGGACCGATCAAGTACGGCATCCTGCCGGATCACCTCGAGCGCAAGGAATTGCCCCGCGCCAATGCCTGGATCGAATCGGCAACCTTCGCCGCCATCCTCGGCGGCACTATCGCCGGAGGCGTCGTCTCGGCCGATGGCATTGGCGTCTCGGTGTTCGGGCCGATCATGATGATCCTTGCCGTGGCCTGTTGGTTTGTCAGCCGCTACATCCCGTCCACCGGTTCTGCGGCTCCCGACCTAGTCATCGACAAAAACATCTTTCGCTCGACCTGGCGACAGGTGAACGGTTTGCGTGCCGACAAGCGGATCTGGCGCGCCGGACTGATGACGTCGTGGTTCTGGCTGATCGGGGCCATTGTCCTTTCGATCCTGCCTACATTGGTCAAGGATTCGCTCGGTGGCGGAGAAATCGCTGTCACCGCCTATCTCGCGGTGTTCGCCGTGTCGATCGCCATTGGCTCTGCCATAGCCGCATGGATGTCGCAGGGCCGCATCGTGCTCTTGCCAGCCCCGGTTGGCACTGCGTTGATGGCACTGTTCGGCTTGGACCTGGCCTGGACCATCTGGAGCATGCAGCCTTCGATCGGGGCCGAAACGCTCGCAATATTCTTCGCCAGGCCAAACACGGTCCATGTTGCGATCGACCTTGCCGGCATGGCTATTGCCAGCGCCTTTCTTGTCGTACCAACCTTCGCCGCCGTACAAGCCTGGGCGCCCGAAGCCAGCCGCGCTCGCGTCGTCGCCGCGGTGAGCATCGTCAATGCAGGCTTTATGACGGTGGGCGGCATACTTGTCGCCGCGATTCAAGCAGTGGGCGTCTCCACTGGAGGTATCCTGTTCGGCCTCGCCGCACTCAACGTGGTCGCCGCCTGGCTGATGCTGAGATATCTGCCAACCAACGCCTTCCGCGACTTCGTTTCCATTCTGTTCCGAGCCTTCCATCGTCTGGAGGTGGAGGGGCTGGAAAACCTTAAGGCGGCCGGCCCGGCACCCATCCTGGCGCTCAACCATGTCAGTTTCCTCGACGGCCCATTGGCTTTGACGCTGACGGATGAGGAGCCGGTGTTTGCCATCGACTACACCATCGCCCAAGCCTGGTGGATGAAGCCGTTCATGAAACTTGCGCGCGCCCTGCCGCTCAATCCGGCCAAGCCGATGTCGACCCGCACGCTTATCAAGGCCGTGCAAGGCGGCGATCCGCTTGTCATCTTCCCCGAAGGCCGGATCACCGTGACCGGCGGCCTAATGAAGGTCTATGACGGTGGCGCCATGGTGGCCGACAAGACCGGCTCGATGATCGTGCCAGTGCGCATCGACGGCCTGGAGAAGAGCTATTTTTCGCGGCTGAGTTCGCTGCATGTGCGCCGCCAGCTGTTCCCAAAGGTCAGGGTGACGATACTAGAACCGGCCAAACTTGAAGTACCGCCGGACCTCAAGGGCCGGAAGCGCCGCGCAGCGGCGGGTGCTGCCCTCTACCAGGTCATGTCGGATCTCGTCTTCCGCACCCAGGACATCGACAAGACTGTGCTGGAGAAGATCATCCAGACGGCGAGCGAACGCGGCATGAAGCAACTGGCCGTGCAGGACCCCGTCACCGGTTCGCTGAGCTACGGCAAGCTGCTGACAGCCGCCGCCGTGCTTGGAGAGAAATTCAAGAACCTCTATGCCGGCCAGCAGACGCTCGGCATCATGCTGCCCAATGCCAACGGCGCCTGTGCGACGCTGCTCGGTGTCATGTCCGCCGGCAAGGTTCCGGCGATGATGAACTTCACTGCCGGTGCGGCCAACATCCTCTCCGCTTGCAAGGCCGCCGAGGTGCGCACCGTGCTGACTTCACGCGCCTTTGTCGAACAAGCGAAACTTGGCGCCGTGGTCGAGGAACTCGGCCGCTCGGTCGATATTGTGTGGCTTGATGATCTGAGGGCCACCATTGGCCTCAAGGACAAGCTGCTCGGCCTATTGCGCAAAAATGCACCCCGGGTCGCCCGCAAGCCCGGCCAACCGGCGGTGATCCTGTTCACCTCAGGTTCTGAAGGCACGCCTAAGGGCGTGGTGCTCACCCATCGCAACATCCTGGCTAATGCCGCCCAGGCCGCCTCGCGTATCGACTTCCATTCGGGCGACAAGGTCTTCAACGTGCTGCCGATCTTCCACTCGTTCGGCATGACAGCAGGTACGGTGCTGCCGCTGATATCGGGCGTGCCGGTCTATTTCTATCCCTCCCCGCTGCACTATCGCATGGTGCCGGAGTTGGTCTACGCATCGAACGCGACGATCATCTTCGGCACCGATACGTTCCTCAGCGGCTATGCGCGTACGGCACACCCTTACGACTTCCGCTCAGTGCGCTATTGCTTTGCCGGCGCGGAACCGGTCAAGGCTTCTACGCGCGCGACCTATATGGAAAAGTTCGGCCTGCGCATCCTCGAAGGCTATGGCGTGACCGAAACCGCGCCCGTGATCTCCATCAACACGCCGATGTACAACCGCTCCGGCAGTGTCGGCAAAATCATGCCGGGTATGGAGTACCGCCTGGACCCGGTGCCTGGCGTCGAGGATGGCGGACGGCTTTTCGTGCGCGGGCCCAATGTCATGGCGGGCTATCTGCGCACCGAGAAGCCGGGCGTGCTCGAGCCGCTCGAAGACGGCTGGCATGACACCGGTGACGTGGTCGCCGTCGACGACGTCGGCTTCATCACCATTCGAGGCCGCGCGAAGCGCTTTGCCAAGATCGGTGGCGAGATGGTTTCGCTGGCCGCCGTCGAGGCACTGGCGGGCGAATTGTGGAAAGGCTCGCTCTCGGCAGTCGCCGCCGTGCCAGATGCGCGCAAGGGCGAAAAGCTGGTCCTCATTACCGAGGCGGTCAACGCCACGCGTGCCGAATTCCTGGCCTTCGCCAGGGCCAACGGCGCCATGGACCTGATGGTGCCGGCCGAAGTGCGCGTCGTTGCGAAAGTGCCTGTCCTCGGCTCAGGCAAGCTCGATTTCTCCGCTGTGACCAAAATGGTGAGCGGCGAAGACATGAAAACCCAAGCGGCTTGAACGACTCGCTTTTACGGGTAACTTTTTTTGTGTATCTCGGTTGAGAACACGGGACCGCCGCGAAAGTTCGATGCACGCAGCGCCATGCGAACGAGCTGCAGCTGGCGAAAACGATGGTGCAGGGTCGATGCGCTCATTTGCACATGTGCCGCGAGCTCGTCGATGCTGAACTGTCGAGGCGGCGGTCATAGAACTGGCAAGCGAGGACCATTGGCTTGTCCGCTATCGTTGCGCCTTCAGCAGACGCTCGAGCGTTGAAAAGTCACTCATGTCGCGGTAGGGCGTCAGGTCAAGATCCTTGGGGATCTTCTTGAGCTTCTCTTCGGAGATCGGTTTTTCGTTCTTTTTGTTGAAGGCCTGGTAAGCGGACCAGCCAACACCCGCCGCCTTCACTGCATCGCGTTCGGCTCGAAGAGCGATTTGATGCGCGTGCAGATAATGAAGCCCGAGTTCGTCTAGGAGCGCCTTTTCAACGATTTCGTGCGTTAGCAGAAATGGGGCAAGCCGGACCTTGGCCGATTTCCAATCCATAGTGCGAGGCATATGGCGATCGATATAAATCGTCCTGCCATCTTTGCTGTATCCAGCAATGTAGGGGATATCGAAATCATGAACGATCTTCACCCGACGATGCAGCGCCCGCACAGCGTCACTCAGTACATCATCGTCCAAGTCTTCGGAAACGTGGCGGACTTCATCTTCAAGCTTCATTTTTTCCACACTGACACCAGCGGAATCGTTCGTAATGCCCGCTCATGTTCCTGGGCTGTCGTGCATTCGTCATAAGCCTCGGATGCGGGATAAGCGCCGACCACCAGGAAACCAACAGACGCGGAGAAACATTGGTGACCGGTACCGGCCGGAAGAACTGCCAGAT
This sequence comes from Mesorhizobium sp. M0018, assembly GCF_040323955.1. Lineage (NCBI taxonomy): Bacteria > Pseudomonadati > Pseudomonadota > Alphaproteobacteria > Hyphomicrobiales > Phyllobacteriaceae > Mesorhizobium > Mesorhizobium sp. M0018. The sequence goes on along the minus strand of NZ_JAMYVL010000025.1, from coordinate 73,344 downwards.
CGCCGGCCTTCCAGGATAATGTACGGCCCCTGTTGCCCCCGAACCGAACCTTGCCGGTTCCGCCCACAACGCCAAACACTTTATTTTTGCGGGAATGGTAGTGGACGTAGTGGTAGATGCCGTTCCGCCAGCCGCTACTCCAGCCATTGGCCTCGAAAAGCTCTTCCAGCACCGCTGCGGAATCAAATTGTTCCACCGACCTTACGGCGCCGCGATAGACGACAAACGGCCAGAAGGGTTGGTTCGGGACGAGGCCGTCATCCTTGAACCGAAATTCGAGTGGCTTCTTCATCTTCACGAATTCGGCGAGTTCTTGCTTTCTCGGTCGCGCGATACCCGTCGCCTGCTCGGTAGCTTTCTTCGGGCTCTCGAGAATGCCCACGGCGAATCCTTGCGCTGGATGAGACAGCGGCGAAAGCCTCCGCTCTGGTCTCAACAAATCTCAACCAGCGACACCGCACTTTGTTCCTTTTGTCGAATGGCCGCTATTAAACTGCGGCCCGCGAGGAGAACTGAAACTCAGAGAAGCGCCCGCATGTCGGCCGCTCAGTTGGTGCCTGCCGGAGTTGAACGAGAATTGTCTTGGCGGTACTGCGCCAGAAGGCATTCGCGTCCTCCAGGTTTTTGGATTCCAGGACCCGGGCGATACCTTCGACCTAATTTCCGCCGCCGATTCAGCGGAAACGCGCTTATGTTGAATGATCGATCACCTCACCCGGATCGCCCAAGCTTCGAAGGCCGCAACCTGTTGCTGATCGCTTTCCTGATTATCACCGTGCAAGGCAGCGACGTGCTGCAATTTATCTTCGGCAAGCTGTTCGGCCGGCATCTCCTGGCGCGGTGGCGGAAGCGAAACTCACCGCCGTGCCGTACTTTACCTGGGACAATCGCGACCCCGGCGAGATGCTGGTCTGGCTCAGAAGCGCGGGGTAGCTCTATGCCATCTGAGCCGCGTTGCATGCCTTGAATTCGCCTGGGCGCGCGTCATCTAGCTTTGAGTGGCGCCAGTCACTTGAACGGGTGGAGGCAGATTGTGGCGCTCGAAGCTGTCGCGCGTCCGAACGCCGGTGGCCGCTTTATTGCGGTCGTGGTGGTGCCGCTGCTATTCGTCGTCGGTGGACTGGCCATTCGCTATGCGGCATTTGCCTCGATCTCGGCGGAACCAGGCTTCGCAGCCTATGCCCAGGCGCTCTGCCGGTGGGATTGCGCGTGGTATGTCGACATTTCCGAACACGGTTATGAGCGCTTTCCCATTCCAAACCAGAGCAATGTCGGACGCTGGGGCTTCTTTCCACTGTATCCGATGCTGGTGGCGGCAATCCGGTCTGTTTTCCCTTTGCCGACGATACTGCTCGCGTCGATCACATCGGTTGCGTGCAGCTACGCGGCCTGTCTGGTGGCGTGGCCGCTGCTCGAGAAGAACATGCGCGCTTATGTGCTATATTGCGCCTTTCTGCTCAGCGGCCCGTTCTCCTTTCACTTCACGACTTTCCTGACCGAACCTCTTTTCGTGCTCCTGACGTCGTGCGTTTTTCTGGCACTCAAACGCTCTAGCTATCTGACCGCGGGGCTGTCATCGGCTCTGCTGTCGGCAACCAGGCTCGTCGGAGTGCTTGTTGTATTTGCGACCGTCATTCAGATGTTCAGGGATTACCGCGCAAAGGGCGGATCGGCGCTTTCGTTCCCACGTTGGGTGCTTGGCCGACCGGATCTGCTCGTTGCAATTCTCATCTCGCCTGCCGGCTTGTTCGCCTACATCCTGTTCCTCTATCTGACGGTCGGGGACGGCTTTGCCTTCCTGCACGTCCAGCGTGCGTTTGGACGTGTGGCGGGCAATCCGCTCGCCTTCATATGGGATGGACTCTCGGCCGTTCCGACGACTGGGTGGCTGCCTACGGCGCCGCAATGGAGCGCGCTCGCCGCACTCATAGGACTGGCACTATCGGCGGTTCTGGCGGTTCGCAGGCAATATGGCGCCGCGTTGTTCTGCGCCTGCTGCATCATCCTGCCGCTGATCACGAACCTGGCCTCGATGGTCAGATACGTCATTGGGCTTGCGCCTCTGACAATGTTGCTGACCACGTTGTTGTCGGCGTCGAAGCTGACTTTTCTTGCGGCTCTGGGTCTCTTCCTGAGCGCCTGCTATTTCATGACCGTCGCATGGATCGGGGGTTATCTTGCCCTGGTCTGACATTTCGGGCCGGTATCGGCGCGCGGCCAGATTTGGTGGCTACGCGCTGGCGGCGGTTCTGGCCGGGACAGAAATCATCATGCTTGCGCTTGCTCTCAATCCAGACGTCAATGCCGACTATCGCGCCTATTACATCGACCGGACGACGACCTGCCTCAATCGCGATGCGGTCGGCAGCTACACACTTGGCGAGACGGTGTCGTTCCGGTCCGACGGAGCCAAAAAGGCAACCGGCATGATGGTCTGTGGCTGGTCGGGGCCGGTAGCCGACGGCACCCATTCGCTGGGCGAGACCTCGCGGCTTCGCCTGGACATACCGCCGCTTCGCGACGGTCTGACTGCCACGCTGCAAATGGCCGCCGTCATTCGTCCGCCCCAGATCACGCAAAGGGTTGTGATCTCGGTGAACGGCGTTCGGGTACATGCGGTGACGCTGACCGGCAAAGAGCCACGCACGGTATCGTTCGTCATTCCACCGGCGGCCCTCGCCAAGGCCAAGACACTCGACATCGCCTTCGACTACCTCGACGGCATTCCGCAAACTCCTGCCGCCAGCAACATCTATAAGCGCTCCATCAAATTGTTGTCGCTCCGGCTCGATCCCACTGATGCGGATTAGGGCGGGCGATCGCGCTGCCGGCCGCGTCTTCGCTGCGCAAAAACCCATCGGTCGAGCATGAGGAGATTGACCGCTGGAACAAGCAAGCATGTCACCAGGATGGCAATGATCGGCGGCAGACTGAGTTTCGCAGTCAAAAGCGCCGGCGCCGCGTAAGCCACCGCGAAGCCGGTTGCCGTCAGCAAGAGAAAACGCGGAGCCTCCGATCGATGCGATCCGCTCGACGCGAAGGTCACGAACTTATGCGCGAGATAAGAAAACAGGGCGGCAGCGGTATAAGCTGCGAGCGAGGCACCGACCGGCGAGAGGCCGAACCGTTGCCATTCGACCAAAGCGGTGGCCATCACTGCATATAGGATCGTTGCAGCGATGCCGACCGACCCGAAACGCACCAGCAGTTTCAGGCCGGCGTCGCTGGTCGAGGGGCCCTCAGACTTGCGCACTGCAGGCATACTGCGCTCCAAGCGGCAGCGACGCGAGCGCGCGCTCGACTCTTCTGGCGAAAGGCCTTGCCGACGGCAGCAGCAGGAAATGCTCGGATCGGATGTCCCGGAACCCGGTCTCCCGAAAGAGGGACGCTGCGTTGGCAGCGTTGAGGAGGACCGCGTCGTGGTCGAACGGACACCGGAACACCGCAAGACGCGTCAGCGGATTATAGGGATTGTGCTCGATGATGCAGGCGACGCCACCTGGCCGCACGACACGCCGCAATTCCAGCAAGAAATCGGACCAGGAGGAGGGCGGAACGTGATGGACGACGCAACTGGCGAAAGCCAGATCGAACGCGCCATCCTCGTAGGGCAGACTCGGCGACGTGCAGGCCCTATAGGTCACACTTGGATTGTCCTGGCCGGCGCGCAAAATTGATTGCTCCGACACGTCGCAGCCATCGAGGCTGTCGAAAGCGCCGTCGAGGTAGGGGTGGAGCGAGCCGACGCCGCAGCCGATATCCAGCGCCCTTACAGCCGCCCCACCCCGCCGAAGCTTTCGCTCGACCACCAGACGCCGCAGCAGGTCCGCCTTGGCGACAAGGAAGAAGTCGTGCCCGAGTCCGGAAAATCGGATGGACCCTTCGACCGCCTCGCCATAGTTGGAATTATAGCTGTCGAAGAGTTCGGCCATTGGCGGGGACTCCACTCCTGGGCTTGTGAAACGATAGGCGGCGCTTACCAGAGACGGTACGCATCGCCTCGTCGAAGCCGGTGAGCCGATTAATCACATAAAGCGGGCGGCGTTTCACCTCGGCGTGGATGCTGCCAACGTAGAGCCCGACCACACCGGTCATGAAAAGATTGATGCCGCACAGGAGCGACACGATCACCACCGTGGATGTCCACCCGGCAATGATGCCGGTTTCAAAAAACGAGGCAAAGATGGCATAGGCGCCAAAGACCACCGCAAGCGCGGAAATGGCCAATCCGCCCCAGAGCGCCAGGCGTAAGGGCTTCTCGGAGAAACTGACGATGCCGTGAACCGCAAGGTGCACCATCTTCCAGAATGGGTATTTGGTCTGGCCCAGGGTTCGCGCGTGGCGCTCAAATGGCACGGTCGTTTGCTTGAAGCCCATCCAGCCGAACATGCCCCTGACGAAGCGGTCATGTTCGGGCATGCGCTTGAAGGTTTCCAGCGGCTTGCGGCCGACCAGGCGGAAGTCGCCGACGTCGCGCGGAATATCGACCGACGTCATTTTCTCCAGCAGGCGATAGAAAAGACTTGCCGTAAAGCGCTTGAACCAGGATTCGCCCTCGCGCTTGACCCGGCGGGCATAGACGATCTCGAAGCCTTCCTTCCACTTGGCCACCAGATCGAGAACGACTTCCGGCGGATCCTGCAGGTCGGCATCCATGACGATGACGGCATCGCCCGCAGCGGCGTCCATACCGGCGGTAATCGCCACTTGGTGGCCGAAATTGCGGGAAAATTCGATCAGCCGAAAGCGCGGCTCGGCGGCAACCACTTTTTGGAGGTATTCGACGCTTCCATCAAGGCTTCCGTCATCGACGAAGATGGCCTCGGCCTCGCCGTCCAGCCGGTCGATAAGCGAACTGATCCGCTCGATCAGCCGAGGCAGCACCTGTTCTTCATTGTATATGGGCAGGACGAGCGAGTAGCGAGGCGGTGATCTGTTCACCGTCATTCCAGGGCCGTGGACCACAGAGTCTCGCATGCGGTTGAAAATGTAACGAAAGCTACAAAGTTCCAAAGGTGTGCAAGAAAGTGCTAATTTAGCTAGTTCTTGATTAAATGCCGGTTCTCAGTGAGAGATGAGCGTCCGCACCGAGGCGCGAACTCGATAGGTCGCCAGCGAGGTTCGTCTGGCGATACGCCAGCACAAAGCTGTTTGACCGCCCTGAAGATCGCTGCACGCCCTCCTTCGCGCGCTCCACGTAGGCGCCATCCGCAGTCATCACCACGACGCGGGTGCCGGTGCTGATGTATAGCGGTACCAGGGTGCGCACGCCGTTGGACAGCGTTGCCGGTTTCGCGACGAACCTCTGCCGCTGTTTGCGGCCGCTGCTTGCCGTGAGAAGAAGACTTTGCCTGAGATCCACCAGCCTGTTGTTGCGTTCAGGCCCATGACGGCCGGCCGCGACGTTGTCGAGGATTATGGCCATGTTGGGCTGACCTTGCGCAGCCATCCGGCGTCGTTTCTGCGTGCCGATCTTCGCCGGCGCAGCATCGTGACCTGTCAGGAGACCATGCAGGCGCGAGACAGAAGCTGGCTCGAGGCTGCCGGCCTGGTTCTGGTCCGGCAACGGCCAGGCTCGGCCAAAGGCCTCATGTTCCTCACCGTGGAGGATGAGACGGGCGCCGCCAACGTCGTCGTCTGGGTCAAGGTATTCGAGAAATTCCGTCGCGTGCTTCTTTCGTCGGCCATGCTCGGCGTGCGCGGCCGCATCCAGCGGGAAGGGGAGGTGGTGCATCTCGTCTCCCATCAGTTGACCGACCTGTCGCCCGAGCTGGCCAGCCTGGGAAACCGCGAGACGCCGTTTCCCGTGCCGCATGGCCGCGGTGACGAAGCCCATCACGGCGCGCCGAGTGTCGATCCGCGGAGCCTGTCGAAGGGCCGAAACATCGTCGATCCATACGAGCACATCGACGGCATCAAGGTGAAGACGCGGAATTTCCGATAGAAGCTGCAGCGGATATACCGTCATCATGTGGTAGTCTGGCCCGCATGACGGCGCTTTATCTCAATTGGCGCGGAAGACGGTGGATCCCTCAGCCGAATAAAACGCATCCGCCGAAATGGATCGAGCCTCAGCTGACGCGCCTGGTCGACGAAGCGCCCGACGGCGCCGATTGGCTTCACGAGATCACACGATGCTCGCCGGCCTGGCCCGAAGCGGCAGCCGGGCTCCAGTCGTCCGTGCCCGGCTGTGCCGGCCTGGCAAGCACCGGCGGCGCCATGAGCCGGTCCTTGAAACGGCGATCCTCGTAGCGCGCCTTCTTCGCGCGGATCGGCGGCGTGCCCGCCACCATGACGATCTCGTCGGCGGGCGGGAGCTGCATGATCTCGCCCGGGTTAGCAGCGGTCTGGCGGTCTCGGAGCGCGACACCATCAGATGGCCAAGCCAGGGCGAGAGCCGATGGCCCGCATAGTTGCGCATGGCGCGCATCTCGGGAGCACCTCGGCACGGTTCCGTTCGCGCGATAGAAGCAGCGGTTGGCGATTGAGCAGCATGGAATCGCCGAATTCATGCGCGCGGTATCGATACGCGATGAAGGCTGCGGAGGCCTTGGCGAGCAGAGCATCGTCGGCAAAGGCGCGCAAGAGCTCGAAATGGCTTTCGCCGGGCTGGTGGACGCCCGTGAGAACCGCATCGACCACGCGAAGCCGCGTGCCCCGCGCGATGCGCCCTGTTGCAATGCCATTTCCGGCACGCACATTGCCGCCGGGATTGGCAGCTGCCTCAAGTGCGCGCACTACGCTCGTGCCGATCGCAATGATGCGGCCGCCGCGCAGCTTCGCCCACGCGACCTGCGCCGCGGTGCGCCCAGGGATGCGGTATGGCTCGTCGAAGGGAAGGCGCGAGTCGAGCGCGGGATCGCCGGTAGAAGAGACGCCCGCAGCATGCGTGAGTGTTGCAAAGCCAATGTCGTGCCGACGCCAGGCTTGGAGCGTGCGCCAGTCGAGCGCGAAGCCTGCCGATGGCGCCTCGAACGCGACCGGCCCGGCGGCAATCTTCGTCCAAACATCCCACAGTGCCAACGGCTCGGGAACATGCGCGTATTGGATCGGCCGGCCGTGCTGCGCCAGTCCTGCAAGCAGCGCTGCGCGATTGCCTGGGAAGTGCAATTCGAGAAGGCGTGGATGGTCGAGAAGGCGCTCGACGACGGCGTCAAGCGAGCCGAGCCGGAGGCGATCGCCTGGTGACAGCGGAGGTGGAGGCAGCCGGTCTTCCGTGCGCGTGCGGTGATCGCCCGAGCCGAAGGCAATCGCCACGAAACGGGTTGGATCGGGAAGTGATAGCCAGCCCGCCAGGCGGATCTCGATCGCCTCACCGCTTGGGACATGCGTGCCGTGCAAGCTGGCAGGCAAGGTCGCGGCGTCATTGGCGACGACCAGATCGCCGGGGTTGAACAGCGTCGCGAGTCCAGCTCGCGGCAGGTCGCGCATCGTGCCGTCCGCCTCGACGACGAACAGCCTGGCGGAGCGCTGATCGGGACGATCGGCGGCGATCATGCATGTGCTCCGGCGAGACGCGTAGAGCGGACCGGCAACGCGTCGAGCATCTTTTCGATGATCTCGGCAGCTGCCTCCTCGGGGCGCTTCAAGGTCGCCGGATCAGCATCAGGGATCGCGAGCGCGTGCAGTGGGGTGTCCATATCGCCGGGGTCAAGTGCGAGGAGCCGGATGCCGTCTGCTTTCGCCTCCTCGTCCCAAATCGCCGTCAGATGGGCAAGAGCGGCCTTGCTCGCGCCGTATGCTCCCCAGCCGGGATAGGCGTTCACCGCGGCGTCGCTGGAAATGTTGATCGCCATCGCGCCACGGCCGCCGCGCGCGGACGCCGCAAGCGCACCGAAAAGAGCCTTCGTCAGCCGGAACGCGCCGACCAGGTTGACGGCGAGCGCTGTTTCCAGCTCCTCGCACTCAGTATCGGCGAGGAGCGCCAGAGGGACAGGGCCGAGGCTCGAGGCATTGTTGATCAGGACGTCGAGCCCGCCGAGGCTCGCGGTTACCTGTAGCGCGATCGAGTAGGTGTCCTCCTTCTTGCCGACGTCGCCGACAACGCCGTGCGCGCCCGTCTCGTCAGCGATGCGTGCGACGTTCGCGGCGGTGCGGGCGACGAAGGCGACGCACGCATCCTGTGCGGCAAGCTGCCGCACAAGCGCCAGTCCGAGACCGGACGTGCCGCCCGTAACCGCCACGCGAAGTCCCTGAAGTTCGATATTCGTCTGCATTGCCAGTGCTCCCTTAATCCGTATGCCTCTTGCTACAAGTTAAAGTTAACTTGAAGTCAAGCGGGAATTGTGCTTTGGTTCATGCATGGATTCCATGCTGACCATCACCGACGTGTCACGGCGCAGCGGCGTCGCCTCATCGGCCCTGCGCTTCTACGAGGAGCGCGGGCTGATCGCGTCCGAGCGGGCCGGCTCGGGACACAGACGCTACCCGCGATCCGTGCTGCGCCGGATCGCCTTCATCGTCTTCGCGCAGCGAATTGGGCTGACACTTGAGGAGATCGGCGCCGAGCTGGCCAAGTTGCCGGCCGATCGCGTGCCGTCGCGTCGGGATTGGTCGCGGTTGTCGGGCCAGTGGACCAAGCGCATCGACCAGCGCATCGCCGAGTTGCAGCGCCTGAGGTCGGGGCTTACCGAGTGCATCGGTTGCGGCTGCCTGTCGATGGACCGGTGTAGCCTTGCGAACCCTGCCGATATGGCAGGACGCAAGGGGCCGGGGCCGAGGTATTGGCTGGGGTGAGTTGACAGCCTGCCTGTCCCTATTGCAGAACTCGGCAGCGCAAGACTTCGCCAAGTGCGAGACGCTGCGGCCCCGGTAAGGTCAGGGCGCGGCGGCCCTGATGTCAATTCAGGAATCGCGCTGAACCGGACAGCTCCTGCATTTGTCTCAAAACCGCGGTCAACAAAGGGTCAGAACAAGAGCTGCTCAAAATCGACGCGATGGAAGGCTCCCGCTCCGCCGGGGTTGGCATCGTTAGGATGGACAAACCGGGAGCGTAAGACTCCTGCGGCGGATTTGATTCGTGATCGTCGCGCAGCCGTACCAGCAGTGCCGCCCGCAGGCCCGCTGCATCTCTTCCGGCGATCCGATCGCCTGTCGCGAGCGACTCAGGTGCTCTTCAGGGTCCCGTTCATCCCTTCCGGATAGAAGCCGCCCTTGCTTACGCCGTCCTTATCGGTGAGATAGACGATCCGCAGCACTTCCTGCGGCGTCCTGGTGAACGCGATCGCGTCGGGCGTCGAAGGAACGAAATTGGCCTTGCCATTCACCTGGATGCCCTGGTCCTTGTCTTCCGGCCCGTCGATCTTGTCTCGTGCATCGGAGACGGCGTTGGCGGCCTTCCAGGCTTTCTCTCCTTTCCGGTATAGAGTGGAGCGCGCCATTCCCATGTGATAGGCCTCGACCGCCAATATGCCGGCGGCGGCTGCGAGGAAGTCCTTGTCCTTCAGAACCGTCGCAGCACCGGCATAGGCGGTGACGCCGACATCCTCGAACAGCATGCCGCCCAGAACGAAGTTCGTTTCGTTGCCGAAGGGATCGAAGTCCCGCCCGAGGCCCGCTGCCTCCGCGACCGCCTTGAACCCCGCATCGAAATCGATGGCCGGCCTGTCGACTGCGTTCTTTGCAAGCGTCTTGCGGTAGAACCGGACATGCGCGAGTTCGTTTTCAGCAACCTCCTGCATGAATTCGCCGATGGCGGGTGTCTCGAAGGACACTTTCTTTCCGCCGACGACATCGCCGGGTTTGGAACCGGCATCGGCGGCGTCGATGCCTTTCCCGGTGGTGCCGCGAAGGTAGTATTCGGCCTCCATGTATTCCAGGTTGAGCGCAAAACGGAAGATGTCTTCGTCCTGCACTTCCTCCTTGGCATAGGCGCGAGAAACCGGCGCCAGGCCCGTCGTGGCGGCGAGGCTGGCTCCCAGCCCAAATTGCAATGCGCGGCGACGGGAAAGGTGGAGTGAAGGGATGGCACGTATCATGGCTTCCTCCCAAAAGTCCGCCGGGACCACCGTTGGCACCTTATCGCGGGCAACGCGCCCAACTCCGCCATAGGCGAAATGTTCCTGTAAAGGTCGGACTTTGCAGGGGTCGTGCTCCGGATCAATGGCTTTTTGGGCGCGTAACGTCGGAGTTGGCATCGACTATTTGTGACCAAGCCTCGAGTCTAGACATTGAGGTGACACATTATGAGCCGGATAAGCTACGCCCGCGTCGGAACTGGGAGAAACGTCCGCTATCGAACGACCACTTTTCATTCGCGCGGTGAAGCTGCGGAACATCAAAAAGCTGCTCAAGCTCGATCGCAGAAAAGCGCTGCACTTGGTTTGGACCGAACGAGATTGCCGGAAGGTGTGATGCCAGATAAAGCGGGCAGAGGTGCAGTCGCCTCGACGCTGTACTTTTCGTCGCGTTATCAAGCCGGTCCGCGATCCCGGTTGCACTCGCCGCCAAACCGGAACCCTGGCCACGGACGAGACAGGCAAGCCTAGCTGGCGGGCCGCCAAGGCAAGCGAAAACCGCCAAATAGAGCCGGATCTAATGTGGGGTATCGAGTTTGACCCAGCTTCACAAAACCCAGAAAGGCCGGCGTATTCTGCAGATGATTGACCTCAGTCGCCGGCCCCCGATCCAGCTGTTCCAGTTCGTGAAGAATATCGACAGGAGGACCAACCGTGACGTTCATGATGACCGCCGTTCCGGCCGAGCTCGATAGAGGATGATCCGTCCCGTCGGCAGAACCTGGGTGAGGAAATCAAAATCGCGGACGTTGCCGGTCAGCACGCTCGCACCCAACTGACGCGCCTGCAGGAACACGAGGGCGTCATTTAGGAAGCGCCGCTCGTGCCCCTCCCTCTTGGGCAGATTGCTCAGCCGGAAGAGCAAGCCAGCCAAGACCCCGGCCTGTCCCCAGATCGCATCGTCCGGTGCATGAAGTCGGTAGTCCGGAATGTCCTCTACCGTGGCTTCAATCGTCTCGAGGACAGCTTTTGTGGATGCATGCTTAGGGTCCAGCCGACCAAAGGCTTGGGTCAGCTCAGACAGGCAGGCAGCGGAATGGTGGCATCGGCGATAGGTAAGCAGCGTATCGACTTCAACCGGCGATCGTCCCTGCAGGACATCCAGATAGACGCTCGTATCCAGAAACAGCGGTCCCCCGATCGCAGGTTCGTCAGCAACCCATGGGAGATCGTCGTCGGCCCTGCGCTTCAGCGTTCCGTTGTGCTTTTGGGGCTTTAGCGATCGGAGCGTTTCGGAAAGATCAAACCCCAAGATCTATGTCCGCCGGGATACTGCCCTTACGTCCGACCAGGCGGGCGCCAAAGTCATCTTCGAGGGCCAGGCGCGACAGCGCCAGTTCCAACAGCTCCGTGTCCGAGGTGACATGGGCGCGCTTCTTGGCCGCCTCGATCAACTCCGCGGGCACCCGCGCCGAAAGACGGGTATTCTTCGCGGCGCCGAGGAGGCCGGCGGCTTTCGCTTGCTCCAGTACAAGTTTATTGCGGGTCGATGCGACCGTTGCTTCGCTTTCTGCAGCCGTCCGTGTCTGCGCAGCCATGAGAACCTCCTGTGTTGAACAGAATATAGATTGCGTTGAACGCATAGGCAAGGCTTAGTAGCCGCTGGCCGTCGGGACCATCGCTCCGGGATGATCAAACGGACATCTGATGCTTTCGCACTTATCACGCGCGGTCAGTATTCGGGGCTTGCGACCCAACCCGTGAAGGGCGGAGAAGTCCTCATCGCATTGCAGCGCGACGGGCAGTCCAAGGTCGCCGACGCGCTCTCAAAGGGTGCGCGTTTTCAGCTCTAGCTGGCCCTGCGGCTTGCCGGATATTACGAGTTCGCCCAGTTTCGACCCCTCTGTGCCATTCATTGCCGACGAGATCATGACCTTCGACCATTTCCGGTCCGAGGAGGTTTTCAGGTTGTTTGGTCAGATGGCAAGCGCTGGCCAGGTGATTTATCTGACGCATCACCAGCACCTGTGCGAGATCGCCAAGACTGTTGTTCCCGGCGTTACACCCAAAGCGCATTCATAGCGTCAGAAGCTGCCTGTTTCGTTTTCTTGGGTTCAACTCGCATTGTCCTTGTCCCTTCCGGGTTGACGTTCCGCCGTCGCACCGGAAAGACGGCGTTCTTCGTTGCGCAAAATCTGCAGACCCCTCCAGTGCCATGGCGCGCTATGTCGAGCGGCACCGGCGCTTTTCTGATCGCCTCTGACCGGTTTTCCCGGAACAGGACCGCCAAATGGTGGACGTCCCGCGCCATTGCAGCCTGGCTGGCTTTGGCGGTCAGCCAGGTTCTTGAGCAATCCGCGCGGCGGCGGCTGATGCGCCGGAAGGCAGACGATGCTCGCCAGGCGCAACAAAAAATTCTTTATCTAATCGCCGCAATCATGACGCATAAGCTCCAATTGCAGCCGGCGGAAATACCAGAAATCACAGTCAGTATTGAGGCGTGCCGAACCCATATTGCCCACTTGCTGCAAGACCTGCGACACGCGGGTCCGTCCAAAAAATCATGGCTCTACCGGCAACCGGTTCGATCGCTTGATCTGGGCAAGCGCGAAGCTGGACTCGATCGAGGAGACGCCATCGAGCCGCGTCAGCTTTTCCTTCAGGAAGCGCTCATAGGCGTGCAGGTCGCGCACCACCACACGCAGCAAATAATCGCGCTGGCCAGTCATCAGATAGCAATCGACCACCTCCGGCCAGCGCGCGATTGCCGCGTTGAACCGGTTCAGCTCGCTCTCGCGCTGGCGCTCAAGCTTGATCGAGGCAAACACCGAGATCGGCAGATCGACCATGTCCTGGTCGATCAGTGCGGCATAGCCGGTGATCACCCCCATATCCTCCATCAGGCGGACCCGGCGGGCGCAGGGCGAGGCCGAAAGGCCGACCCGCTCGGCAAGCTGCTGCGCCGTCATCCTGCCATCGACCTGCAGCGCGGCAATGATCTTTCGGTCGATATTGTCCAGTCGACCTTTTGGCATCGAACGTTACTCCATTGGCTGATATTGACACAACCAGCTAACGCGGCTGCCAATCTCATGCAAGTTTAGCGACAATTGGCTTTTGCTCAGCCCTAGGATTGAGACATCGCAACCGGGAGTCTTGCAGCATGGACAAACAAAAACTGGAGGCACTTTCGGCACTGGAGAAAAAGGTGCTCTGGCTGTCGACATGGATGATCCATAACGCCAATCACCTGCGGGAAAATACGGACGGCTTGAAGGTTGGCGGACACCAGGCATCCTCGGCGTCGCTGGTGACGATCATGACCGCGCTCTATTTCTCGGTGCTGAGGCCACACGACCGGGTCGCGGTGAAGCCGCATGCCTCGCCAGTGTTTCACGCCATCCAGTATCTTCTGGGCAATCAGACGAGGGAGAAGCTCGAAGGGTTTCGCGCCTTCGGTGGCGCGCAAAGCTATCCGTCGCGGACCAAGGATGTCGACGACGTCGATTTCTCCACCGGCTCAGTTGGCCTCGGCGTCGCGCAGACACTGTTTGCCTCGCTTGTGCAGGATTATCTCGGCGCCCGCGACGAAAGCATGCCCGAGGGCCGCATGGTGGCGCTGATCGGCGATGCCGAGATGGACGAAGGCAACATCTTCGAGGCGCTGCTCGAAGGGTGGAAACACGGCCTGCGCAACTGCTGGTGGATCGTCGACTACAACCGACAGAGCCTCGATGCCGTGGTTCGCGAAGGCCTTTGGGAACGCTTCGAAAACATTTTCCGGAATTTCGGCTGGAACGTCGTGATCCTGAAATATGGCTCGCTGCTCGAAGCCTCCTTCACCGAACCCGGCGGCGAGGCGCTAAAGGCCTGGATCGAGGCCTGCCCGAACCAGCTCTATGCGGCGCTGACGTTTCAAGGCGGCGGCGCCTGGCGCAAGCGCCTGGTCGCCGACATCGGAGACAAGCCGGGCCTGGCATCGCTTCTCGACCGGCGCTCCGATGCCGAGCTCGCCGCGCTGATGACCAATCTCGGCGGCCACGACCTGCCATGCCTGATCGAGGCCTTCGGGACGGCACGCGGCAACGATCGACCGACATGCTTCATTGCATATACGATCAAGGGCTTCGGCCTGCCGCTCGCCGGCCACAAGGACAACCACGCCGGCTTGATGACCAGGGATCAGATGGCGGTCCTTCGTGCCTCGATGTCGGTCGGCGACGGGCGGGAGTGGGACGCCTTCGAGGGATTGGCTGTTGGAGATCTGGAGCTGCAACGGTTCCTCGACGCCGTTCCGTTCGCGGCAAAGGGCCAGCGGCGCCGGCACGCCCAGCGCATCGTGGTCCCCGGTCGTCTCGTTGCGGAAGCCAAAGGCAGCGTCTCCACGCAGGTCGGCTTCGGCAGAATTCTGGACGAGATTGCGCGCGCTGGCGGGCCGCTCGCCGACGCGATCGTCACGGCATCGCCCGATGTCACGGTCTCGACCAATCTCGGTCCCTGGGTCAACCGGCGCGGCCTGTTCGCGCGTCAGTCACTTGCGGACACTTTCCGCAGCGAACGCATCGCCTCGGCGCAGAAATGGGAATTCGGCCCCTCCGGCCAGCACATCGAACTGGGTATCGCCGAGAACAATCTGTTCATCCTGCTGTCGGCACTTGGGCTGTCGCATTCGATTTTCGGCAAACGGCTGCTGCCGATCGGCACGCTCTACGATCCGTTCGTCCAGCGCGGTCTCGATGCGCTCAATTACGCCTGCTATCAGGATGCGCGCTTCCTGCTGGTCGCGACGCCATCCGGGGTCACATTGGCGCCGGAAGGTGGGGCGCATCAGTCGATCGCCACACCGTTGATCGGCATAGCGCAAGACGGGCTTGCGGCTTACGAGCCGGCCTTCGTCGACGAGTTGGGCGTCATCATGCGCTTTGCGCTGGATTATATGCAGCGCGACGGCGACGCCGTGCAGTCGGAGCGCACCTGGCTGCGCGACGAGACCGGCGGCTCGGTCTATCTGCGGCTCTCGACGCGCCCGGTCGAGCAGATCATTCGTCCCATGATGCCACAGCTCGAGCAGGACATCATCGACGGGGGCTACTGGCTGCGGGCTCCGGGTCCCAATGCCGAAGTGATTGTTGCCTATACCGGCGCGGTTGCGCCGGAGGCCATCGAAGCTATCGGCATGATGGCAGAGGACCGTCGCGACGTCGGTCTTTTGGCCGTGACTTCGGCCGATCGCTTGAACGCAGGCTGGACAGCGGCAAGTCGCGCGCGCGAACGCGGCCTCGTTCACGCCAGGAGTCATATCGAAAGGCTGTTTGCCGATCTCCCTGCGCATTGCACCATCATCTCCGTCACCGACGGTCATCCGGCGGTACTCGGCTGGCTGGGTTCGGTGTACGGCCATCGCACGCGCAGTCTCGGCGTCGAGCATTTTGGCCAGTCAGGGACTATCGGCGACCTTTACCGCCACTTCGGCATCGACGCCAATTCCATAGCCACAGCCGCCGACCGGATTGCTGGTGGGCGCCCCATCCGCCATCTGCGCGCGCTGGATTGATGCTGACGACATTCTGTGGCCGAGGCCTGATCGTGGATCTGAAATCATGCCACTCGCTGCTCGGGTAACGCAATATCTGAACGGCGCGCCTCTGTCGGACCGGGCTAGTGCTGAAGCCCGGTGATCATGGCGACGATCTCGTTCTTGTCGGTCTCGCTGGTCTTGCGCACGCCGATCTGTTTGCCACGTCGCAGAACACAGATCCGATCTGAGAGCCTGAACACCTGGTCGAGGCTGTGGCTGATGATCAGCACGCCGATATTGCGCTGCTTCAGCGACAGAACAATCGTCTCGACCTTGGCGGTCTCGGCAACGCCGAGCGCGGCGGTTGGCTCGTCGAGCAGGATCAGCTTGCTTGCCCAGTGCGTGGCGCGCGCGATCGCCACGCCCTGGCGCTGGCCGCCCGAAAGATCGCGGATGGTGGCGTGAGCCGATGGGATGCGAACGTCGAGATCCTTCACCAGCTTTTCGGTGTCGTCGATCATCCGGCGTCGGTCGAGCAGGCCGAAGCGGTTCACCGGCTCGCGGCCAAGAAACATATTCATGTAGACGGTCTGCTGATCGGCGAGCGCCAAGTCCTGATAGACCACCTCAATTCCGTGGGCGCGCGCCATGGTGGCGCTCGACATTGCCACCGCCTGCCCCTCGATGATGATCGTCCCGGATGTCGGAGCATGCACCCCCGTCACGATCTTGACCAGCGTCGACTTGCCGGCACCGTTATCGCCGACCAACGCCACTATCTCGCCGGGATAGAGCTCGAGCGAGAAATTTTCGATTGCCGTGAGGCCGCCGAAATTCTTGCGGATGTCGCGCAGCTGCAAAACAGGGGGCGTGCCGGTCGTGGTCGCGTTCATCACTTGCTCCTAGACAGGCCAGGCAGCGGTTTCGCCAAAACCGTTTTCGATCGTTTCGACTTGGGGCGCCCCCTTTGAGACACCGGAGATGCCGACCACGTAGGCGCGGGTCACGAACGCCTGGCCGCGAAAGCCGAACACCGCCGTGTCGCCGGAGCGTGGCGCATTGGCGCCGCTAGCGTCAATCATTGCGTAATAGTCGATTGCCGCAGGCGGCGGCACCTCGACGCTTCTGAGCGCGGCGGCGGCCGTGGTGGGTTCTGCGGACACGATTGCCTTCACCTCATAGTCCGGAAAGATCGGATCGATATAGAAGCCGCCACCCAGGCAGTAGGCTTTGCCGCCAGACAAATGCGAGATCTCGGTCAAATACAGAACGGCAGGGAGCTCCGGCAGATCTTCCATGACGTGCAGCGCAGTGGTGCCGGCCAAGCCATTGCCCGGTTCACATTGCGTGGCGCCGGCTTCGGCCAGCGCGCCAAGCAGGACACTCGACGTTGTGCCGGGCGCGTTCACCTCTATGTCGCTGCGACCGGACTTGGCGAGCGCTTCGGCAGCTCTGCCCAGTGTCGCCAGATTGTGTGTCGGCAGGACCGTTCGCGTGGTCTGGTCGAACAACAGCGCCGGGAAGGTGGTGATGCCAGCGAACCGTCCGCCGTCGAGACCATCCAGTTTTTCGGCGACCGCGGCGATATCAGCCGCCTCAAAACCACCTTCGTGGCCGCGGTAGAAAACGTCACCATCGGCGCGGATGCGGGCAAGCAGGTTTTGCGTGTACCCGGCGAGCCTTGCGCCGGCAGCGGCTTCTTCAGCCTTGGTGTCGTTGAAGACGGTCCAATAGTCCGGCCTGAACGTTTTGGCCGCCGCATTGGCCTCGTGCCTTGCGATCTGCTGCAGGTGGCCAAGATGACCGAGCCTCAGGCCTGCTCTGTGCGTTGCCCGCGCGCAGGCCATGTCGACGGCGACGGCCTGATCGATGCCACCACGCTTGAGCGCATGGCAGAACGAACTGGCGCGGCCGACCTGCTTGGTCATGGCGAAAATCTTCAGGCCGAACCGGTCGGCCTCGCGCTTCAGGACCCGGGCATTGCTTTCGACGGCATCGAGGTCGAGCACATAGGAATTAGCCGGCAGCTTTCCTTCCTGGTGCAGGCGCATGGCGCTTTCTATAAAGCTCGGATTGCGGCGCCGCAGAACATCGAGGAACATGACAAAACTCCTTCAACGGGACTTTTCGCGCAGCGATACGGCGACGGCCGCAAGAATGATCAAGCCGCGCACGATCATCTGGTCGGAGACGGACAGGCCCATCAGGATGAGGCCGTTGTTCAGCATGCCCATCATCAGCGAGCCCACCAGCGCACCGACAATCGATCCCTTGCCGCCGTTAAGCAGGGTTCCGCCGACAATGACGGCCGCTATCACCGTCATAAGGTCGGTTTCGCCGAGCGTGTATTTCGCAGCCTGCAGCCGGCCCGCATAGAGCAGCCCGGCAAGGCCGGCGAGCCCGCCGCTTGTGGTCAGAACGGCAAGCCTTATCTGCGCCACGCTGATGCCGGAAACACTGGCGGCACGGCTGTTGTCGCCGGTGGCCAGCACATGGGCGCCGAAGCGCGTCTCGCGAAAGATGAGATGCGCGATCGCAACGGCAATTACCGTCCACCAGATCAAAGACGGAACACCCAGCAAAGAACCCGAGCCGAAGAAACCGGTGAAGGCGTCGTTGGTGACCGGGATCGACCGCAAATCGGTCATCGAGCGAGATACGCCGGCAAACAGCCCGAGCGTCGCCAGCGTTACCAGGAATGAAGGCAACTTGACGTAAGCCACGAGGGCGCCGTTGAGAAGGCCGATCAGCAGGCCGGCGCCGAGGCCGGCCAGCACCCCAGCCACCAAGCCGTAGGCGTTTATCGCCACCGCGGCGGCAAGGGCTGCCACGGCAACGATCGAACCTATCGAAAGATCAATCTCGCCAGCCGACATGACAAAGACAAGGCCGATCGCCATGATCGTCACGGGTGCCGTCTGCAGCACGATGTTCGACAGGTTGCGGACCGTCAGAAAACCGCTGTCCTTCAGTACGATCGCGAAGAACAGAAAGATCGCCAGAAATCCGAGATAGACGACATATTGCTGCAGGTTGAAGCGGCTGACCAAGCTCGCTGCCCGGCCGGGGCTGGTGTTGACACTCGACATTCTCACTTCCTCCGGCGGGGCGCCATTGTCCGCCGCTATTTCATGGCGGCCGCGATGGTCGCGGGCACGTCCTTGTTGAGGGACCGCTTCCACCCGTCCTTGACAGTGTCCTTGGTGACGGCGAGGGAATCGACCACGATGAACGGCGCGGCTTTCTTGCCGATCAACGAGGCGGCCGTGGCGCGCGCCAGCGTCACGCCGATGTCGTAGGCTTCGTCTGCGATGAGTGCCGCAACGTTGCCGCCTTTCACCATGTCCAGTGCCGCCGGTTCGTTCAGGTCGAGCGTGACGATCTTGGTGTGGCTGTTGCCGGCCGCCCGCAAAGTGGACAGCACGCTAAGCGCCGGCTCAGCCCAGGTGACATAGATACCGTCGAGGTCCGGGTGCTGTGTGATCATCGCCTGCGCGATTTCCTCGCTGCGCGCGGGGTCGGCCATTCCGGCCTCGGCCACGATCTTCATGTCGGGATAGTCCTGCTCGATCGTGTGCTTGAATGCTCCGTCACGCTGGTTGGTGACGTAGAAATCGGCATCGTGAAAGATGTAGCCGACCTTGCCCTGCTTGCCGAGCGCGTCGGCCATTGCGATCCCGGCCTTGTTGCCCATCTGGAAAAGGTCGTCCGAAACGATGGTCACATAATCCTTGTCGTGAACGTAGCCTGCCGGCGAATTGTCGACGAATCCCAATTTCACGCCGGCCTGGCGCGCAGGATCATAGACGGTGGCCGCACTTGCGGGATCGACCGGTAGGGACAGTATAATAGAGGGCCTTTTGGCGAGTACTGTCTCGACGTCGGATTTCTGACGGGCCGCATCAAAGCCGGCGTCGGTCTGAGCGACGACCGTGATGCCGAGCCGCTTCAACTCGTCCTGGGCGCCGCTGTTCACCGCGTTGGTGTATTCGCTCATCTCATGCCAGACCAGCGCGGCGGTGTATTTGCCGTCCTTGATCTGCTGCTCCTCAGCTGGTGTGAGCACGACGCTCTTTGCCGGCGTCGGCTTTTCCCCGTTCGGTCCCGTGGTGGTGCCCTCGGCTGCGAAGGCGTTGGCAGCGACGAGTGCTACCAGTGCCGACAACATTCCAATTGCTATGCGCATGTCGGTTCCCCTTGTTTTTATGATGTCGGCGGCCCTGATTGGCCGCCGGGCATTGCCCTGTCATTTGGCCGCGTCGAGCACCGATTGCGGCGCGTCGCGGTTCAACGAATCCTTCCAGCCCTGCGCAACGTTCTGCTTGGTCACGGTAAGCGCCGGGGCAACGACGAAGGCCGGGGTCTCCTGGCCGAGCAGCGCCTTGACGCCGACAGCGGCCATGGCGCGGCCGAGCTCATAGGCCTTGTCGGCCACCAGTGCGGTCACATTGCCGCCCTTGACCATATCGAGCGCCACCGGTTCGGCGAGGTCGAGCGTGACAATCTTGGTCTTGGTGTTTCCGCTTGCCCGCAAGGCCGACAGCACGCCGTCGGCCGGTTCGGCCCAGGTGACGTAGATGCCGTCAAGATCGGGATGCTGCACGAGCATCGCGCTGGCCAGCTCTTCTGCCCGCGCCGGATCGGAGATCCCCTGCTCGGCGACGATCTTGATGCCGGGATAATCCTTCTCGATCGTTGTCTTGAAAGCCTGGTCGCGCTGGTTCGTCACATAGTAACTGGCGTCGTGGAAGATGTAGCCGACCTTGCCCTTGCCATCGAGCGCCTTGGCCAGTGCATCGGCCGCCTGCTTGCCCATCTGGAACAGGTCGTCAGTGACGATGGCTGCATAGTCGGTTCCGTGCTTGTAGCCTTTCGGCAGATTGGAAAGGAATACCAGCTTGGTGCCGTCGGTGAGCGCCTGACGGAACGCCTCGGCCGAAGTGACCGGATCGAGGGGCAGTGACAGGATGACGTTTGGCTTCGCCGCGAGCGCGGTTTCGATGTCGCTGCGCTGGCGCGCGGCGTCAAAGCCCGCGTCGGTGGTGGCGACGATTTGAATGCCGGCACGGGCAAATTCATCCTTGGCACCGGACGTGACCGCATTGGTGAAGTCGGAGGAGGTGTGCCACAGCAGCGCGGCCTTGTAGCCCTTCTCCTTTACTGCGGCCAGGTCTGCATCCGACAATCTAACCTCGGCGCTGGGTGTCGCCGTCTCGCCGCTCGGTCCCACTGTCTGTGCGCCGGCTCCACCGGCCATGAGCATCAGGCTACCTGCAAGTGCTGTAGCAACAAGTCTGTCTATCAGCATGATAGTTCTCCCATTTTCGCTCTCAGTTGTCCTTCATTCCGTAACGCCGCAATACTCCACCATGAACCGGGCGAAGCCGACGACGCCGGCCAGATATTCCTCGACATCGACGTGTTCGTTGAAGGTGTGGCAGTTGCGAATGTCGCCTGGCGCGCAGTACACGGCGGGGATGCCGAGCCGGTTGGTGAAAAATGATGACTCTGACCAGAATGGCGCGCCTTCGATGGCGCCGCGACCAGCCATCGATCGGGCCATGGCGGCAGCAAGAGCGCCGACCTCCGGCCTGTCAGGTGCAATCTCGGCGGCGTTACCCCCGAGCGGATGATCGCGACCGGCCGGATAGGCGAACGCCAACATGATTTCGGGATCGGTGACGGCGCCGCGCACCACTGCCTCGATTTCGGCGGCGGCCTCGTCCAGCGACTCGCCCGGCAACAGCTTGCGGATCAGCGACAACGTGCAGCGTTCGGGCACCGCGATGTAGCCGCCGCCCGCAAGCCCGGTGATCAGCAGGAAGCCACGCCCGATCAGCGGGTGCTCGGCTCTTGTTGCAACATCTTCCGAATGCTTCCACAGCGCGCTCATGACGGCGTGGCTTGCACGCAAGGCATCCTTGCCGAGTTCGGGTACGCCGAAATAGGCTGATCGTCCGGTGATGGTGATGTCGGTAATGAAGAAGCCAATTTGGGCCGGATAAACCGAAAGGCGGGTAGGCTCCACATAGACGACGAAATCGGGCGCCACGACTTCGCCTTTCTCGATGCGGCCGACGAAGTCCTTGATGCCGGCGGAGACGCCGGTTCCAGGCTGGCCGCTCTCCTCGTCGCCGACGAAGGCAAAGGCAACGTCGCCGGCCAGTTGGATGTCGGCGGTGTCGAGCAGAGAGAGTGCCGACAGCGCGGAGCAGATGCCGGCCTTGAGGTCGCCGGCGCCGCGGCCCCAGATCTGCCCGTCGATCATTGGCGCGGCAAACGGATCCTGCCTGGCGGTGCCAGCCCAGTGCTCGCGCCAGCCCTCGACATGGACCGTATCGGTGTGGCCGATGAAGAGCAGCCGCTTGCCGGCGCCGGCACCTTTGCGCTCACCCCAGACGTTGGGCCGGCCGGGCGCGAATTCCGCACGCCGAATTTCGCTCAAGCCAAGCACGCGCATGCGGTCTTCAAGGAAGGCGACAAAATTTTCTTCGTGACCGGTTATGCTTTCGCGGCCGATTGCCCCCTGCAGAAGCTCAACCGCTGCGTCCCAATCGAGGGCGGCGCGCAAGCGGGTGGTGATGTCCTTTGAGGCGGTCATAGCGTGGCCTCGCGCAGCACGGCCGAACTGGCTGGGGGAAGCGAAATGCGTCCGTCGGGCGCGTCGACGCCGAACAGTGTGTTGTGCAACTGGCCGAGCCCGATCGCGGCAGCGCCGATGAGCGCTGCCCGCGACCCGAGTTCGCTGGCCTCAACGGCGATAGGGTAGGGGAAGCAGCGCGGCAGCAGGTCCCTAACGCGCAACAGGATTTCCGGCCGCAGCCCGATCGAGCCGCCTAGGACGACCTTTTGCGGATTGGCAATTGCCGCTATGGCCACAATGCCTTGTGCGAGGTAGCGCGCGGTTTCGTCAAGTACCGTCGCGGCATGCCTGTCTCCAGCGGATGCACAGTGGAAAATCGTCGGCACGTTGACGATGTTGCCCGTCAGCGTTGCGTAGCGTTCAACCATGGCGCTGGTTGCGACCACGCGCTCGAAAGCGCCGGCGCGCAACGATGTCGGCGCGAATGGATCGGCGCCAATCGGCAAAAAGCCCATCTCGCCGGCTGCATTGCTGGCGCCCCGCACCAGATTGCCTCCAACCATGAGGCCGCTGCCGATACCGGTACCCAGCGCAATGAAGGCGAGGTTGTCGATACCCCGGCCGCACCCCTGCCAGTTTTCGCCGAGCACCGCCAGATTGACATCGTTCTCGATCACCACATGAAATCCGAATGCGTGCTCGAAAGCGCCAACGACATTCATCGTGCCAAAGCCGGCAATATTCGGGGCAAGCAGGACGCGGCCCGTCTTCTTGTCGGGTGCACCGGGAACACCAATCACCGCCAGCCTTATCTTTGTGCGCGAGATTCGGTGCCTCTCGGCCGCCTGAAGCGCTAGATCCACGATCTGGTCGACGATGAACTGTCCGCCCCGAGGATCGGTCGGCGCCGTT
This sequence comes from Mesorhizobium sp. M0018, assembly GCF_040323955.1. Classification (NCBI taxonomy): domain Bacteria; kingdom Pseudomonadati; phylum Pseudomonadota; class Alphaproteobacteria; order Hyphomicrobiales; family Phyllobacteriaceae; genus Mesorhizobium; species Mesorhizobium sp. M0018. The sequence goes on along the minus strand of NZ_JAMYVL010000025.1, from coordinate 50,375 downwards.
TCCTCCGCGAATATCTGGCAGGCAAGATCGGTGAGCGCGACCCGGACTTTGGCGCCGCCGAGGTCGACGGCCGCGATGTAGGCCGCGTCAAATACGAGTTCGTAAGTGACAGCCGTGCGTCCGACATGTCCGCTCGTGCGCCCTGTCTCCTGCACCCAGCCTTCCTGCTCAAGTGTCCTGACGATCTCGGAGATTGTCTGCTTGGACAAGCCGGTCTGCTTTGCGATCGAAGCGCGCGAGATCGGCCCACCTTGCACGATCGCCTCCATGACGGAGCGCTGCGAGAACTGACGAGAAATGCGCGGCAGGTCGTTCAACAGCAGCTCCGATTAATTCGTTCTATGACCGAACTTAATAATCATTTTCGACGGCCGTCAACTGGCCGCTCAAAAAGGGGGTTTGTACACCGGGGAAAAACAGCAGCGCTGGCGATCTAACGTCCCGCTGAAAAGCAGGTCTGTGGTTGCGTTGGTCTTGGTTTTGTATGTGCTCTCGCTACTACGATTGGCAGGGTACACGGTCGCTCGTTCGTATTTTCTATGACGCCCCGCCCCTAATGCGCCATCTCTATTTCGAATTTGATCCTAGCGTGTAGCAAAACCTGGCCTGTCTCGGTGCGAACGATCATCGTAAAGTCGCGGCTAGATCCGTCCGCCTTGTCTTTTACTATCGCCGCCAGAGCCTTTGCTGCCTCGAGCCTGGCGGATTCGACGTCCGGCAGATCGGTACCTTGATCGTCGGGGTACAGTTCGTTCGCATCTGCGAAGTCGAAAAAATATCGCGGCATTGCCGATAACGCCGATTTCAGTTGGTCGGTCTCGGTCGGAAATGTCCTCGTCTATGTGAGACGCCCCCGCCGCGACGCCTCATTCGCATCGAGTAAAGACTTGGCGGCTTGGGTCAGGCGAGTGCGATTATTTGCCGTAGGCCTTGATCGCTTGCTCACCTGGCTTGGCGAAGCGCCGTTTCCCGCGCGAAATATTCGACCTCGTGCTACTCATCCGCCGACACGGTTGCGGTCACTGAAGTCTCGCTTGCTGTTGTCGTCGCCCATTTTGTGCCTCCAAAGGCTTGGCTCATTTGCAACGCGATGCTGAACGTTTTGTTGCTAGCGACGTGCGGAATCATCTTTGTTAGTTCTGGCTAATATAATCAGGTCGCCTAGAATCGAAGAAGTGCGTAAATTGTAAGTGCCGGCTCCGGCCCGCTCGGTTCATTCCGCCGATGGAACGCAAGCTCGTCGCCAAGCCGCCCGAAGGACGACGGGTGGTCTCACGAGGTCAAGTTCGACGGCTATCGCTCCAGATTGTTATAGACGCCGGCGGCGTTCGCATCTCCACCCGCCGCGACGTCGACTGGACGTCGAAATACCGCGACGTCGCCCGTAGTGCCAAAAAACGGTAGACGTCGAGAACGCCATCATCGTCGGCGAAATCATGGTGCTCAATGACAAGGGCCTATCGGGTGCAAGATCAGCGAGATCGACTGTCTCGTGCTCGAGCACGATACGCCAACAAACCGCCTCGACGATTTAGTGCGGGCCGGAGCCAGTCTCGCAAAGGCCCTTCAGCCTTTCTGATGCCGATTTGCGGCAATTCAGCCTGTCAGATTTGTAACACTGGAACCGTGAAGTCGCCGCGCAGAGGGCTAGGTCCATCCGCCATTTGCGACGAATTCTTGCGACGAACAGAGCGCACTATCATCACTGGCCAGGAACAGTGCCATCGCTGCAATATCTTCGGGCCGAATGCGCGCTCGAATGGACTGTATCGCGTCAATCTGGGCTTCTCCTTCCAGAGTCGGATGTGCGCGCCTCTGTTTCTCCGTCATCACCCATCCCGGAAGAAGCGTGTTGACCCGGATGTTGAAAGGACCAAGTTCTCGAGCCAGCCCCTTTGTCAGGCCGTGCACGCCAGCCTTGGCGGTCATGTATGTGGGGATGTTCGACGCTGTACGCGCGCTCAACGATCCAAAGTTGATGATCGACCCGCCTCCGAGACGCTTCATCTGCGGGATAATAGCCTGTGCAGCGAAGAACATCGGCCGCAGGTTGACTGCCATCCTGTTGTCGCGTCTGTCATTGGCGACATAGTTGATGAGAACTGAAATATCACCGAGGTCTCTCCTGATGCGCTCTATCGTCATCTGGAGCGCATCGATATTGCGGATGTCACATTCGATGAACACCGGGGGAAATACGTGCTCGCACAGGGACGTCACAAGCGCCTCAGCCAAAGATTTCTCGATATCCACGAAGGCTACCTTAGCTCCTTGCCAGGAAAATCCTTGGACCAGCGCTGCGCCAATACCAGAGCAGCCTCCGGTGACAAAGATGACCTTGCCCTTGAGCGAAGGGTAGCAGGCTGAGTTTCTTCGAGAATGTCTTCCCTGCATGAGAATCCGCGTCCACTTTGTGGATGATGGAGAAGCGAAAGGACATGCTTGCCCCAAGCATGGCCAGTCATTCACACCGTCACTGTCATGCCACCGTCCACGTAGAGCGTGTGCCCGTTGACGAATGAGGAGGCGTCGCTGGCGAAAAACACTGCAGCCCCGATGAGTTCTTCAACATTGCCCCATCGACCGGCCGGCGTGCGCCGTTCCAGCCACGTGGAGAACTCGGGGTCCCGACCAAGTGCTTCGTTGAGCGGCGTCTTGAAATAGCCAGGCGCGATGGCATTGATCTGCAAACCATGTTTTGCCCAATCCGCACACATGCCTCGAGTCAGATTTCTGACAGCCCCTTTTGTCGCCGTGTAGGGCGCGATACCCGGACGAGCCAATTCGCTCTGAACAGAGGCGATGTTGATGATCTTTCCGCGACCGCGGCCTATCATGCCTTTGGCGACGGCTTTGCTCACATAGAAAATGCTGGAGAGATTGGTTCGAACAAGATCGTCCCATTTCTCTTCCGGGAAATCCTCCAATGCTGATCGATGCTGGATGCCGGCATTGTTGATGAGAATGTCAATCGAACCGATCGAGGTCTCAATCCGCTCGACCCCGTGTCGCGCAGACAGGGCATCCGTGACGTCGAAGGCCGCCACCTCCACCGACAGACCGTCCTTGAGCAGGTCTGTGGCAGCGTCCTTCAACAACTGTTCACGACGACCGTTCAGGACAACCAGGGCACCACACTCCGCCAGGCCACGGGCAAGCGCCAGGCCAATGCCCTGGCCCGAGCCTGTAACCAGGGCAATCTTGCCGTTGAGGTCGAAAAGCCATCGCATCTGCATTTCGCTCTTCGATCAGGAAGCGTAAGACACTGGCGTCGCATGCCAGCCGTCCTTCCGCTTGTCCCAAAAAGCTGTTCTCAGCCGCGCGGAAATCGGACCCGGTCGGTCGTTCCCCAGGATCCTTTTTCCAAGACGGCTTACCGGCATAATGCCACCAGCGGTTGTCGAGAAGAAGATTTCATCGGCGGCTTCGAATTCGTCGCGGCAGAGATCCCGGACCTCACAGCGAATTCCAAACTCGTCGCACAGTTCCAGAACTGTTCTTCGAGTGATACCTTCCAGCGCACCGCGTTTCGGCGTGATGACCTTGCCATCTATGACGGCGAAGACATTGAAGCCCGGTCCTTCCGTGACGTTTCCATCACGATCCAGTAAAATGCAGGTTTCGGCGCCTTGATCGTGCGCCTCGAAATTCCCGCGCGTCAGGTCGCCCCAATGGAAATTCTTGATTGTCGGGTCGAGTGATTCCGGCGCAATCCGTTGGGGGGACGCGATCATTGCGTGCACGCCGCGTTCCTGCTGCTCGGGGGTGAATACCCACACCCAAGGCATGACATGGCAAATCAAATAACTGCGGCCGTTTATGGGATGAAGCGGCACGCCGCGCGGCGGGCGGGAGCGGACACAGTCCATCGCCACATAAGCCTCGCGCAACCCGGTACGCCGCACCAGTTCGGCGAGAATATTCTTGATCTCTTCGTCGCTTTCCTTCGGATTCATCCGCAATTTCGTCATCGAGGTGCGAAAGCGTTTGACATGATCGTCGAGCCGGAAGAATGCGCCGTAGTAGACGCCCGCGACATCGTAGGTAACGTCGGACCGGCGGTAGCCCCATTCGGTGATACCGAGCTTGGCATCCTTGAGAGGCATGAATTCACCATCAATGTAGGCCGCGCCAGCGGACCAATCGACGTCTGTCATCGTAGTTCTCCTTGACCTGAAAATCGTGCCCGTTGTCGGGCAGCCTGACAAGAAACACCCGGCGTATCGGCCGGGCTAAACGGCCACCGCCAGTTCGCTCCGGCTGGCGCGCAGGATGCGTGTTTGGACGATGTCCAATTGAAGATTGTCGTCTTCGGGAGATCCCTTGACGGCTACTCCGTAGATGTCTCGTGCGCGCTGCACGCTGATCCACCCTTCTGCAAGATCGTGCAGCACGCGCGCGGGATCGCGTTCCCGTGGAGAACCATATCCACCACCGCCTGCGGAGTGAGAGACCATGTGCTCACCCGGCTGCAGAGTGACCCCGTAGCAGGGGGGAAGATCGACGACCGAACCATCGGCCTTGCGCATTGCCGCTCTGGACAGACCGCCGGGGCCACCGCCGCGAGCGCCTGCGGCAGGCGTGATGGTACCATCTGCGGTATAGAGGACCGTCAAGGAGTTTCCGCCCCACGGGCCGTACTCACTGTAGACCGACGGCGCGCCGCGAAACGTGCCCGCTCCCTCGCTGTCGTCGAGAATATGGCGATCGTAGACGATGATTGGATGGTGGAGCTCATCGACTTCGACACTGTCGATATGGCACATGCCCGCGTTGCCGGCATGGATCATGGTCAGAAAGCCGTCGGTGACCGGCGTGCCGGCGCCACCGCTAATGCCGATGTGGACTTGATTGATGAAGGGCTCGTCATTGTTGTAGGGATCGCGCCCGGAGATGACACCCATTCCTGGTGGTTGGATTGGACCGGTCGCGGCTTGCCCAAAGCCAGCCGAAAGCTCGGCTATTGCGCGCTGTACCGGATTGGTGACATGGTCGGCGAGATTGGTGGTCGCCACCGAGCAAGAGGCCGGATGCCTCGGTATGCCGACGCAACAATTTTCGCGAACCCGAATGTCAATTCGTCGAAAGCTGCCCGCATTGGCGGTAACGCGGTGATCGAGGATGCCGTTGAAAATCCCGATCATCGCTGCGCTTTTGGCGGTTGCCTCAGTAAGATTGAGGCCACAGGGCTGGCAATCGGGATTATCGCGCAGATCGACAATGATCCTGGCCTCGTGCGTATCAACTTCAACGTCCACCTTGACGGGAATGCCCTCCGGGATACCGGGGAACGGGTCGTGAGCAGACACCAAAACGACATGTCCTGAAGACAATCTCCTGATTGCCTCAATCATCTTTTGTTCGGAATAGTCAAACCAGCGGTCGGCATAGCCTTCAAGCATATGCCAGCCGATCTCGCGGCCAAGGTTGAGCAGTTCGCGTTCGCCGATGCGGACGGATCCAAGGCTCGCAAGAAAATCGCCCCACCATTGGTCCGGAACCCGGATGCGGGCCTGACACATGCGCACGATGTCGTCGTTGGTCTTGTAGTCTTCCTGTATCTTCGTCGCAGAAAAAATCAGGGCACCCTCTTCATACAGGTCCTTCACGTCCGCCAGATAGCTGGAAGGGCGGGAATTACCGCAGTCCGCCTGATGTGCTTTGGCCAGCACGAAGAAGCGCAGGATGCCTTCGTCGTCGATGACCGGGACGATCATGCAGTGGTCGGCCGCGTGGGAGTTTCCCTCGTATGGACTGTTGTGAAGGAAACAGTCGCCGCGCTTGAGCATCGGATGGTGTTTGAGGACCGCCCGGCACATCAAATCAGGGCCGATGAGCGTGTGGTTCGGCAGACTTTCCGCAGCCGCCAGAAGCTTGCAGTCAGCAGTCAGAACAACACATGAGAAATCATGGGCCGTGTTGAGGATACCGGAGCGGGCGGTTCGGAAAAGCGTGTTTTGCATCTTGCGTGCGATGGTCTCCATACGGCTGGAAATCATCGCCATCTGAACGCCGTCAGGCGCCTTTTTCAAAACTTGCTCAGACATGGGTAAGCGCCTCCTTAGAATGTCACACGCAGGCCACCGCTGGCCGTGCGTTCTGCGACTGTGCCCGGATCGACCACGACGGTGGTGAACGACGATTCGATGATGGCCGGGCCGGCAACCGGTTCGCCCGGCTGCATGGCTTCGTAGCGATGAACCGAGACGTCGCTCCAGCCGAGTTCCGTGAAGTAAACCGGCCGCTTTGCGCGACCACCGGCAAAATCACCCTCAGGAGGGAGCGTGCCGGTGGCCCGATCAGTCAGTCTGCATCTGACCTTGGCGCGCCAGGTCACGAATTCGACATTGGAATTGCGGTCGCTGATCTCGAAAATACGCTGGTGGGTGTCATGGAAGGCATCCGAGACCTGCTTCAAATCGCCGTCGCTCTTCACCTGATCAAGCGGGAGAGGAACGTCGATTTCCCAGATCTGATGCGGATACCGCGCCTCTACGGAATACTCGATGTGGTAGTCGAGAGCCCCGGCGCCGGGCCCTTCCGCGAACTCAAGGCATCGCTTCCTCAGCTCTGCCAGAACCTCGTTGATCTTGTCGCCCGCAAATCTGTCGCTGGTCGTAAATTGCAGTTGCGCATAGTCCGACGAAAGCTCCGACATCAAGGCCCCGGCCGCGCTCATGACCGCACCTGCTTCGGGGATGAGGACACCAGCGCATTGAAGGCGCCTGGCAACTGCGACCGCATTAAGTCCGGCGGCACCGCCGCCGCCGATCATGACGGCCGAGGTGGGATCGATACCCTGATTGACCGTGATCTCCTCGATCGCTCCGACCATCTTTTCGGTTGAAAGCCTCAACACAGCGGCAGCGGCTTCCTCAACCTTGATGCCGAGCGGTTCGGCGACTTTCAGACGCAATTGCCGGGTCGCGCCCTCCCGGTCGAGGACCATGGCGCCGCCCAGGAAGAAGTCCGGGTCGATATAGCCCAGGATCAAGGCGCAGTCCGTGACGGTGGGTTCGGTTCCTCTGCGGCCGTAAGCGACCGGCCCCGGCGTCGAGCCCGCGCTCTGCGGACCGACCTGCAGAATTCCGCCATTGTCGACCCATGCGATCGAGCCACCTCCGGCGCCGATGCTCTTGATATCGACAGATGGAAAGCCGGTCATATGGCCGCGCGTGCGCTGGCCAATCCATGTTTCGCGGCTCCAGGGGATGCGCCCGTCACGCACCAGGCTGACGTCAAAGGTGGTTCCACCCGTGTCCGCGACAATCGCGATGGCGTTGCCAAAATCGCGCTCTGCGTAGTAGCGGCCGGCGACGGGCGCCATCGCCGGTCCAGAATTGATCGAGTGGATTGGAGCGCGTGCAACTGCCGAGGCATCCATGATGCCGCCACTTGAGGTAACCATCAGTGTCCGGCCGTTGAAACCGGCGTCCTGCAGCCGGTTGGTCAAGCCATCGAGATACTTGAACATCAGCGGCTTCAGCGATGCATCTATGACGGTCGCGGAAGCTCGGCGATATTCGCGCAGGGTTGGATTGAGCTGGTGCGAGAGCGTGTATGGAACGTCAGGCAGATGCTCCTTCAGCAGGTCTCCGATGCGTCGCTCGTGAGCCGAGTTGACGACAGACCACAGAAGGCAAACGCCAACCGCTTCAATTTTCAGTGCCTCCAGTTTTTTGATTGTCGTGATGAAGTCGGCTTCGTTCAAATCCTCGACGATGTTGCCGCGCGCATCGACGCGCTCATTGACTTCGAACGTATATCGCCGAGGCACATAGGGCTCAGGGTAGGCGACCGTGAAGTTGAACGGTTCAATACGCCCGCCCTCGCGCATGACCAGGATATCGCGATGACCTTTGGTCGTGATGAAGGCTGTTTTCGCCGTCTTGCCGGTGATGATCGCATTGATGGCCCGGGTGGTGCCGTGCACGAACATGGCGCCGCGGCTGAGGAAATCCCCGAGGCCTAGTCGATAGTGCCTAGCTGCGAGATCCAAGGCATCGAGCACGCCGCGCACCGGGTCGTCAGGTGTCGTCGACGCTTTGAACAGCCTGATCTCGTTGCCATCTTCAACGACGAGGTCGGTGAAAGTACCACCGGTGTCGCACGCCATCCTGATATGATTTGCGCTGGGTTTGATCTCGGTGGCGTGGGTATCCATAAGGCAAGCCTCTTTCGTGCCGGCGCGGATGCATCCGGCCGGATATTCTGGGGTTGTTGGAAGAAGGGCGCTGTTTGGGACTGCTATTCCAAGTGTCGTTTGCCGACACGCGTGGCGGCATCTTCCTGTGGCGGCGCACATGTGTCTCGAATGACGAGTTCGGGCAGGAAGACCGTGTCGGAGCCGGCGTTGGCCGGCGCCGCATTCGGTTTGAGAACACGCTCGACGGCTGCGCTGGCCATCGCCTCGATAGGCTGACGTATGGTCGTCAGTGCGGGAAATGAGAGCTGGCTGATCCAGGCATCGTCCACGCCAATAATCGACATGTCCTTTGGAACGGCAATGCCGGCGGAACGGAAAGTCGCAAGCAACCCCAGCGCGATCATGTCGTTGAACGCGATAATGGCTGTGGGCCTGGGCGACAGCGCCGCCACATCGGAAGCGGCATCACGACCGACCTCGACCATCTGAGCGTCTGCGATATCAAGTGCGCTCTGGTGACGCTCGAGCACGACAGCCTGACTGTCGTCGAGTTCGTGATCCTTCATTGCTTTCTTGAAACCGGACAACCTCATCACCCGGCTGTGGGTGATGAGGGGATCGGTCACATAGGCTATCCGCCGATGACCGAGAGCAAACAGATGTTCCACGGCAATCCCGATTGCCGCCTCGTGATCGAGATTGACCGTATCGAGCCGAGCAAGCTTCAAATCGAGCCTGTTGGCGTCCACGGCAACGATCGAAAGATCGCTCCACGCCGAGTAGTAACCGCGCCTGGTGTTTAGGGGTGCAATGGTGATGAGGTCGGCAACGCCGATGGCGGCCAGATTGTCCAAAAACTCTTTCTCGAGCTTCGGATCGCGCATGGTGTTGCACAGATGAACCCTGTAACCCGCCTTCACCGCAGCCTGTTCTATCGAGAACACCATTTGGCCATTGAACGGGTTGACAATGCTGGGCACGACCAGGGCGATTACCCGGGCCTTGCCAGTCTTTAGTTGGCGCGCTGCCTGGTTTGGTCGGAAGTCAAGCTCGGCAATTGCCGTCGCAATCCGCGTCCGGGTCTCCGTCCCGAGCCGATGGAATCGATTGTTCATGTAATTCGAGACGCTGCTCACCGATACGCTCGCCGCTTTCGCAACGTCCTGAATGGTGGCGCGGTCCGCAGCATCTGTGGGCGATCCACTCTTCGGCGGCATGACGTTCAAATCTCCCAAGGTCCCAGAGACCCTCATTCTACGACTCCCGAAGGAGAACGAAACCTCGATGGTCGCGAGTCCGGCCCCGCAGCTGTGCGATCGAGAAAGTCGGTAAAACGGTACACTAAAAATCGTCTGTGTCAATCGAGGGTCGATCTGAGGCTATCGGAGGTAATGCCGCTGGTATTATGGGGTTTGCAGGAATCACCTGACTCTGATGGGAGGCAAACTCCTCAAGTGGCAGTTGACAGATGAAAAAAATCTAGTGTATCGTTTTACCTACTGTAAGCAAGCCGAAGAGCTTCGCAGCAGGCTGAACGGCGCCGAACATGTTTGGCAAAGGGCAACGCGACGCCTGAAACTTGCACGATCGTTTTTTGCGATGCCGCCGCTAGTCCGACGGGTACCGGGGCGAAGTTGGCAATGACAAACTTTCAATCATCAAAAACCGACGGAGACGGAACATGAAAAAGATTTTGCTAGCTGCCGCTTGTCTAACGTTACTCGGTGTCCCTGCTCACGCCGAAACGATCGGCTTCAGCATGCAGCGGTTCGACGACAATTTTCTTGCGATTCTTCGCAGCGGCCTGGAGGCACACGCCAAAGACCTTGGGAATGTGACGTTGTTGATCGAGGATGCGCAGGGCGACATCGCCCGGCAGCAAAGCCAGATCGAAAACTTTATTGCCGCCAAGGTCGATGGGATGATCGTGATCCCGGTAGAGGCCGATGCCGGCGTCGCGATGTCCAAGACGGCCGACAAAGCCGGAATCCCTCTGGTCTTCGCCAACAATCAGCCTTCCAACGTCGATCAGTTGCCGGAGAAGCAGGCGTTCGTCGGCTCGGACCAGATCCAGGCAGGCAGCCTGGAGGCGCGCGAGGTCTGTCGTTTGCTGGATGGCAAGGGCAAGGCCGTGATTCTGATGGGTGAACTCGGAACGCTGGTTGCGCGTGGCCGCACCGAGGCGGTGCACGAGGTCTTCAAGTCCGACGAATGCAAGGGCATCGAAATCGTCGAAGAGCAGACGGCGACCTGGTCTCGCACGCAGGCGCTCGACCTGACCACAAACTGGATGTCAGCTGGTCTCAACTTCAACGCTGTCATTGCTAACAACGACGAGATGGCACTGGGTGCGCTTCAGGCCATCAAGGCAAGCGGGGGATCAACCGGCGATTATGTCGTTGCCGGCATCGATGCAACGCAGGACGCCCTGACAGCCATGAAATCAGGCGACCTCAAGGTGACCGTTTTCCAGGACGCCATCAGCCAAGGAAAAGGCGCGCTCGACACAGTTCTGAAGCTGGCGCGAGGCGAGAAGACCGACAAGAAGGTCTTCACCACGCTCGAACTCGTCACCAAGGACAACATGGACAAATACCTGAAAAGGAACTGACCGCCAGCATCGCGCGCCGGTCATTGATCGGCGCGCGGACTGTTCCGTTCGATCTGGATTTGGGACGACTTCGATGCAGACCACAGTCGCCGCTACCTCAACCCCACCTTGTCTTGAGGACAAGCGTCAGCCCTGCCTGCTGAGCGTGATCGGAATCAGCAAGTCGTTTCCGGGCGTGGTGGCTCTCGACGACGTGAGCTTTCAACTCAGGCGGGGTACCGTCCATGCGCTGATGGGCGAGAACGGCGCCGGCAAATCCACGCTGATGAAAATCCTGGCGGGGATATACCAACCCGATGCAGGAGAAATCTTCCTCGACGGCATTTCCGCCCAGTTCAAGACCCCGCTCGACGCGCTGACACAGGGTGTCGGGATGATCCATCAGGAATTGAACCTGATGCCCTCGATGACGGTCGCGGAGAACATCTGGATCGGCCGAGAGCCACGCAATCGATTTGGGACCGTCGATCATCGGCGCATGAATCGCCTATCGCGCGATCTTCTCGCGGAGCTGAAGATCAGCCTGGATCCGGAGGCGGAAGTTCGCCATCTGTCGATTGCCAGCAGGCAGATGGTGGAAATCGCCAAGGCGGTTTCCTATCGCTCGCGTGTCCTGATCATGGATGAGCCCACCTCGGCACTGACAGAGCGCGAGTCGGCCCATCTCTTCGAGATAATCGGGGATTTGAGAAAGCAGGGCATCGGCATCGTCTACATCTCGCACAAGATGCACGAGATCTTCGAAATATCGGACGAGATCTCCGTTTTTCGTGACGGCAAATATATCGGCACCCATGCGGCAGCAGCCACCAGCCGGGACGAGATCATCCACATGATGGTCGGCAGAGACATCTCGACGCTGTTTCCGAAAGAGAACGTGCCGACCGACGATGTCTTGCTTTCGGTTCGGGACCTGACTTTGCGCGGCGTCTTCTCGGGCGTCTCTTTCGATCTGCGGGCGGGCGAGATATTGGGCCTCGCCGGTCTGATTGGGTCGGGGCGGTCCAATGTTGCCGAAACCATCTTCGGGGTGACACCCGCCACCAGCGGCGAGATACGGATAAGGGGGCAACGCGTCGATCTGAGATCGCCACGCGATGCGATCGCCAACGGAATGGCCTTCCTGACAGAAGACAGAAAACAAAGCGGCTGTTTTCTCGTCCTGGACATTCTCGAGAACATGCAGATTGCGGCTCTTCAAAGCCAATTCGTCAATGCCGGTTTCGTGCACGGCAAGGCGATTGCCGCGGCATGCCGCGAGATGAGCAGGACGTTGCGCGTCAAGAGCTCAGGTATCCACACCACGGTCGAAAATCTCTCCGGCGGCAACCAGCAGAAGGTGCTGATCGGACGCTGGCTTTTGACCAGACCGGGCATCCTCATCCTCGACGAGCCGACACGCGGCATCGACGTTGCCGCCAAGGCCGAGATCCACGCTCTGGTCTCAGCGCTCGCCAGCGCGGGCGCCGGCGTCATTCTGATTTCCTCGGAGATGCCGGAGATCCTCGGAATGAGTGACCGCATCATGGTGATGCATGAAGGCAAGATCACCGGCGTTCTGGACCGCGATGAGGCGACGCAGGTCAAAATAATGGAACTCGCTTCGAAGTAGGCGAGGAAAGAGGAACTGTACGATGGGAAAAGACACAACAGCCGCCGCCATTCCTGATTACCGTGGCAGCTTTGACGGTTGGCGAAAACCTCAGGAGCTCAATATCTTCCTGGTCCTGGTGGGGATCGTTCTTCTCTGCGAGGTGTGCGGCTGGCTTTTGATCGGGCAGAGTTTCGTCTGGAATCCGCAACGCCTCACGATCACCATCCTCCAGGTGTCCGTGGTGGGGATCATCGCAATCGGCGTGACGCAGGTCATCATTACCGGCGGCATCGACCTTTCTTCGGGGTCCGTCGTGGCGGCAAGTGCGATGATGGCGGCTGGGTTTGCGCAATCCGCGGAATGGTCGAAAGCTCTCTATCCATCACTGACCGGTTTGCCGGCGATCGTCCCGATCGCCGTTGGTGTCTTGATCGGTTTGATTGCAGGCATAACCAACGGCGTTTTTGTTGCCTATGCCCGCATCCCGCCGTTCATCGCAACGCTCGGAATGATGGTTTCGGCTCGGGGTATTTCGAAATGGTATACAAAGGGCCAGCCCATTTCGGGGCTGACCGATCAATTCACCGCCATCGGCTCGGCTGCCTGGCCGGTGTTTGTCTTCATAGTCGTCGCAACAATTTTCCATGTTGCGCTTCGCTACACCCGGTACGGCAAGTACACCTATGCGATCGGCGCGAACGTCCAGGCAGCGCGGGTCTCCGGCATAGATGTCGAAAGGCATCTGGTTAAGGTCTACGCGATCGCCGGAATGCTTGCCGGGCTCGCCGGCATCGTCACCGCAGCGCGCGCGCAGACGGCTCAATCCGGCATGGGATACATGTATGAGCTCGATGCGATTGCCGCAGCCGTGATCGGCGGAACGTCGCTTGCCGGCGGGGTCGGCCGGATAGGGGGCACCGTAATCGGCGTGGTGATCCTGGGCGTGATGTCGTCAGGATTCACGTTTTTGCGGGTCGACGCCTACTATCAGGAAATCGTCAAGGGCCTGATCATCGTCACGGCCGTGACCATTGATGTCTACCGGAATCGGCAGAAGCGCTCCTAGATCGAGCTCGCGGTCGAAGGGCGTCTATTTCCAAAAAGGTACAATAAAAAGCCGTTCAGATGAAACCCACCAAGGCAAGGAGGTTCCGCAAGCACAAAAGGACTTTAGGTCAATTCTCAAAGATTCCATCGATGGAGATCGAAAATGCAAATCAAAGCGCTACACAGTTTGGAACTGCAGCATTTTGACGTCGGCTCATTAGTCGAATGCATATCTCAAAGGTGGCGATATTTGGCCAGGGTTCACGACTTTGCTCGTCGCCTCGTCGACAAGCATGGGGCGAGCCGTGCGTCGGATCTTACAAAACGGGCCGCTGCCAGAGCATCGGGGAGGCGCGGGGCGACCCTGAGGGCAGTTACCGAGTCAGTGAACGATCTGATGCGGTTGGACATTTTCTACCATTGACTGGACGATTCGAGCCCACGGCAAGAACTGCCCACAGTCGCTCACCATAACGATCAACTCAGCTGATCGGGTGCAGTTCGATAGCCAACCAAACCGCGTCGGCGTCGGCGAAATAGCGATGCCACGGATATTGCCACTGGTTCGTTCCGCTGACCCGGCAAAACGCCTCATAGGTAAAGCCCGGCACCATGGGGACATCTCAATAAAGCGTTGCCTGGTCTTTCTCCCGGAATTTCTGCATGCGGCCGGTTCCCAATATCTGCGTGTGGACCTCGAGGAAGGGAGGGTTGTGGTGAATGAACCAGTCGGTTCCAGCGGGTGACCACCAGAGGTTAGTTTGAGCACGAAGCGCTGCAATTGCCGTTCCACGGCGATCTCACCGGAAAAGAACAGCGGGTCGAGCTCGACTTCGCCGATCGTGTCCTGCGGCGAGATGAAGAGCGGGGTCTGGCGCGGGAAAGACCGGATGCGGTTGCCGAGCCAGTCCCAGCCGCGGAACATGACGCCGCCCAGGTCGACTGTCTTGCAAACTTTCAGGACAGCGATCCGGCCGCTCTGTTCGATCGTCGCTTTCGACAGCATAGCCGAGCGCCACGGCGCAATTGAAGTCTTGATCGCATCGTCGATGATCAGCCGGTCGCTCGACAGGTTGACGACGATGCTGCTTTCGACGTGCAGGCCGGCGCCATTTTCGAAGAAATCGGCGGCGACGAAATCGTCCGCGAAATTCAGAGATCGATGCTGCAGCAGGCCGGTGCCCCGATGAACACTCATATCGTTCCTCCACCCATCGCGACCGTAGGGCGATGCCGTCCTGCGACCGCTGTCGCCATGTCACATCGACTGACGATCAAAAGGACAGAAAGGGCGGGCTTCAGCAATTTCGCAGACGCCCTGCGTCACTGGCTGGCATTGCCCTGACAGCGGCAATGGTCGAGCCGTCGATCCAACAGCGGGCAGAGGGTCTGGCGCCGAAATTTCAACGGCCGATTTGGTTTCGCTTCGCAAGCCCGGCGCCATCGCAGAACGGGCGGCAGCATAAGCTGACAGCATTTTACGCACTGGCAGCTTCAGCTTGCGTCACATTAGACATCATTGAGAAATTGCGAGTTGGCTGTCGGCGAAGTCATATCGCAGGACAATCAGCCGATCCGGACCGACCTCCCAGAGAAGTGGTCGTGCATACCGGAGGCAAGCCAGAAAAGAGCGCAGCAAATGCATGCCGGCGCACGAAGACGTGCGACGGCCGACCGCTGACGAGGGGAGTTCTGCAGACATGAAGCTTACTGGCGGCCAGGTCATCGCGACCGCATTGAAGAAGTACGGCATCAAATACGTGGCAGCCATCCCGGGGCATGGATGCTGGGCGATGCTCGATGCCTTCCTGCAGAAGGGCAGCGAAATCCCGGTCATCCAGGTGATGCATGAGCAATGCGCCGTCCACATGGCCGATGGATACTGGCGCGCCTCGGGCAAGCCGATGGCGGCGATGACTTCGATTGGACCCGGTGCCGCTAACACCATCATCGGCCTGGCGACAGCCTACGCCGACTCGACGGCGGTGCCGCTCTTCACCGGCGGGCCGGCGACGCATATGCGCGGCCACGGGGTCATGCAGGAGCTCGATCGCCACCGCACCAATTTTTTCCCGCAGATCGCCAGCGGCGCCGTCAAACGATCTTTCGAAGCTGGTCGCGTCGATGAATTGCCCTTCATCATGCATCGCGCCTTCAACGCCATGCTCAGCGGTCATCCGGGTCCGGTGCATGTCGAAGTGCCGATGGATATCCAGTCGGAAGCAGCCGAGGTGGACATCCACGACGTTGATCTCAGGATGGCGATGGGCCGCGCCCGACCTGACCAGCGGGCAGTCGAGGCTGCCGCCACGGCGTTGCTTTCGGCCGAGCGTCCGGTGATCGTGGTTGGCGGCGGCGCCATCACGGCGGAAGCAGCACCGGAAGTGAGGAAGCTGGCCGAAAAGACCGGCGCCGTGGTTGTCACGACCTGGAACGGCAAGAGTGCCTTCCCGGAAGGTCATGTCCTTTACGCAGGAGCAGTAGGCCAGACGGGAACTTCGGCCGGCAACAATATCGCTGCCGGGGCGGACCTCATTGTTTCCGTCGGCTGCCGCTTCACCGATCGGCGTCCAGTTGGCGCAAAGGCGTCAGTTTCTCTATCCCGCCGGCGAAGCTTGTCCATATCGACATCGACCATCAGGAGATTGGCAAGAACTGCCCGACGGCGGTCGGACTTGTTGCCGACGCCAAGATGGCGCTTGCCGATATCATCGATGCCATTTCGTCCGAGCAGTCAAACAAGGCACTTGCCCGGCGGGAAGCATTCCACAACGCGGTCGCTCGTGAGAAGACTGATTGGGAAACGCAGCTCGCCGCACGTCGCGACAGCAACCAGTTCCCTTTCACGATGCAGCGTCCGCTGAAGGAACTTCGCGAAATCATGGGTCGCGAGGACATTCTTCTCGTCGGCTCAGGCAACACGCAAGGCGTCGTGAAACAGAGCTATCCGGTTTACGAGCCACGCACGCACATCACCTCCGGCAGCTACTCCTCGATGGGTTGGGCGCTGCCGGCTGCCCTCGGCGCCAAGCTCGCCTGCCCGGACCGAAAGGTCTGCGTCATCCTCGGTGACGGCGACTTCATGATGTCGATGCAAGAGATGGCGGTGGCAGCGATGCACAACATCCCGATCATCGTCGTCGTGCAAAACAATTCCGGCTACATGGCGATCCGCAGCGGACAGCGAAAGATCCTCGGCCGCCATGCCGCCAGCGAATTCAATATGGGCAATGGCGGCGCCTACTCGCCGCAATTCGCTGAAATTGCCAAGAGCTTCGGCATCGACTCCTGGCGCGTCGAGAGCGCCGACAAGCTGAAACCGGCCCTGGGCTGCATTTTCGGAACTGACCCTACAGGACGCCCCGCAACGTCAACGCGCCTTGGTAGGCCGGCAGGAGCTGCTTACTGACAAGATGGCCGGGTGGTCTTCGGCTAGCCGGTCCAACAGCTTACGCGAAGCTGCGATTACACGGCGGGTTTCGTCGATGGTCTGCCGAAGGTCTTCGATGTCTGCGCGCGCGCGGCGCTCATTCAATCGAGCAGCTACTATTTCAGACTTGTCCCAGGCCGAAAGCATTTTGAAGACGTCTAGCGCTCCCGCAGCTCAAACTTGAGCATTGCCTCTGCGAACCTGTGGCCGCTTTCGTCGCGTACCTTCATCACAAACTCTCGATAGAGACCATCCGGCAGCTTATCTTTGGTGATTTCGACCAAGGCTCTTACCGCCTCTTGGTTTGCAGCTTCGAGGTTGGGCAGATATGTGCCTTCCAGGTCTGGGAAGACTTGGCCGGTGTCGGTGAAGAAGAAAAAGCGAGGCATTCCTACAAACACACCATGGCGGGAATGGTTCACGCTTGCCTAGCAATTGGTTGGTCAGCAGGCCTTTGTCGCTCTAAATCACGCCGACCGATAACAACCATGGACTGACCTCCAATGTCCGCGACATTTGGTTAAAAACGTACGCGCCAAGACTCATCGCCGCGATCGGCTTAGAATTACTTCCGAAAGGAGCGCTCTTATGCTGCCATTGCCCCACGCCGTCGATCCGAAGGTAGTTGCTGAGGTCAATAGTCTGCTAGACGATCACGCGGGGGCGGTGCCAGTGCCCGTTCACAAACTGGCGGCGGTTGTCCGGCTGCGCCTCAAAAGCCATCTTTCCATCGCGACTATCGAGGAGCTGATCGTGGACGAAGCCGAGTGTCGCCACCTGCCCATGCTGTTCGAACTGCCGGGAACGGAAGCGGCTGTAGTTTCATCTGCTCTGAGTCGCGCGACTTGAAGGTTTAGGGGCTCGGGCATTCGGCTCTGGCAGGAGAGCCCACCGCGCGTCCGCCCCAATGGTGACAGCCTATGACCAGCAGCAGCTCAACTAGTGGTACGGCCTATCCTGGCGACCTGATTCTGTTGAAGCAGGTCTTTGATCGTGTATGCGCCGAGCAAGACATTCCAGTAGGAAGCGAGCAGGCGGAGCGCCTGAGCGTGAGCGCAATGGCACTTTTCTCGGACGGCGAGTTCGACGAGGCCGTTCTCTACGAACACCTTCGGTTTGTTGCCCGCTCCCTGCCGAGAAGGGACCGAGCATGACCCACCATGATTCGGATGGTCGGCGGGTTCGTGCCGCCCTACTTACCCCCATGGCAACCCATTGGTTCGTCCCTCCGGTGTTCGTGAAGACTGAAACCGGCGACAGGCGTGGCTGCAACAATGCCAAGGCAGCCCTTGAGCAGCTCAAGAGGTGGACCCGGAGAGGACCTCGCTGGCAAAAGGCGGTGACCCTCTGCCTGTCAGATCTGGAGGGCGATCCGATTGACCCTCAGGTGGTACGAAAGGCCTTCGAGGCTGCCGCTAAGGAAGCCAAGATGTGTCTTTCCCCGTAGGAGGGGCTGAAATTTCTCCCAATATTCAGTCCTTTATTTCGTATGATTCGAAGATTGATTTTTCCGTGGAGTGACCCATAAGATGGCCGCTTGGGTTCTCGCCGAGGTGGGAGGCCTCGTATGAAGTTTTTGACGAAACCGCCGACCCGACATAATGACTGCACATGAGCTTGTTGAACAGCTGATCCTACAGGCCCGTCGCGGCCAAATCATCTCCATAAAAGATACCATTGCAGCGGTGCGCCGAGACGGGCCACATCTGGCGGAAACTGACTGCGAGTTGGTGGAGCTTATTGTCAATGTTGCCCCAGCCTTTGGCCTGTTTGTCGGGTTCGATCTTCGTGAATAGCCGCATGGCAAGCCATTGGTTGTCCCCTCCAGTCTACGGCAGGACCGACAGCACCCAGGTTGGGACGAAAGGCGAATCGGGGCGCGCTCTATAGGTCGAGAGGGGTACGGGGGTTTTCGCGCGAGCCAATTACCCGATCATCCGATCAGAAACTCCAGCTAAAAAATGCTGACTGTTGCGGCCTAGCACCGTGCCAATTTGTACGACTCGTACATGGCCTTGATGTCGCTCAGGCAGGGAGTAAAGTCCACTTCGGCGTGTGCCTGGGGAGGGCTGGATGAGCGTCGCGCAAAGGGTAGGTCCGCTTTTAGGGCAAGCAATCAACGTACTCCTCAACAGGGCGGACCGTGGCGACACGGTCTCGATCAAAGTGGCGCTACGCGAAGCGCGGGAGGCTGCGCCTTATTTGGTGGCCTCCGACGAAGAATTAACCGAGGCGATAGTCGAGGCAGCAACGGCCATGGGCCTCTACGTGGCTTTCGACGGTCGCGAGTAGCTGTCAGCCAAACTTCAGTCACTGTGGCATGGCGACGGAGGCGCGCCGCCCTGCGCCAATTCCAACGGTCAGAGGTAATCCGCAATTACCTTCGCAACCTGCTGAATCTGCCTGTACAACGGGAACTGCCGGCTGAGCAAAGGTATTTGCTGGAGGAACTTGATAAGGTCGACAAAGAGTGACCGCATGGCTCGCCACTGGTTCAACCCTCCGGTCCCGGTCAAGACCGAGCGTCCCGGGATCATCCGCAACGTCAACAACGCCGAGACGGCCGGCGAGGAGCTGATGAAGTGGACCAAGCGTGGCCCTTGGTGGCACCTCGCGGTGCGCGTTTGTATGGCCGTGATATTCGACGAGATGGAACCTGAGGAGGCTCGTAAGGCATTCCTGGCTGCTGCAAAAGAGGAGGGGACGTTACGGTCCTCAGATTAGAGCTGGTGATTGAAAGTTTATCAAAACTCGCGATCGGAAGCTGGTTACTGAGGGAGTCCCCTCCAATTTCCACCCAATGGCAACCCATTGGTTCTCCCCTCCGGTGTACGTCACCGACCGACGTGGGGCCACCTACGCGTGCAACAATGTCGAGGATGCCGCCGAGGAACTTATGAAGTGGACCAGGATGGGACCTAAGTGGAGGAAGGCTGTGCAACTATGCATAGAAGCCCTCCAGGACCGTGTGATTCCGGAAGAGGTCCGTCAGGCTTTCGAGGCTGCTGCCAAGGAGGAGGGGGTGTTACGCTCCTCTGGTTAGGTCTCCTGTGTCCCTGTGCCCCTCGGCTACACCCTGAGGAGAAGTTCAGGGGAGCCTTGGGGATACCGGCCTAATCGTCACTCCATGTCGGGCACGTCGTTCCGAACCAAAGAGCGTCGTCGGCTCGCCGTATTCGTCCAGCGCCGGGTTAGCATCACGCGACCACGCAATGACATCGGCATGTTTCGTCGCCAGAGCTTTGGCGGTCCTTATCGCTCGGTCTTCGGTCTGCTGCTCGGCTGGCCCATAGGCTGCCTGGAAGTCGCCGCTCTCATCGCGGGTCGAAGGCGGTGACGACAATCAGCTTGGGGGCCTTCTGCTGAAGAAGGAAGCTGTCTGACATGTTGGTGCCTTTCGGATTGGTGAAGCCTAAGCAGAGGGCATGAAAGTGACAGGCGAAACAAGCGCCGACTCGACATAGAGTAAATGCGGGATCATCGTCCTCACGCACCAACTAGGTGGGGAGAAAAAAGCGTTGCTGCCTCAGCCAACGATCTGCTGATCGCATTCGGGTGAATGAGGGTGCTACACCTGAAGGGAATCGGCCGCACACACGCGTGTCGCAGGCGATGACCAGCACAGTCGGCCTTGGAGTAATCTAGCGTCAAATAATCATTGTTTGCAATTGCGCAGGCCGAATTTTCCAAATAGGAACGCCGGAGATCAACAAGGGAACGATTTTGATGGATGAAGCAATTGGGCAGCGAAGGGCTGATCTGCTAGGGATGACAGCAGATATCGTCGCAGCCTATGTCCAGAGCAACGCAACGCCCGTGGCGGATCTGCCGAATTTGATCGCCAGTGTTAATTCTGCGTTGTCTGGCCTGGCTGAGCCGGTCGCTGCAGCATCGCCAATACTGACGCCCGCGGTAAATCCTAAGAAGTCGATCTTTCCCGATCACATTATAAGCCTTGAGAACGGGCGCAAGTTCAAGTCGATGAAGCGCCACCTGGGCTTGCTTGGCATGACACCTGATGAGTACAGAGCCAAGTGGGGTTTGGCGTGGGACTATCCTATGGTAGCGCCCAGCTATGCGGCTCAGCGGTCTGCGCTTGCCAAAGCTGCCGGTCTCGGCCGCAAGGCGGTTGACAAAACGCCGCCAAAGAAAGCACCAGCAAAGCGCAAGACCAAAGCCTGACAGTGCACGAATTCGGGCCATGCCATTAGGTCTAGATGGTCTAGGTGGCCTGGCTGAGAATGAGCTGCCTGGCTTCGCGGTTCAGTAAGCGCCGCTCACGCCACAACACAAGCTTCTGCACGGCTTGCGTCTTCACGTCCTCGTATCCTGACGGGGCAGGGGAGGTCGATCAATGTGCGATCGACAAGTCGAGCCGATACATCGTCGCCCTCGACAGACAATCAAATCATATCGACAAAATCGCACTACATCGATACGTCACACTCTGCTCGATGCCACTAAGCAACAAAGCCGCTGAATCCAGCAGCGCTCCGTGCTTCAAGGGCATGCCCATACGGGTGCTGGGCAAGCCTAAATTTCTTCCCCGAGCAGTATCCTGGCCTCCTTGGCCGCAGCGATGAACGCCTGGCGCGCTATCCTTGGTGGTTTTTCTCCACGGATTACGGCAAGGCATGCTTCGATTGCGGCGAGCCGCGACTTGCCCGCCGGCCTCGGCCAATCCCTCAATAGAACTTCGGCCGCGTCGGATACTGATGCAACAACTCTGTCGCGATCGATCCGGCCGGGTTGAACGACGACGGGCTTTCTGAAACGTCTCGTACGCACGACAGCCTCCAAGAACAAGATATGTTAGCTTCCGGTGATCCTTTGCGCCACATCAAACTTCGGCAAGTAGTCGACCGTGAACAATCCGCGCTCTAGCGGCGACCGGCTTGGGCCGGAGTTGAAGCAGAGCGATCAAGAGCGACAAAGACCCTTCAGCCACCTGAGCATCGCGCGCCACCGCGTTGCGTCTTCTCTCAGCTTCGATAGTTGGGGTCTTCGCGCCGAGAAGCCGCGACGCCCGCCCGGCGTTGCGTATAAGATGACCGGGCAGGCGAAAAACCTGCATGTGGTTCTCCTATGATTTGAGCTTCGCAACCCGAGTTGCGGAGAACCCCTCCTCAACTGCAGGAATCTCATATCTGTCTGAGCTCGGTCACTCTGGCACGATGATCACGGAGGGCAATGCCGCGACGCAACTACGCCGGTGGAGATTCCTTCGGAGCCGAAACCTTTCAACAAAACCGGCTCCACAAACGGGTTCGGCGCCTACGTGGCTTTCATGCCCAAGACAAGGATCGGCATCCTGATGTTGGCGAATGGCGCTCCACAACCATGCAGGAGACGCCCTGATGGCTCAGAAGCGATGCGGCGGTCAGGCTGTTTAAGCGCCCACCAACGATAACAATTGGGGTTGTGCTTTCCACGGGGATATTCCGTTGACTGGATCAATCCGATATTTTGTTTGGCCAAAATACACGCAGACCCTGCTCATCGACATGACACGGTGGATCTCGATCCGTTATTCGGGGTCGCGGTCGAGATGGTGGACCTTGGTCGGCTCCCCCCTGGTGAGGCGGTCGTCGCTTGCATGTCGGCCCAATAGGAAATGTCGTGAACCACGTTTCGCGGAAGCGCGCCTCACGATCCAGCCGTTGTGCTCCAGTGACTGGAGCACCGGAAGCATACTCTGCGGTTGACAAAGACAGCACGCGCAAGCTGGGCGTTCGAATCGCTTCACCCGCCCAGCAGGGCACAACCCACGCCGGAAACGAACTCAAAAATGGATAGAAACTGGGCAACGTCAAGCGTCAAGCCGCACCCAGGCAGGTGACCATCACCACGAATAAGAACGCAAAAAATCAGTGCAGTCATAGACGTCCCCAACTTGCCAACGACAAGATAGTCAGATGGTCGAGGTGGTAAGCTTGGCGGTGGTCAGATGGACCAAGCGCGGTCCTAAATGGAATAAAGCGGAAAGGGTGTGCATGGCGGCACTAGCCGGCGAGCTATCACCCGACGACGCCCGCATCGGTTTCAAGGCTGCCGCCATCGAGAAGAAGATGCTGGTCGCGGGTGATCCTTGACGGGACGGACGCTTGAGGCACGATCCCCACCTTAGCGCGACAATCGAAATCGTAATGCCGACGTTGAGCGACAATGAAGTACCGCACCGACTCCGTGGCTACTGGCCATCGTGGCAAGGACCACGATGCGCCTGACAAGGCCCAGGGTAACCAAAGCCCCGCTCCGGCGTTGGGGCGAGGGCGGGGGACCCTTTGGCCGGAGCGGGGTTAGGCTAGGTGGTCACCCCGTGGCAAGCAAAGGCGACCCCAGTTGAGATTAGCGGATTTTGTGGCGCTTTCAATATTTCAATATCCGTGACTGAGTGCCTATCGCCTCAGCGGCGCTGGTAAGGAATCGGGCTTCTCGCAAGAGCGAGTCCCAGTTGAGGTTGCCCAATAGGTTGATGAGATCGCGCGCCTGTTCGACGGTGATCCCCGTTTCTTTGACCAGCCGCAGAATGACCAGGTCGTGCATCGGCGGTGGATTGGCGACTTCGCCGGCATCGCAGAACCTTCCAGCGGCAGCCCAAATCATCGGGACGAGGTAGAGCGTCTGCAATAATAGGCAAGAAGGACATTCTACAGGCGGACGTTTGTACCTGCTCCACTCAACCGGCTGGGTGATTAGCATGAGGCTTAGGCTGTGGTGCATGAGCACGCGGTAGCTGCGTAAGCTTCGCTACACCAGCGCACTCGGTCGTGCGCATTGGCACGCTGGCATGTGCATCGGTGGCGGCAACCGGCAGGGTGGGTGGTTTCAGAGATTGAGTACAGAAAAGGCCAGGAATAAATCGGGAGCGACTGTTCACGCGTTGTCCTCGACACGCTTGCCCTCCGCATCCGTCCCTTTGATCTCGGTAGTCCACGCGTCGGTGGGCGCCGATTGCTGGCGGATTGCGTGTTTCAGAAATTCGCGGACACCCATTCCGCTAATTCGCGGACAGCGATTTCAGTAATTACGGGACCGTGATTCCGCTAATTCCCGGACAGTTTTCAGGGCGGATAACGGTCGGTTCTCGGGAGCACCGTTCTGGCATTTTGCCCTCTCATCATCGGGTTGAGAGAGGCCATGCCAAGACGGAAGCAAGCGAGACGAACGACAGTGAAAGACCTACAATCAATCCTGCGCCTGACGCATGAGCAGGGTCCTGGCCCGGCTGCGCAACCGGCGCTTCTTCAGTCTCGGCGATCTCAACGCCGCGATCGCGGTGTTGCTGGAGGATTTGAACAATCGCCCCATGCGCCACGTGGCAAAAGCCGCCGGGAGCTGTTCGAGGAGATCGAACGAACGGCCCTGTCGCCGCTGCCGCCGGCGCCGTTCGAATATGCGGAGTGGAAATCGGCGAAGGTGCATCCCGACTACCATGTCGAGATCGACAGGACCTTCTACTCGGTGCCGCACGCGCTGATCGGGCGGCGCGTGGATGTGCGGCTCACCCATCGGGTGGTCGAGCTCTTCCATGATCACAAGCGCGTCGCCAGCCATGTCCGCCGCTCGCAGCGCTGCGGCCATGTCACCGTCAACGAGCACATGCCCAAGGCGCATCAGCGCTATGCCAACACGACGCCGGCGAACCTGATCCGGCAGGCAGCCGGGATCGGCGCCAACACCGCCATCCTGGTCGAGCGGATGATGCGCGACCGTCCCCATCCCGAGCAGGGATACCGTTCCGCGTTTGGCATCCTCTCGCTGGCCCGTCGCTACGAGCGGGATAGGCTCGAGGCGGCCTGCGAGCGGGCGCTGGCCATCAATGCGATCACCTACTCCTCCGTCAACGCCATCCTCAAATCCGGCCTCGACCGCGTGCCGCCCGCGGCCGAGCCGGCCAAACCCACGCCATCGCACACCAACATCCGCGGCGGCTCCTATTATCAGTGAAGGAAGGAAACCAACCATGCTGACACATCCAACCCTCGACCAGATGCAGGCTCTCGGCCTTGGCGGAATGGCCGCCGCCTATCGGGACCTGGCCGACCAGAGCAACGCCGACGATCTCAGTCGCGACGAGTGGCTTGGCCTGATGCTCGATCGTGAAGCCGCCAGGCGTGCCGACAAGCGTGTGACCAACCATCTCGCCGTTGCCAGGCTGCGCTTTGCCGATGCCTGCATCGAGAATATCGACTTCGCCGCACATCGCGGGCTCGACCGGCGCAATACGCTATCGCTCGCCCATGGCGCCTGGCTGAACGCGCATGAAAACCTCATCATCACCGGGCAGACCGGCACCGGAAAGACCTGGCTGGCCTGCGCCTTCGGACGTCAGGCCGCCCGGCTCGACCATTCCGTGCTCTACCTGCGCATGCCGCGTCTGTTCGAAGATCTCGCCCTGGCGCGTCTGGACGGCCGCTTTCCCCGTCTCATCGACAAACTGGCTCGGGTGCAACTGCTCATCCTCGACGACTGGGGCACCCACAGCCTGACCGACCAGCAGCGTCTCGATCTGCTGGAAATCTTCGAGGAGCGCTACCGCCGGAAATCGACGCTGATCACCGCGCAACTACCAATCGCCCAGTGGCATGCCATGATCGGCGAGCCGACAATCGCCGACGCCATTCTCGACCGGATCGTCCACAACGCCCATCGCGTCACCCTCGAAGGCGACAGCATGAGAAAGCAAAAAACACCGCCGCTCTTGACCGGGGCCAAAACGCTTAGCACGAATGGTTAATCCTTCGAACTGGCCACAACCTTCGCCAATTGCCCGGCATAGTGTCGCCGGTGGCAAGGGCATGGTTCAGCCAAGGATGAGACCAACCAACAGAACGGTAATAATAAAGGACAACACGACGGCAAGTAGCCCGCGTGCTTCCAAAGTGTTGGTTTGCCAAGCTTTCGTCGGGCGCCTCCGGTTTGAATTGCCGTTTCGCGAAACGAACTTCATCGGGCACCGGATCGGACGCGGAGCCGGCTTGAACTTGGCAAAGCGTTCCTCTTCATCGGCCCGGAAGGCATCTCCGCGAAACTCCGGAGCACCGTATGCGCGGCGCCGGCCTGCCTTTCATCGACGCGGGCCATCACCAGTACGACACCTTCTGCGATCTTCGGCTTGCGCGGCTTCTGGGCAAAATTGGCGAAAGTTCCGAGAAGCACGCCGGCAAAGCCGCCCCACGCCGCACCGACCAGGGCCATGCCGGTCATCCCCGCAGGATCAACGTCTTGAACTCCAAAAGCGCTGAAGCCGGCCAATAGACCAGCCGTGGCGCCAAGTGCGGCACCAGCAATCGCACCCCGCCAGAGAGCGCTCATCTCATCGTCGTAATATCCAGCAACGCTGATCGGTTCATCATTGTCGTTGTAAGATCCGACCACGCTGATTTGCCGGCGACGAATCCCGGCAGCCTGAAGCCTGGCCACGGCACGTGCTGCCTGGGCATGGGAATTGAACAGTCTGCTGATTGTTTGCATTTACGCCCAGGCCCGATGCCCGTTCGGAGCGTCGGGCCTCTCCTCCCTGGCTTGAACTCTTCCGCCCGGACGCATCTTCGTCGCGCCAAAGCTCACCACAACGTGAGCCAGCCGGCTACGTTCCTCAGCCGGGGCTTCGGTCCAATCCTGGAGTATCTTGCTTGGGACCTAAGTCTGACCAGCTTGGGCGTGCTGAGGCCATGCCGAGCGGGGACGGTCGCCGGCTTGAAGAGAGGGCTCTGATGCTATCGCAGACCCAAAAAGCTCAAAATGGCGATTACGATCACGATCGCGCCGACCAGCCAGATAATGTTGTTCATGATTACGCTCCTTCGCCTACGGGCTGGGCACGCCGAGGCGAAGCCCGCCACGCAAGTAGAACATCAGATATGGCTAAAGCATCCTCGCGGGCCTCGCTGTCGAAAGAGCCCACCGCACCAGTCGGCACGGGCGACGCAGAGTTTCACCCCGGTGGGGGCAGAAGACGGCGTTGCGTCCAAGGCTCAGCTGATGCTTCTGGACCAGTTGTCAACCTGGCGCTCTGCCTCTTCCTTGGCGATGCCATATCGCTCCTGGATACGCCCCAAGAGCTGGTCCCGGTTGCCCTCGATCCGATCAAGATCATCGTCGGTGAGGTCACCCCACTGCTCCTTCGCCTTGCCTTTGAACTGCGTCCATTTTCCCTTGATTTGATCCCAGTTCATATGTTCCTCCTTGCTTCCTGGGCCCGCACTGAAGCGGAGCGCGGACCGATCGGCATTGCAATGTCGGTGACGAATGAAGATTAGCAGCCGCTAAAAGTTCCGGTGCCGGCGCAAAAAGCCCGCCGTGCCCGTGCCTGACTGTGAGCTGATGTTGATGATGCCTGGAGCTTGATGCTCTTTCGCGGCACTATCTTATGCCGTTGAAGGCGCTGAGCTTCTTGCTGGTTGGCCTTGACTGGCAAGCCTCGAAAGGCTGCCCAGCAGCATTGTTCTGTCCTTGCCGATCATCAGCACGCCGCTGTCGGGCGCCAACAGTGCCGAGAACGGCAGCATCGCCGCGCCGATCGGCGAAGCCTCGGGGCCGAATTGTCCCGAGACGATTTCCGGCGCCACGATGCCGATGGCGCTGATCCTGTTGAACTGGGTCTGCACCTTTGCCAGCAGCTCGAGATGAATCGGCCGCGGCAGGATGCTGTCGAGGACGATCGCCTCGATGTCGATGACGGAGGTGATGGCGATGATCGCCTCGACCAGCGCATTGGCACAATCGTCGATCCATTCGGACAGCGGCTCGCGCGCCCCCGGCGGCAAGGGATCGAGTTCGCGCACGCGCGAGCGACCGTCGCAGATTGAAGGTAGTGGCGAACTCGGCCGGTGTCTGCCAGGCGATTTGGGAATGCGGCCGCGCGGTGTTGTGTAGTCGGCGCGCCACAGGGCGATGCGACGCGTGCCTGAGCCAGCGAAGTAAACAGCGTCTCGTTGAGCAGTTCATCGCGCAGTCGGCCGTTGAAGCTCTCGATGAAGCCATTATCCGGCATGATGTTCTTGGTGCCATCGTTTGTTCGGTACGTCAGGTTCGGTAAGCTTGGCGCATCCGGGCCACGGGGCACCGGGAGCACGCTAGTGCGGGCAGGTCCGTCGTATGCAGATGAACTGCGAGTTCGAGCACATTATCTGGCCGCCCCTACGACTCGCCCGGATGCGCTGCGAGCGCGGATCCGTATTTGTCGTGTTGCCCGCTCGCTCCCTGTTCGTGACCAACGATGGAGGGAGCCGTGCGTATTATCGGCATGGACATACACCGCGTTGTAATGGCATTCGACGCGGTTCTGATCCGCCCAGGAGAGGATGGCGTTCGAGGTGAACTCGCTGCCATTGGCGGGGGCGAGCAAGCAAAGCAGGTAGTCTCGAGAATAGTATTTGCTCGCCGTACCTCCGCGTGGCTCGCCGAACCAGACTTCGCAATCGGCCTGGTCCCAGCCCCAGAGGCACGTCGCCCACGCCGTTGACGCAGAATACGATGTTCGGGTTTGCTGTTTTTTGGGTCTGAGAGTTGTGGGAAGGGCTACGCCGCCCGCGGTATGCGCGACGTGAACGTTGCCCTGGACACCGATACGCTCGTGCCGTTGGCGTCGCTGATAACATCCACCCGGGCCTCGAGCTGCTTCACCAGTGCCTCCACGATGGCTGTTCCCAAGCCGCTATTTGGTGCGCGGCCGGCTGGCTTGCCGGTGCCATTGTCGGAGACCGTCAGTTTCCAGTCGCTGCCATTGGTCTCGTAAGACACCTGGATCAGGGCTGCGGTCTTCTCCCGGGGGAACGCATATTTGATCGCGTTGAGGATAAGTTCGGTGACGATCAGCCCGAAGCTGACCGCCTTCTGCGAGTCGATCCTGCCGGCTTCCGCGGTGACTTTGACGGCGATCGGCTGTGCATCCCCGATCATCGACGAGGCCAGACTGCTGCACAGCTTCGGCAGATAGGAGCCGACGTCGATTTCGTCGATGCCTGCTGAGGTGTGGAGATGGCGCTGCACTTCAGCCACCGACATGACCCGCTGGTGGGCATCTTTCAGATGCTGGCGGGTTTCCTCGGAGGTGACCGAACGGGCCTTCAGCAACAGGATGCTGGCGATAATCTGCAGGCTGTTGGCAACCCGATGCTCCATCTCACGTAGTAGCACATCCTTTTGCCGCAACAGGTCTTCGGTGCGGCCGAGAAGCTCTTCCTTCTCCCGCTCGATGACACGCCGCGCCGTTATGTCGTTGAAGGCGAGAAGGATGGTGACGGCCGAATTGTGGTCGTAAAGTACCTTTCGCGCGTTGAGCAGCATCGTGCGTTTGCCGATGTTGGGGAAATCATACTCGACCTCGAAGCCGTCCATGGCGGTCTTCTCAGGGATGATCGTCTCTAGGAGCAGGCGCAGTGCCGGAATGTCCCACTGGCCGTCGCCTAGCGCATAGAGAAGGGCGCCGTGTGTCTCCTCGGGGTCGACCTTGAAGGTCTGATAGAAAGAGCGGCTGGCCGCCAGCACATGAAACTTTTCGTCGAGGACGAGGAACGGTTCGGCGATCGTGTTGACGATGGCCTGCGACAGCGTCTGCGCGTCCTCGATATTCGCAATTGGGTGGAACAAGGCTCAAGGCCGATCTGGAGGCGCCTTCGCCTCCTCTTCGGCCCTTGTTACACACTTGACGGCTCGTGTCGCGGATTGAATCTAACCGGCGCAGCACGACAACGTGCGAGCCGGACTGTTCGCTGAATCCGGCAAGCGCGCGTAGACCCACTGATGTTGCACGCCAGCTAAATATGCCCGATATCATGGCGGCTGGCAGGGCGAGGTATTCAGTGGCGGCAAATCGTCTAAACGGAATTTACCCATCAGAGCCCGGGCTGGTGGGCATTCCGTTCGCCCCCAATGCCCGTCCGCGCACTTCATTGCCCACCGTCGCTACCATCGTGACGGCGGTTGCGGCGCTGTATTTCGGGCGCGAAGTGTTCCTGCCGATCGCTATTGCGCTGCTTTTGACCTTCGCGCTCGCGCCCGTGGTGTCGGCTCTGAAGCGCGTCGGCATTCCCCGCCTTCCTGCCGTCATCGTCAGTGTGCTCGGTGCATTCGCGGCACTCGCTCTGTTCTCCTTCATTGCCGCGTCGCAGGTCAGCGAACTGGCGCAGAACATCCCGGCCTACCAGACAAATATCCTGACCAAGATCCGCTCGCTCAAGGAAACCGGGGCAGGAGGAGGGATCATTGCCAGATTGAGTCAGGTGATCCAGCGCGTCGGGCAGGAGATCGATCTGCAGGAACCGTCACCGCCCGCCGCCGACGCGCCGAGGCCCGAGCCCGTGCCGGTCGAGATCGTCGCGAGAGAACGGCCACTCGAGATCCTGCAGAACCTCATGGGTCCGTTGATCAGCCCGCTGGCCTCGGCGGTTCTGATCGTCGTTGTCGTCATCTTCATGCTGCTGGAGCGCGAGGATCTGCGCGATCGTTTCATCCGCCTAGTCGGCTATGGTGATCTGCACCGCACCACCCAGGCGCTGCAGGATGCCGGCAAGCGCGTCGGCCAGTATCTGCTGATGCAGCTGGTCCTCAATATCGTCTATGCCATACCGATCGCTATCGGGCTCTGGATTCTGGGCATCCCCAATGCGCTGCTGTGGGGCCTGCTGGCGCTGGCGCTGCGCTTCGTTCCATATATCGGCCCGGTCATCGGGGCGCTCGTACCACTGTTCCTGGCGCTGGCGGTGGCGCCCGGTTGGTCGCTAGTGCTGTGGACCGCCGCCCTCTTCATGGTGATGGAGTTGCTCACCGGAAATGTCATCGAACCCTGGCTTTATGGCGCGCGCACGGGACTCTCGCCATTGGCCATCATCGTTGCGGCGATCTTCTGGACTTGGCTGTGGGGCCCGCTCGGCCTGGTCCTGTCGACGCCCCTCACCGTCTGTCTGGTTGTGCTCGGCAGGCACGTGCCGCAGTTCGAATTCCTCGACGTGCTGTTCGGCAACCAGCCAGTGCTCGAACCGCATGCCCGGCTTTACCAGCGGCTCCTGGCCGGCGATCCGGACGAAGCCACCGACCACGCCGAAGAGATGCTTGAGAAATATCTGGTCGAGTTCTACGACAAGATCGTCATTCCCGCTTTGTTGCTCGGCGAGCAGGATCGTGTCCGCGGCGTCATGGACGACCAGCAGAGACGGCAGATGGCAGCCAGCGCGCTGACGCTGGTGGCAAATCTCGACGACAGCGCACACGAAGAAGCGGTCGAAGAGGATGAGCCGGCTTTCGCCGAGTATGGCAAGACGGATGTGGGAAAGGAAACAGCCGGGGAGGGCAAGGAAGCCGAGGACGAGATCGAACTGCCTAACGGCGTCGGCATGTCAGTGCTGTGTTGCGGCGGGCGCGGCGAGCTTGATGATGCCGCCGCTGCCATGCTGGCGCAGGTGCTCGAAGTTCAAGGCGCGACGGTGTCGACGGCGGGCTTCGCCGATATGGACCCGGCGAGCATTCGCCGGCTCGATCTTGCCGCTGTCGATACCGTCGTTGTCGGCTTCCTCAACCCCGATTCCGTCAAGCACGCCCGCTTCCTGGCGCGCCGGCTGAAGCGCGCCAGGCCGGCGCTCAGGGTTGGCATCGCGTTCTGGTCGGAGGCCGGCAACGACGACAGCCAGGCGGCGGCAGCACTGGCCGGCGACATCAATGCCGATTTCGTTGCCCATAGCATCGTCGATGCAGTGCGCGGCGCGCTGTCAAGCGAGCCGCCGGTAGCGCTCAAGCTCGCAGCCAAGCGTCGCTTGCGCCGGCAGCCGTCCGTCACGAAGAAAGCGCCGCTTGCGGTTGCAAGCTGAGGCCGCGGCGACGACACCGCGGGGCACTCCTGGCGCGCGGGTTATTGATCCCAGCGATGGCCAGCGGTCAGGCAGACAGCTGCTCAACACCAGTACGGCGAACGAAGAACCGACCGCACAGCCAATGACGCCAAGCATCTGGCCATCCAGTTCGAACTCGTCAAGGACAGTACGATAGCAGGCCCAGCCCGCCGATGGACGGGCACGGCCCTCTGTGCGCAACGGCGCACTATGTCGCCGTCCGATCAGCACGCACAAATACGAGCGGCAGGCTTTTCTAGGGTCGGAACAAGAATTGTTCCCAGCGACACGATAAGGTCGAACGGAGCATGAACTTCATGCGGCGTGGCGGAACCGAGCCGGAAATCTGAGCGGCCGGAAGCCTTCTGGCATCTGATGATCTGCATACCAACTGTAGATGTGTAGATGCCGGTCACATTGATGTGTTCCCAGCTCAGCGGCGAGACGCGCTTCAGCAGGTGATCCGGAACCTCGCGATGCATTTTGCCCAAGTGAGTGACGGCCCGTTCGATATAGACCGGATCCCAATGCACGATCGCGCTAACGACGAGGTTGAGGCCGGAGGCGCGGAACGCTTGGCTTTCGAATGATCGGTCGCGGGATTTCGCCGCGCTCGTGGAAGAAGACGGCGCACTTCAGTTAATGCGCACCTTCGCCCTTGAGGCCGGCTTGGCAGCGCGGACGTCGCACCGGTCACACACTTGGATTTGAAGGCTAGCGGGACATTAGCAATCAAGCAATTAAACCGGAAGGAGTACGCCAGCCGCAGACTGGCCGAGGAGTCCAGCATAGAGACCCGCGAATCTCAGGTCTTTATACGAATTACGAGATACGAATTACGAGCAAAGTGCAGCGCTCAGAAAAGTACAATGCCGGCGGCGAAGGAAATGTTGCAGTAGCGTGCATCGGAACGAGCAAGTAGCGCCAATTGTCGAGCGCCCGCGCGGCGCGGCAGAAGCTGCCGTGGTCCGCCGCCGCAATGGCGTAACGAAGCTGCGGATGTCGAACGTTATGCTCAAAATTGGCTTTTCGATCGAAGAGGTGGCGTTGCTTTTCGGCCACCGCCCTCTTCAGCCTGAAGTGGCGATCAGCCCAATTATGAGGGGCAGGGACGTAGGCGGCCTCCGGCTTCTCCTCCTGAACCACGGCTGAACGCCGCCTTCAGCATCGGTTCGAACGGCATCTCCTAAAACGAAGCCGTTCAACTCGCGGTCCCGTCCGCCAAAGGAGACGCCCTCATGATCCGCAATTCTTTCATCGCAACCGCGCTTGCCGCTCTTGTCGGCATTGTCGTCGCTGCCCCAGCCATGGCCAACGACGTGAGCATCGAGCAGTATGGCTGGTCTAATTCGGCTGGCGGCGCCCAGAACGGCTTCAAGAACCGTATCCGGGTTTACCAGAACGGCCGCTTCAACAAGGTGATCGGCCAGCAGCGCGGCCGCCACAACCTTTCGGCCATTGGCCAGCAGGGGATCGGCAACCACGGCGCCACCTATCAAAATGGCAACCGCAACGTGGCCGGCATCGCCCAGTTCGGCTCGAACCACACCACCATCTTAACCCAGGACGGCAACGGCAACATTGCTGCCGGCGTGCAGGTGGGCCACGGCTGCGACGCCGATGTCAGCCAGGGTGGCAGTGGCAATGTCGCCGCTTTCGTCCAGGCCTGCCCATAAACACGGCAATGCCGGGCGGCCCGTAGTCCGCGGCCGCGGCCCACGAACGCCAAGGAGACGAATATGCCACACATCGTGAAGCATCCCCGCCGCGTCATGGCCGCGCTCGCCCTGGTTCTGATCCCGGCCGGCGCGCTGGCGGCCATGGCCACCGCCGATCAGTCCCTCGGGCCGGTGCGCTGCGAGATCCGCGCTACGCCGGAAGTCGACATGGTCTCGTTGGAGGCGCTCGCCTATGCCGACAAAAGCGTGAGCGGCACCTACTCGTTCCATGTTGAAAGTGCCGCTCGCACCGGCGGCACCAATATCGAGCAGGACGGCGCCTTCAGCGCAGCGCCCGGCAAGCCAGCTACGCTCGGCGCCGTCACCCTTGACGCGAAGGGCGCCGTCTATGATGCTAGGCTCGAGCTCACGGTCGATGGCAAGAGCATCAGCTGTGCCGAGCGGCTCGGCGGCGCGACCTGATCGCATCGCCAGATTTACGAAAAGGGCGTCGGCAATCGGCGCCCTTTTTCTATGTGCGTCAGGCCGGGAGAAAAAATGACTGAACGACAGCTGAACGAAGGATTCCGGGAGGGTTCAGCCACCAAATGAGAAGGTTGGCCATAGGCTGGGCAGCCGGAAAATGGAGACCAAAGATGACCCGCAATATGTTCAAAACTCTTGCCGCCGTTCTCGTTGCCGGCAGCATCGGCCAGGCGGCGTTGTCCGCACCGGCTTACGCGGGCGGCTGGGTTTCGGCGACATTTGCCCCCGGCAACGCCCGCGACGCCCGCGCTCTGGCGACTGGACTGCGCTTCTATTCGTTGTATCGCGGCCTGCATGGTGCCAGCATTCGTCAGTCCGGACAGCGAAACGCAGCTGGCATCGGACAAAACGGTCGCGGCAATCTGGGCATCATCCAGCAGGAGGGCAATGGCCATTCCGCCACGCTGCAGCAGAACGGCAATGAGAACGCCTACGGTATCTTCCAGTTTGGCCGAAACACCGACGCCAATGTCGCGCAGAACGGCAATGGCAGTGGTGGCGCTACTTTCAGCTATGGCTGGTAGCGGCCGACCGATCGAGACTCGGGCCCAGAGAATCGTTGCGCGTCGCCCAGCGGCTCGCTTGCCTGGCGGCAGTTTCCAATGTGCTGGCGGTCGCACCAATGGGCGCGCGCGGAGTAGGTGCGATCCGAAGGCCTGCCAGCTGCTTCCCGCTCTTTTCCGTGAACGACCATGTGAGGTCTAGAACGCGAGGGCGGGCATTCATCGCGCTTTAGGTATCCAGTCCCGGAGCGCCGACTGACAACGCCACGTGGCGCGCTCGCGCGGTCTTATGACGCTTGAGCCGAATCCCATGAACCTTCATAGTTCCATTTTGACTGTTTCATGCACGGCGAGATAGAAGTCTCGCTTTCAATTGCTGGATACCGCCGATCTGAACCGCTTTTTTTAGACGAAATTGTGCCGCAAAGCGGCGCGAGATTCTGTTTTGCAACGTCTGCGGAAGATTTCTGTCTCTGCAGCGTTATTGTTTGTACGGATGGCGGATTGTCATGCTGACGCTCCAGAAATTCCTCTGCCTCTTCCTCCTCGTCGTTTTCGTGGCCGCTTCGGCGACGGGGGCTCACGCCCAGGGTGAAAAACGCCTCGCTTTCGTCATCGGCAATGCCGCCTATCCTTCGGGCACGCTCGTGACGCCGGCCAATGATGCCGGCCTGATCGCACAGACCTTGCAGGCGGCGGGGTTCGATGTGGTCGGCGCCCGCGATGTCGACCAGGAATCGCTGCGTGGCGCGCTGCGCGATTTCCTCGGCAAGGTTTCCGCCGCCGGTTCCGATGCGGTCGTCTTCGTCTATCTCGCCGGCCGTGGCGTGCAGTTTGAAGGCGAGAACTATTTCTTGCCAATCGATGCCCAGATCGCCAATCCAACCGACGTCCCGCTTCAGGGAATGCGGCTCTCAGATGTCTCGAAGTCGCTGGCCGGACTGCCGACCAAGGTCAACATCGTCGTGCTAGATGCGGCGCGGCCGAATGCATTCCCGCAGATGAAACAGCCGCTGGCCGGCGGCCTCGCGCTGGTCGATCCCGATCCGAACATGCTTATCGCATTCAATGCCGCTCCGGGAACCGTCGCGCCAGAGGGCAAGGGACCGTACGGCGCCTACGCCCAGGCGCTGGCCGAGATGATGCGCGAAGGCGGTCTGCCGCTTGACGATGTTTTCGATCGCACGCGCCTTCGCGTCAACGGGGTGACCCAGGGCGCGGAAGTTCCGTGGAACGCCTCAAAGATCACGGCGCCCTTCGTCTTCTTCGACCGCGCTCCGGATGCGCCCGCGCCCAAGGTCTCGGAGGCTGAGTCTCGGGCCAACCGGACCAGCGAGATCCGCGACTTCGACGCCCACGACGCCTATGTTGCGGCCCTCGACCACGACGCGCTCCGCGGTTACGAGGATTTCGTCGGCGCTTTCCCACACGATCCAATGGCCAAGCGCGTGCGTGCCATCATCGCTGCGCGGCGCGAAGCGATCACTTGGCGCGAAACCTGGCTCCAGGATACGCCGGAAGCCTACTGGTCGTACCTCAATCGCTATCCGCACGGTCCGCACGCCTGGGATGCCCGCCGGCGGCTGGAGCATTTCGATGCAGCGCTGGAGCCGCCGGAGGATTTCACCGTCTACGCCTACGATGTGCCGCCACCGGAGGAGGAGGAAATCATCTATGTCGATCGGCCCGTACTCTATTTCGGCGATCCCGATTTCCATTTCGAGCCGCCGCCGCCTGTCGCAGTGATCTTCCTGCCGCCGCCTCCGCCGGACTTCATTGTGTTGGCGCCACCACGGCCGGCAGTCGATATTTTCGTGTTGCCGGTGCCCGTCTTCGTGCCGGTGCCGGTATGGGTCAACCCGCCGCGCAACATTGTGCCACCGCGCGATAACATCGTCTTCAACAACATCCACAACACCACCATCATCAACAACAGGACGATCAACAACGAGACCAACGGTGAGGCTGGGCAGGCCAATGGTAACGCGCCGGGCGGCCTTACTACCGCCCAAAAGCTAGGCGCTGCCGAGGGTCTAGGAGCGGCCGCGCTAACGGCAAAAGTGGCGCTGCCGCCGCTGCTGCAGAAGAAGGCTGCACTCTCCAACCGGAACCCTGCCGCCCTGGGCAAGCTCGGCCAGGGGGCTGCGCAAGGCAAGCAGCCTGGAGGCGCAAAGCCGCTATCGAAGACGCTCTCAATGGATCATGCTTTGCCGGGAGCGAATGGCACGGCGCTGCCGCTCGTCAACGGCAAACCGCCGGTGCTCAACGGGCAGAATTTACCCAACAACAGGTCCAAGAAGCTGCTTAGCGAGCGAGGGATCTTGGGTGGCAGCCAGCAGTCTACGGGAAATGCCGGCGCTGGCGTTACCGGACAGGGGAATGGTCAGCAGAACGGAGCCGGCAATGGGCTGGGCAAGAACGGCAAGTTCCGCAAGCTGCCGACCGTCAACGGTGCACCGGCCGGGCAGAGCCTGAGCGCGCAGGAAAAGTTCAAGAAGAACAACCCAGCTGTCCTCTCCGACCAGGGTGGCGGCAAGCCGAAGAAGCTGACCCGCACGGATCTGTCTGCAGGCCAGGCCGTTGTCGGACCGAGTGATCTGGCGCCGGGCAACGGGAACAAGAAGTTTCGCAAGCTGCCGACCGTCAACGGTGCGCCAGCCCGGCTGGGCCAGAGCGCGCAGGAAAAATTCAAGGAGAACAATCCACCTGACTTTTCCGACCAGGGTGGCGGCAAGCCGAAAAAGCTGACGCGCAAGGACCTGTCCGCAGGCCAGGCCGTTGTCGGACCGAGTGATCTGGCGCCGGGCGACGGGAACAGGAAGTTTCGCAAGCCGCAGAACGGCGGTGGAGGTTCCGCCGGCGCGGAAGTCAACGTCCAGCGGAACTTCAAAGTCAACAAGCCGAACGAGGATCCGCAGCGCCAGCTCAAGCTGCAGGAAAAGTCGAACCTGCAGGTTTTCTCCAAGCCGCAGAAGTCTGAGTTTCACGCGCCGCCAAAGCCCCAAATGCAAGAGCGAGGCCTGCCGCAGAAGCCGGAGTTTCATGCCCAGCCGAAGCCAGAATTCCATGTCCAGCCCAAGCCCCAGATGCAAGAGCGACGACTGCCGAAGCAGCCGCCAGGCAAGAAGCCGTCCTGCGGGCATCCGGGCGAGCCGGCCTGCAGCAAATAGGAGCGCGGAAGCAATCGGGGCGCCGCAGTGGATCGATGGGGCTCTAGATGGACAGGAAATACGGACAAGGTTCTGTTCGCGTCACGCTCACCCGATGAGCGCTGGGTCGCCGGGCACCTGGTGCATTTCTGTATTCTCTTGATGAAAGCCTTCTGATGACAGCCTTCGCCCTGGAAAAGCGATTCAGGCCGAAGTTGGCGCGACTGGCATAAGTTACGGAGCGAATATTCGGCTTCAGTTCCTATGCCGTTACTGCGATCGATCGATGTGACGCCAATAGCTGAAGCGTTTCTGTTGCTGCCGGAGATGCAAGATCCAGTGATTTGATGGCTTCGACCTGGTTTTGCGCAGGTTCTTCGTCAATGCGTAGAAATCGATTTCGAAGGAGGCTGCTCATCTGAGACAGCACCAAATGTTCTTGGGCTGCCATTATTGTTTGGATAAGGCCACGGCGCGCTATCCATGAAAAAGATCCGGGAGCTCGAGATTTATCATGCACTGCGGAACCTTGCCGACGTGACGCGGTGCCGATCGAAAGCTGGTAGACCTCCTCCATCCGCGCGTGACAGAAGTTCAAAGCGTCGAGAAGTGCGATGATATCTGGTGCGTTCGCTACGAGACCACCGTCAATGTACTCGCTAGGGCCAATCTTCTTCGTCGGAAAAAAAGTCGGCGCCGCCGCGCTTGCGAGTATGGCATCTTCGATGCTCACTGCGCTGGCCGCTTTCCCCGCAATGCCTTTGGAACGGAAGATACTCGTTTCGCCTGTGGAGTAGTTGATGGCCGTGATGATGAGCGGAGGTTCGTAGTCGCTGAGTAGCGTTTCGGCAACGGGCTTGCCGAGCGTCTTACGAATAGCCTCAAGGATTGGAACCGGACTATAGAGTGCCGCGACCACAAGCCGTTTGACCCCAGTGGCGATACCACGAGCGAAGACCGACGGTCCGTAGTCTTTCATTATTGCCGCCAATGTCGTCGCTGGAACGGATGCTGAAAGGCCGGCAGCAAGAAGCGCGCCGATAGAGGTTCCAGAAATGATGTCGAAGCGGTTATTGCACCGAACGTTGAACTTTGACTCGCATGCGGCGAGAAACTCGGCGCCGAAGAGCCCTCGTAGCCCCCACCGCTCAGTGCCAAGATCTGAAATCTATTGGGAGCGGACTGCGCCATTTCACTTGCGAACAAAGTCTTCAGGATTTTCTACCGTTAGCCCCGGGATTTCTGCGTGCCCATCCTGATGGTAGTCCACGTAGACAAATGGGAAATCTCCCCTCCCAACCAACGCTGTTGCGATCTCAACCTTTGTCGCGCTAGGCACATCGAATGGCCGACCGTCGGGGTGTCAATATGTGATCCTCATGTCAAGCAAATCCCCCCAGCGTGCGGCGATCCGATGGTCCATCGCAATGATCCGGTCATCGCGCGCGAAATCTTCGAACAGCCTGCTTGCCTGGTCGATGAAGTCTCTGATCACCGGCACGGGATGCACGGCGGCTTCGGGCTTTGCCCGTGCCGCCGTGAGCGCTTGTTCAAGTTGCCATCTGATGGTCATGGGCGTCACTGCACTGATGCAGATATCGTCTGCATAGATGCCGCGCGAGTCTGCGGATTCTAACCAAAGTTCAGCGGTGAGGTTACGCCTCTTGATCACGTCAAAGATGCACTGGGAGCTCATCAAATAGCGCGACATGAACGACGACTAAAATACACGTCCGCGTCCGCCAACAGTCTCCTCTTGAGACCGAGGCTCAAGACGCATCTTCACAACGCTTGCATCGAGCGGCTTTAGCTGTGCAAGCAATGCACTCGCGGGCCTTCGCCGTGCAGTTTTGCGTTCTGTTCCATCGCGAACTGAGTCAATCAACGAGAGTATGGTATCCGACGATAGGACAAACGCCGCCTGAGGCAAATTGTCGACGCGCCCAGCCCTTGCAATCACCAGAGAACGCCATCACGACGTTGCGCCCATCAGCAAAATACCCGGGGGCGAATTCGACCGGCGATGCCATGCTGATCAGTCCGGTCGCGCCGAACACGATCCCGAAGACGATGCTCTTTGCCCAGAAGGAACGCTCGAGACGGTCACCCAGAAAGGCGAGGAAAAGCACGGCGAGAATGACTACCGCTGCGCTTTCGATCATGTTGATGACTGACATCATCCCGGTAGTCCGTGACATCTGAGCAAGGTCTGGCAGCACCGTAGGTGCCATTGCGTCAACGATTTATTAAGGATCTCGCACTCCCGTTGACGGAACTCCACCCGACAGGTAGGGAAGGAAGATGGTTTCGCCACCGGTAGCTATGGTCCATGCGCCATAGGGACCCACTGCTGTCGCGCCCGCTCGATGTTGCGGCCGGCAATGCGAATGGCCAGAATGAGCAGTTATGAAGCCATAAAGACCGAGACGGCGAAGGTCGACTTCGGTCACTATTTGCCCTTGAAGTTCCCCAGCGCGAGAGTTTGCAAGCGTTGGAAATGCTCGCTACGCTGGCCGACTGATCCCCAGTCGTCTCATTTCCCGATAAACGGTCGATCGGCCGAGACCCAATTGCCGCGCAGCTTCAGCCGGCGATACCTCGGCCTTGATCAGCTTGATTCAGGTCGAGCGGTTGTCGCCCAGGTCGTTTCCCTTTCGCCCGTGCAGCAGCCACCCCGTCTTTCGTGCATTCCGAGATCAGCCGTCGTTCGAAATGAGCGATGGCGCCGAACACGTGGAAGATCAACTCGCCGGCGCCGAGGACGTATCGATCTTCTCCTCAAGGCTGAGAAGGTCGATCTGTCGTCCCCGCAGCATCTTCACCGTTTCCAGCAGCTCCGCCAGCGAGCGTCCGAGCCGGTCGAGCCGCACGACGGCCAGGGTGTCGCCAGCGCGGGCATAATCTAGTAGCTCGGCCAAGCCCGGCCGGTCCATGCTCCTGCCGGAATTGACGTCGGAGAAGACCTTGATGGCGCCGGCTTGCTCAAGCCGCATGCTCTGGCCGGGCGAGATGCGGGAGCGGCTGTGGAAGCGCTTCCGGGAACATGCCGGGCCACCGCCCAAGGACATGCCAAGAGGTATCACGCCCGCAGCGTTGGGGGTTTATCGCACTGCCCCTTGGGCGGCTAATTTGTGCTTTTCAAAGATCGCTACCTTCTGCGGATAAGTGATCCGCACCTTGGCGTTGCACCCGTTGCATCTGAAGTGCGCGATCGTTCTTAGCGCAGAGCCCTTCCTTACCGCCGGATGCGAGCAATCCGGACAATCGAATGTGAGGGCAACATCAGACAAGTCTTGGGCTAAACCCATTTCCATCCCCTTCACAAGCGCTGTGGCTACACTTTGGCGGGCGTCAATGGCCAATACAGATGCGAATCCGGCTATGCCAAAGTAGGGCTAACAATTCGCCTCCCAACGCCGCCAAGCTAGTGGGCCGTCTCTGAGCCCTTTGAGGGACGAAAAGACCTAACGTCCTCCAGCAGTTCGCGCTCGTTGGTAGTAATGTTTCGGAAGACTGCGACAATTGCCACCGCTAAGGCCTCGGCGTCCCGGCTTAAAGGGTCGATGAGATCATCTGCGCAAACCTGATCAAACACGCTTTCACAAATAGCCAGATCAATATGGCTGAGGCAGGTGCGAGCGAAACGCGGACGCAGCATCTGTGCGAACCTTTCAGGGCCCGCTGCCGGTGGTTGCGGCGGGCCTCTTTTTGCTGATGAACCGCTGGGGCGTTTGTTGAAATGAGGTGACTCGCTGACTGGTACTTTCAATAATCCTAAAATCAGCGCGCACTCGCGAGCTCTAGACGTCCAGCTTTGTTCTGGGACATGAAATCCTTGCCGGAATTCCGCCGCCTCTTTCGGAGTTCGCATGCAACCAAATTTACTGTATTGATCAAGAATTGTCCTGCGACGAGCTTCGCTGTCGAGCTTTGCGGTCATTTCGGTGGACTCCTCAACTAATTTCACGACGACCGATTCTATACGTACCAAGTTGAAGAGTGTCGTTAGCTTCCCATCCAGAAACTTATCTCGGAATGCATTTCTTCCGTAAACCAGCTTGATCGCCGTTTCAGTCGACTCGAGTTCACCAGCCTTGCCAGATCCTGAAGTACATCACATGATTGAGAGGGGCATGGGGCATAGCCGATTCGGATATGGCACCACGCGATGGACACTAAGAGGAGAGACGAGGCCCCTGCGAGGCAGCCGCGGGACCTCGATCGGCGTCGTTGGCCACGCGAAGGTCAGTCCCACAATGAGGACGCTTCGTCGCTCGCGTCGGTGTCTGAACCTCTGTCCTTTTCAACGCTCGAACTAGCGCCAAAGGATCAATTAGCCGCTTGGCAGGCGCATATGGCGCCGCTGATAGAGGTCAGGTTGCCGGATGACAAATCGCTGAACGATGGCTTTCCCGCGGACCACACGGCTTGGAATCTCGGTGGCATGCTGATCGTTCAACAGCGCGCACCGGCACATAGTTATATGCGTTCTGCCGCGAAGCTTCGGTCCAGCTCGATCGATCACTGGTATATCGCCTTTCCACGTACTGGCCGGTCGTGGACGGAGGTCGATCGCCGCGTAGCGGAGAACCAGCCGGGCAAATTGGAGATCAGATCGCTTGGCTACCCGTTTCGCGGGAGGACAACGGACTCCGAAAGTCTCTTTCTCTATTTGCCGCGCGATTTGTTCGCCGATGCGGCGGCAACCCTGGACGCCAAGAACAATTCAATTCTGTCCGGCAACTTTGCCAACCTCTTGCTCGACTACGTCAATGGCATAGAAGCAAGACTGCGCAGCCTCACGGCTGACGATCTGCCCCGCATCGTGCACGCAACACGCAGCATGATTATTGCCTGCCTCGGGCCTCCGGCGGAACAGGCTGCGGCCGTCGAACAATTGACGGGTGTCGCGCTAATGGAGCGAGCGCGTCGATACGTCCACCACAATCTGGATGCGGCTCATTTGACACCGGATTCGATGTGCCGGGCGCTCGGCGTCTCGCGCTCTCGTCTCTATCAGTTGTTCGAACCAAGCGGTGGTGTTCTCCATTACATACAAAGTCGCCGCCTTCTGGCAGCCCATGTTGCGCTAAGCGATCCGGCGGACAGCCGGCGCATTGTTGAAATTGCTGAAGCCTTCGGGTTTAGTTCAGCGGCTAATTTCAGCCGGGCATTCAGCAAGGAATTCGGTTACAGCCCCCGCGAAGGCCGCAGCACTGTGGTGTTGCCGCGCCCCGCCAACTCTGTTTCGCTTGCCGGACAGGAGAAAGCCTCTTCCTTTGAAGGTTGGCTCAAAGCGCTCGGAAGCTGAGTACAGGATCGGCGATGCTGATGGGGCGGGCCCAAAACAGGCTTGCCGGGGCGGGGAAGACCACGCCGCACGAATATCTTCGTGTCGCGTCCACCGCGCCATCAATCACATAGCTGATTCCCGCCAATTCGCGATTTATTAACGAACTGTGACTGTTCGACGTTACCGATAATTTGTCGCCAGTCACGACGGAGCATACATTGCAACTGCGCTGCATGCGGCACTTGTTAAGACTGCGAGTGGAAAGTTTGCTAAGGTTGACAGTTATGCTATTCCTAGATTGGGGGCGCGAATTTGCACCGCCTATGGAGGTGGCTCTTGCGCCCACAGGCATCAGGCGTCGGCACGGAGAGTGAGGGGCCTTCCTCGAGCGATGCTCCACGTGCCGGCGATGGGATACTCGCTGACCTTTTGGCGAACACGACCGAACTTTTGTCAATCTATGACCGCGACTTCCGCCTGACGCACTACGCAACCAGGCTCAAGGGCGTGTACGGAGGCGCGGTGGCGCTGGGCGCCGCCGTATGGAGATCTACCCGAGCTTTCTCAATGCGAGGTATCGCGACGATTTCCTTCGTGTGTTCCAGGGCGGCTCTCCGGCAAGCATCGACTTGCCGTCATCATCAGGCGAAGCGCCCCGGTCCGTTTTCGTCTTCCCCACTGCAAATGGTGTGGGAATCATCGAATCAAGGGAACGCGGCGGGCGGAGCGCGGCGGAAGAGCAGGAGCATGTAGTTCTGCTCCATCAGGCAACGCACGACGTGCTGACCGGACTGCAGAATCGGCGGCGATTCGGTGAACGGCTGCAGCAAGCACTGGCGGCCATCGGCGGACCAAAGCCGAAAGCCGCCCTGCTGCAAATCGACCTCGACGATTTTAAAGCGGTCAACGACACGCTCGGTCATGGAGCAGGCGATACGCTTCTTCAACTCGCGGCAGGTCGAATCCGCGACGCGCTGCAGGACGGCGAATCTGCGTATCGGTATGCCGGCGATGAGTTCGCTGTCATCCAATTGGGAAAGGATCAGCCCGCGGAAGCCGAGCGCCTCGCTGGATCGCTTGTCGATGCGTTCAAGGAACCGTTTGTCATCAACGGCATTCCCGTCTTCGTCGGCTCGAGTATCGGAATTGCTTTCGGGCCGGAGCACGGGACCGACGGCGAGCAGTTGATGAAAGCCGCCGACATTGCTCTTTACGCAGCCAAGACGGATGGACGCGGTTGCGCTCGAACGTTCAACCGTTCGATGCTGCTCTTGCTCGAGCAACGCGAGAATCTGAGGCGCAGCCTTCGAACCGCGCTGGAGCGCGGCGAGCTTTATCTTGAGTATCAGCCGCTCATTCGACCTCCCGCGTCGGTGATCGGATTCGAAGCGTTACTGCGGTGGCGGCACCCCGAGGTCGGAATCATTCCACCCAGCGTGTTCATACCGATCGCCGAGGCGGACGGTCTGATGGACGAGATTGGACGATGGGTGCTCGAGGAAGCCTGTCGCCAGGCATTGACGTGGCCTTCCTCGCTGACGGTCGCAGTGAACGTGTCGCCGGCTCAGTTCCTTAGCGGTTCGCTAACGGATACGGTTGCTCAAATCATCGACTCAGTTGGAATCCGGGCTGACCGACTTGAACTCGAGATAACCGAGCAGGTTCTTCTTGAGAAGACGATCGATAATATCGACACCTTAAATACTCTGAACGTCCTGGGAATACGAATTTCGCTCGACGATTTTGGGACATACTATTCATCATTAAGTTACCTTAAGAATTTCCCCTTCGATACTTTGAAGAT
This sequence comes from Mesorhizobium sp. M0018, assembly GCF_040323955.1. Classification (NCBI taxonomy): domain Bacteria; kingdom Pseudomonadati; phylum Pseudomonadota; class Alphaproteobacteria; order Hyphomicrobiales; family Phyllobacteriaceae; genus Mesorhizobium; species Mesorhizobium sp. M0018. Next base: position 5,763 of record NZ_JAMYVL010000025.1, on the reverse strand, counting down.
CGATCAGTACTTTATTGCGGACTTGGAGACCGATCTCAAAAGCCAAACGATCGTGCGATCGATCATGAATCTGGCGCACGGCCTGGGAATAAATGTCACTGCCGAGGGGGTGGAGACGTCGGCACAGGCACGGTGGCTGATCAAGGAGAATTGCGATTGCCTGCAAGGCAACTTCCTGGGAAAGCCGCTTGGAGCCGAGGCCATCAGCGATTTCATCAAGCGGTCCCCGCTGAGGGTGGTACGAGCGAGGGAGGCAAATCGAGCGCTCTAGCGCCTTGCACCTTTGTTAACGGTGAAGTCGAGATTTGTAGAACGATCGAGGCAGATACCGTGCATAGCTTCGAGTGGGTGCGAGACTGACTCATCAAGGGCGCGGTGAAATTTTTCTTCGCGGAGGCCCGCGAGGCCTCAATACTGATGGAACAAGTGAGATGCCGATGGGACCCGTTCATCATGATCTGACTGGCGAGGCGACTTTTGAGCCGATGATCCAGATCGACTTGGAGATCAAAGCTTTTGTCTCCGCTTGGAAACATTGCGATTATGTCTCGACATACATGGCCCGGATGATCAGTCAAAACAGGTCAGACTCGGTCCATCATGCAAATCTCTTTTCCTCTGCCTTCAACGAATTGCTGGAAGTCGCCTTTCGTACGCGCCATGCCGAAGGCGAACTGGCATGCAGGGTGTCTCGCCATGGCGCGACGGATAGGATCGAGTTGACAATTCCTTGTGTGCCGGAGGAGCGCCAATTCTACGAAGAAGCCGTATCGCAAGTTGCTGGAATAGAGGCCAGAGAACGATACCTCAATTCCTTGTCTGGGGATCTCGCGCCTAGCCGCGAGGTCGTACTCCTGGAACTGGCTGTCGACTACAACGCGACACTCTGGACCGAGGAGGCCGACGGCGATGCAATCAAGCTTGTCGTGGATCTTCCGCTCGAGGGCTTTCAAAATTGAACCCTTACGACCTTCTCCCGCGCTTCAAGGCGCAATACGACGCGAACAACCAGGAGTTCTCCATATCGGGAGTGGTCCGGCCTCAGGCGATCGATGAGCTTGGGCCCGCGATAGCATTGCTTCGCGATGCGATTGGCCGTGTGCGCGGCGTTCTCTACGTCAATGTCAGGCGCCTGACGCAGATGAACAACGCTGCGTTTCACACCTTATCGAGGATCATCATCGACGCTTGTCGCGCTCGACCCGATCTCAAATTCGTGGTCATCACATCAAGCGTCGTCGGATGGACCTCGCGAAAATTCGGTCGCCTGAGCGGAATAGAACCGAACATAACGGTCAAGGAGTATGACACCGAATTCTATCCGGGGCAGGGCTTCCTTGAGGAAGGAGGGTTCGTACCGATCCTGCGCACTCAGACAAAGATGACTTGGCGCCACGAGCGCGCAATCTTGCCGCGACACGGCATGCGGCCCGGCATCGTCATGGCCGACATCTGTTGCGGGATCGGTGATTTCGCCGTGCTCGCGCAGAAGGAGTTCCAGCCATCGCGGATCGTCGCCCTCGACCACTCCATGTCAAGCCTGAACTATGCTCGACAAGTGATGCGGGAGTTCGATATCCGGGGCATCGAGTACACCTATGGCGATGCGTCGGAGATGCTGCTCGACGAAGCGCAGTTCGACTTGGTCACTTGCCGACATTCGCTTCAAATCTTCAATCGACCTGAACTCATCCTCAAGGAGCTCTACCGCATATGCAAGCCAGGCGGTCGGGTCTATATCACCAACGAGAAGAATTCGCATTGCCTCGGCGAGCCGCGCGCCGAAAGCATTCGCTGGACCTACGACGAGGTGGCGAAGCTGTTCGGGCATTTCGAGATGGACGTCGAGTTTGGGCCCAAGAGTCGGCGATACCTGGTGGAAGCCGGATTCGAAGACATCCTTGTGGAGACCTTCATGGTCACTAACCTGGACGGCGATCCGCAGGACTTCGCCGACGTCATTGCGGCCTGGGCGGATGTCTATGCCGGGGAGATGGCGAGCAGACGCGGTGACGGACCGGAGTTCGTCGCACGGTTCCGGCAGGGCTTCCAGGATCACATTTTCGCTGCACTACACCCCAAGGGTTATGCGGGTTGGCCGATCTGGGTCGCATCGGGGCGACGGCCACAATGAAAGCCGATAACGAGCCTACACCGCGCTTCGGCCTGCGCTCCTTTCGAGCGAAATTCGTATTGGTCGTTGGCGGCGCCGTACTGTTCGACCTCCTGCTGAGCGGTGGTCTGGCGCTTTGGAACGTTCAAAAGCTGTCGCGCGACGCCACCTCGGAAGTCGGTGAGGGCCTGACGAACGCAAACCAGGAATACATTCGTTCCTATGCCGAGTCGACAGCGTTGAGCGTTGACCTGCTGCTCGATCGGGTTCACGGGGACGTCAAGGCGCTCGCTGGCGTGCTGCAGGCCCAGATCGACGATCCGAGGAGGCAGCAACAGGTCGGCGCCACGCTTTCGCATGAGGCGCCCGGCTCCGTGAAGGTTGTCTACAACGCGCAGGGCGATTGGGCGCAGAATCTGCCGGGCGCGCCTTCCGTGGTAAGCGTCTGGGGCTACCTGCTGGGCGCCGACCACAGTCCGCTGCCCAGCGTTCGGCAGGAAATAGAAGACAGTACTCTGATCGATCTCGTCGCGCCGACTCTCATGGCCAGCGGGTCGTCCAAACTGCAGATGTACTATATTGGTCCAAAGGAACGGCCGATCTTCCGGACGGTACCGTATACGGATCAGGCACAGACCTTCGACCGACTCTATCCAGGTCACAACAAGGCGGAATTCTGGGAGTTCTTCTTTCCGGGAATCTATGGTTCATGGCAGCAATGGGCCAGGGATCCCGCCTCACGTCCGGTCCCTGACGATATTACCCAGACGGCGCCTTACACCGATGCAATCACGGGAAAGTTGATCGTCAGCTTTTTCCACCCGCTTTGGACGCGCGATCGCACCGGTATCGCCGGTACGACGGGAGCAGATATCACTCTCGATCAGCTCGCGAAAGTCGTCGAAAGGGTGAAGATCGCTGAAACCGGATTCGGCTTCCTCACGATGTCGACTGGCAACGTGGTGGCGATCAATCCGTCGGGCCAGGCGATCATCGGCCTGACTTCATCGAGCGATGCGGGCACGCAGGGCGTCACCGGCTTGGAAAGGTCTCTGCGGGGAAGTACGCAGCCGGCTATCGCGTCACTACCTCTAGACAAGAACAATGACGGTGTCATTCAGCATATCATGCTCGACAATAAGGGCGAACACGTTCCCTATATTGTTGTCCTCAAGAGATTGAAGCCGACCAACTTGTGGAGTTCGGGACCGATCAAGTCCGAAACGATGTCGGTCGGGATCGTCGTTCCCGAACGGGAGATCTATGCATCCCTGTTCGCCGCGCAGGAGAGTATTTCTCGCGCAACCAATCGTATCCTGCTGTTTCAGATCGCGGCGATCGCCGTTTCGCTTCTGATTGTTTTTGCGGCCGTGCTCGGAATTTCGAAACGGATCACCGCGGGCCTCAGGGCACTTGCCAGCGCCGCCCAGCGGCTCCAGTCCAAAGATTATTCAGTCCGCGTGAACATTCCGACGCGCGACGAGGTTGGAGCGGCAGGAATCGCTTTCAACCGGATGGCCGAGCAGATCAGCTTTCACACGGAAAACCTCGAGCAACTCGTCGACGAACGAACCAGGGAACTCGGGGACGCCAATCAGGAGATTTCCGCACTCAACGAAAAGCTGCAGGACGAGAACGTCCGCCTTGGCGCCGAACTCGCGGTCGCCAGGCAGATACAGATGATGGTCCTGCCGAAACAATTCGAACTCGAAGCGATTCCGGGGCTGGAGATCGCGGCCTATATGCGGCCGGCCGACGAGGTCGGCGGTGACTATTATGACGTCCTGCAGAACGGGTCACGGGTCAAGATCGGCATCGGCGACGTGACCGGTCATGGTCTCGAGAGCGGCGTGCTGATGCTGATGGTCCAATCTGTTGCACGCGCGCTGCAGGAGACCAGCGAGGCGGATCCGCACCAGTTTCTGGATCGGCTGAACAGAGCGATCTACAAGAACATCGAGCGGACGAACACCGGAAAGCATCTCTCGCTGGCCTTCCTTGACTTCGAGGATGAGCGGGTAACGCTATCCGGCCAGCATGAGGACGTTCTCGTCGTGCGTGCGGACGGGGACGTCGAACGCATCGATACGATGGATCTGGGTCTGCCGGTTGGCCTGGAGAATGACATCTCGAAGTTCATTGCCACGCGCGACATCCTGTTCGGCAGTGGCGACGTGATCGTGCTGCACACTGACGGTGTGACCGAGGCGGAAGACCAAGACAGAAGGCTGTTCGGGTTCGAGCGCCTCTGCCAGAGCGCACGAAGACGTCAAGGCGGGAGCGCCGAGGAAATCAAAACCGGGATCATCGAGGATCTCATGGCCCATATCGGGATCCAGAAGATCCACGACGACATCACCCTCGTGATCATAAGGCACACATAGCCATGACAACGCTGTTCGGGACCCCTGACGTTGCAATCGGGATGAAGGAGAGCGTCAGTCGCGTGCGGCTGTTCGACGGACCTCTCGACTTGAGTTGGCGTCATTGTGCCACGACCTCGGACTTCATCGCCGATCTTTTCGCATTGCGCTTCCGGTCGTCCCGCAATGACTACATGGAAGTGCGGCACAGCATTGGATATCTGGTCAACGAACTCATCGAAAATGCCGTCAAGTTTCGCGCACCGGGTGAGATCTTGATCGAGGCGTCGATGGATTCGGAGTGCTTCAAGCTGAAAGTGTCGAATGACGTCGATGGTGAAGATGCGTCTGAGTTCCAAAGTCTCCTGGCGGACATCACGGTTGGCGACCCCATGGACCTGCTGATACAGCGAATTGAAGCCAATGCCGCCAACCCCGACGTAGGAGGCTCCGGACTTGGATTGCTGACGTTGATGAGTGACTACGGCGCACGCCTGGCTTGGATATTCAGCGCCGCCGACGAAAGCGATCGGATCTGCGTGGAGACATATGCCTCCATTCCGATCTCGCAAATTCACAACTAGAAGAAACGAAGCCAGGCTATGGAAATCAAGACAGACGACTATCGTGTGTGGACTGAAGGAAGCGAAATTTTCTTCGACGGTGCAATGCGGCTTGCCAGTTCCGAGGCCGGTGCGCCTATCACGGCTTTGGCGACCAGTGTTCTTGCCTCGAAACCCGCTTCCATTACGCTCAATCTGAAGGACCTTCACTTTCTCAACTCTTCCGGCATCAACCTGCTGGCGAAATTTACCATCGAGGTGCGCAAGCATCCCGATGTTCGACTCGTCGTGCGTGGAACGCCCGACATACCCTGGCAGTCGAAATCATTGCCGAATCTGAAGAAGCTGCATCCCGCTGTGGTGCTTTTGATGGACTGACCAGGTCCCGAAATTTGCCAAGGGACTGCGTGGGCTTGCGGCAACCCGAGATAGTATAGGTCAGCCGGGACGATGCGGGAGCTCCGCACCGATAGTGAGAAGGTGCAGGAGCGCGGCGCCTACAGCGAATATGTACACCAGGATAAGTATTTGGATGCCAAGCTAACGACAATCCGGCCTCGTGCGCAGATGCTCGCAATGGCTCGGCGGGGGCTCGGCACAGGCGGCAGGCGTCCAAGTTGGAGTTGTGTGCGTCAAGTTCTGCAAAATGGCGTGGCATTGCGTTGACGTCGGCGTGTCCGCCGCGCAGCCCCCGTGTTTAGCGGAGCGGCGGACACATGACGGT
>NZ_JAMYVL010000024.1:0-110461 GCF_040323955.1 Mesorhizobium sp. M0018 | reverse complement strand
GCCTGGTGGCGCGCCGAAATTGCTGCATACCGCGACCAGAACCCTAAGCGGATCGAGCACACGTCCTTCGCGCGTGGTCAGCAGGAATTCCGGATTTCCCGGTATCGGTCCGCCATTATGAAAACGCCCCACCTCGCGCACGCCGGCCACGCCCGGCAGCCCGACGGCGACGATACGGGCGCCCAGGCGCCAGGCGGAGATGTGATCGCTGGTGAAGCCCACCGTCGGCAGCAAGATGAAAGACACCGCTGTCATTCCGGAGATAATCCGGCCAAACGAAAGGTCCAGCGAGGCGCAGCTTCGCCGCGACCGACGAGCTCTGACGAAATCCATAAGCACCGCGGCAAGGCCCTTGCGCATTGCGACATCCCCGGCTCGATACCTCGATGCGTCTACATGCGGCCCCGAGCATGTGACGCTTATCTCGACGCAATCATTGAGCGGGTGCACTTACGTATCGTGTACGGCACCTCAACCGCCGGCCGTATCTTGCGCTTTGGGGGAAGGCGTGCGGCCGCGCGCGCTTCGCAAGGCAAGCGCTTGTCGGGCAAAGGTGATTATGGGCATGGCGAGGTTGCCGCGAACGGCAAATTTTCAGAACTCGAGCGCCTGCCTGAGTGCCGGGCCGCTCCTGACGCGCAAATCGAGGTCGGCCTCGATATGGTCGATGTGGTGCAGCATCAGCGCGCTGGCGCGTTCGGCATTGCCATTTTCCAGCGCCTCGAGGATCTGCGTGTGTTCGTTGTGGCCGCAGCTCGAGATGCCCGAGCGGCCATAGAGTGCGATCACCAGCGATGAACGAGCGACCAATTCCTCCATGAAGCGCTGCAGGATGACGTTTCCCGCGACCGACGCCAGAAGCAGGTGAAAATCCCCCGACGCCTTGATCTCCGATCGCCTTGCGTTCGGTCCGCGTTCGGCGATGAAACGGCCTTCTTCGTCGAGCTGGGCCTTGAACGCGGCGACATGCGCCGGCGTCATCCGTCCGGCGGCGGCGATCGCGATGCCTGGTTCGATGAGCCGGCGCGAAGCAAAAACCTGCCGCGCTTCCTCCGGCGACGGATTGGCGACGAAGGCGCCGCGATTGCGCTCGGTGCGCACCAATCCCTCGAAGGAAAGCATCTGCAGTGCGGCACGCGCCACGGTGCGGCTGACATCGAACAGCGTGCCGACTTCGCCTTCGGAAAGCTTTGTTCCCGGCGCCAGCCGGCGATCGACGATCGCGTCGCGCAACTGGTCGCGGATCGCCTGCGCGCGATCCTCGTTGGCGGCCTCGATAGCAGGGAAGGTCTGGTCGGCAATGTTCATGGCAGTGGTCCTGCCTTCTTCTACCCTGAATCGCATCGCTTGGACGAGAGACAAAGTGAATACAGAGATGAAAAAGATTGCATACGATCTTTGCGGAGATCGGCGGCAATCGCCTATAATTTGTGCATTGCACAAGGCCGACGTATCGGCAGCTACATAGAGGCGGCCCTGATTTCTTCGAGGATTCAGTCAGTTGGTGCGGCGGTGCGCAACTGGCACGCATGATGCTTTGGCTAATCCGACCAAAGGGGAAGCTGGATGTCCAAAGCCGCCGAAATCGACATTGTGTCCGTTTCGAAAGTCTATGGCGCGACGACTGCCGTCGAAGGCATCAGCCTGAAAATCCCTGCCGGAACCTATTGCTGCCTGCTCGGTCCGTCCGGCTGTGGCAAGACCTCGACGCTGCGCATGATCGCCGGGCACGAGAGCATATCGAGTGGCGACGTGCGTCTCGGCAACACAGTGGTCACCGACCTGCCGCCGGCCAGGCGCGGCACTGCCATGATGTTCCAGTCCTACGCACTGTTTCCGCATCTCGACCTGATCGACAACGTCGCCTTCAGCCTGAAGATGAAAGGCGTCGGCAAGGAGGAGCGCCGCGCCAAGGCGCTCGACATGCTGAAGCTGATGCAGATGGAGGCCTATGCCAGCCGCCGCCCGGCGCAGCTTTCCGGCGGGCAGCAGCAGCGCGTTGCCCTTGCGCGCGCCTTGATCACCGATCCCGAGGCGCTGTTGCTCGACGAACCGCTTTCGGCGCTCGATCCTTTCCTGAAGATCCGCATGCGAGCCGAACTGAAGAAGCTGCAGACGTCGCTCGGCATCACTTTCGTCCACGTCACCCACAGCCAGGAAGAGGCGATGGCGCTGGCCGACCTGATCGTGGTGATGAACGACGGCCGTATCGAGCAGGCGGCGCACCCTCGCACGGTGTTCGAGCGGCCGGCCACGGCCTTCGTCGCTCGTTTCATGGGCGACCACAATGTCATCTCCGGGCGCGTCGCCGGCAGTCGCGACGGCATGGTCGTTTTCGATGTGCCCGGCGGCGTCACGCTCGCCGCCAGCGGGCAGGGCAGGGAGACCGGGGAACCCATCGACATCGCCATTCGCACCGACCACGTGCGCATCGGCGAGCCGCCGGCAGCCGGGCTCGGCTTCACCGGCATTATTGCAAACGTCGAGTACCGCGGTTCGACCGTGAAGCTCTCAGTCAACGGCGCCGGCATCGAGGATTTCACGGTGATCGTCGACGACACCAGCTTCTTCGCCAGGCCGGTTGCCGTCGGCGACGCAGTGCCGATCGCCTGGGACGCCGAGGACGCGATCGTCCTTGGCCGTCTCGATTCCTGAAATCCAGCATAACCAACCAAAACAGGGGAACTGAACATGACCAACACCACCGACAAGAAGACTGGAATATCGCGACGTTCGCTGCTCAAGACAGGTGCCGCCGCCGTCGGTTTCGCCGCCGGTTCCGGCGCCATATCAGGCTTTCCGACCATCTGGGCGCAATCGAACATCACGCTGCGCCAGTTCGGCACCGGCGTATCCAACCTCAATGCCATCGCCGACAAGTGCAAGGCCGACCTCGGCATCACGCTGGAGATGACAGCAACCGATTCCGACGCCGCCGCGCAGCGCGCTGTGACGCAGCCCGACAGCTACGACATCGCCGACATCGAATACTGGATCTGCAAGAAGGTGTTCCCGACAGGCGTCCTGCAGCCGATGGATGTCAGCAAGCTGAAATATTACGACGAGCTGGTGCCGCTGTTCAAAACCGGCAAGCTGACGCCGGACAGCGTCATTGCCCAGGGCACCGCGCCGCATACCGTCGGTTACGTCGAGGCGCAGGACAGCAAGGTCTTCGCCAAGGCGCCGACCAACTGGTTCACCATGGTGCCGACGATCTACAATGCCGATACGCTCGGCATCCGCCCCGACCTCGTCGGCCGCGATATCACCACCTGGGCCGACATCATGGATCCGGCCTTCAAGGGCAAGACCGCCATCCTCAACATCCCGTCGATCGGCATCATGGATGCGGCGATGATCATGGAGGCAACGGGCAACATCAAATACGCCGACAAGGGCAACATGACCAAGGAGGAGATCGACAAGACGATCGACTTCCTGATCAAGGCCAAGCAAGCCGGCCAGTTCCGCGCCTTCTGGAAATCCTTCGACGAGAGCGTCAACCTGATGGCTTCAGGCGAAGTCGTAATCCAGTCGATGTGGTCGCCGGCCGTGGCCGCGGTCCGCTCCAAGGGCATCGCGTGCCGGTTCCAGCCGCTCAAGGAAGGCTACCGGTCCTGGGGTGGCGGGCTTGGCCTGGCAGCCCATCTCTCCGGCGCCGAACTCGATGCCGCCTATGAATACATCAACTGGTACACGTCCGGCTGGGTTGGCGGCTATCTCAACCGTCAGGGCTATTACTCGGCCAACATGGTGTCGGCCAAGAAGTTCATGTCCGAGGACGAGTGGGGCTACTGGATCGAAGGCAAGCCGGCAAAGGGCGATATCCTGTCGCCGGACGGCAAGGTCATGGAAAAGGCTGGCGCCGTGCGTGACGGCGGCTCGTTCGAAGAGCGCATGGGCAAGGTCGCCTGCTGGAACTCGGTCATGGACGAGGACCGCTACATGGTGAAGCGCTGGAACGAGTTCATCGCTGCTTGATGCCCTCTGCCTTCTCCCCTTGTGGGAGAAGGCAGATTGGCGCGCAGCGCCAAGACGGTTGAGGGGTGCTGGACGGAGCACTGTTGGTGCCAAGCTGGAACACCCCTCATCCGATCGAGCTTCGCTCGGCCACCTTCTCCCACAGGGGGAGAAGGGCACACCCCTCAGTCGCATCGCCGACTTCGACCGAGATATAGATGGCAGTAGCGCTCGAACAATCCACGCACGTTACGTCTGCAAGGCCTGCCAGACGTAGGCGCTCCTTTGCCGGAGTCGCACCCTATCTCCAGGCGGCACCGCTGGCGCTGATCCTCGGCGCGTTCCTCCTGCTGCCAATTCTGATGATCGCCGTGGTCTCATTCTGGGATTACGATTTCGCGGCGATGTATCCGGATTTCCTGACCACCAATTATTCCGACACGCTCGGCTCCTGGGTCACCTGGAAAACCTACCTGAATACGCTGAAATACGCCGCCATCGTCTGGGCGCTGACGCTGTTCATCGGTTTCTGGGTCGCCTATTTCCTTGCCTTCCATATCAGGACCACGGCCATGCAGATGGTGCTGTTCCTTGTCTGCACGGTGCCGTTCCTGACCTCTAACATCATCCGCATGATCTCGTGGATTCCGGTGCTTGGCCGCAATGGCCTGGTCAACTCGACGCTGGTGCAAATGGGGCTGATCCCGAAGCCGATCGAATGGCTGCTCTATTCCGAATTCGCCGTGGTGCTGGCCATGGTGCATCTCTATACGCTGTTCATGGTGACGCCGATCTTCAACACGCTGATGCGCATCGACAAGTCGTTGATAGAAGCCGCGCGCGACGCCGGTGCTTCCGGCTGGCAGGTTCTGTGGAACGTCGTCATTCCGCTCGCCAAGCCCGGCATGGCGATCGGCACCATTTTCGTCGTCACCCTGGTGATGGCCGACTTCTCGACGGTGCAGGTGATGTCCGGCGGGCAGAGCGCCTCCGTCGCGCTGATGATGAAGAACCAGATGTCGCTGCTGCAATATCCGGCAGCTGCCGCCAACGCCGTCGTGCTCTTGGTGCTGGTGCTGCTGATGGTCGCGGGCATCCTGCGCATCGTCGACATCCGCAAGGAGCTGTGAGGCGATGAGCCAGGACAAGCGCACCCTCGAATTCTATGTGTTGGCGGCGTTCTTCGGTCTTTTCGTGTTGTTCCTCTACGGCCCGCTTTCGGCGATCCTGATCCTCTCTTTCCAGGGCGAGAACGGCGGTCTGACATTTCCGCTGAACGGCGTGTCGCTGCACTGGTTCGCCAATTTGTTCGAGCGCCAGGCGGTCGGCGACTTCGGCGGCAGCTTCAAACGCTCGCTCGTCCTTGGCCTGATGGTGATGGTCGTCACTGTCGCCGTGTCGCTGCTCGCCGGCCTGGCCTTCCGGCAGAAATTTCGCGGCGCAACCGCACTGTTCTATCTGGCCGTCGCCAGCCTGGTCGTGCCGTCGATCATCATCAGTCTCGGCATCGGCGTCGTCTTCCAGCAGATCGGCTTCCGCCCCGCCTGGTACACCTCCGCTTTCGGCGCCCATCTGACCTGGACCTTGCCTTTCGGCGTGCTGATTATGTTTGCTGTCTTCAACCGGTTCTCGCCAGCCTATGAGGAAGCCGCGCGCGATCTCGGAGCATCGTCGTGGCAGACCTTTGCCCATGTCGTGCTGCCGATGATCGCGCCCAGCCTGATCGGCGTCGGCCTGTTCGGCTTCACTCTGTCATATGACGAGTTCGCCCGCACGCTGATGACCTCGGGCACGTTCAACACGTTGCCGCTCGAAATCTACGGCATGACGACGAATGTCACGACGCCGGTGCTCTATGCGCTGGGCACCGTGACGACCGTGTTTTCCTTCCTGGTGATCCTGCTGACGCTCGGCGCAATCGTCTATGTCGGCCGCCGCCGCGAGCGTGCCTGACAGTGCAGATCCTCGTCGTCAATCCAAACACCACCGCCAGCATGACCGACACTATCGCGGCGGCAGCCCGATCGGTCGCTGCTCAATCGACGAAGATCGTTGCCGTCACCTCGTCGATGGGACCTGTATCGATCGAAGGCTATTACGATGAAGCACTTGCCGTGCCCGGCCTGCTGGTCGAGATCGCCGCCGGCGAACGCTCCGGCGCGCAAGCCGCGATCATTGCCTGTTTCGACGACACCGGCCTCGATGCCGCGCGCGCCATGGCCAACATTCCGGTCATCGGCATTTGCGAGGCATCGCTCAGCACGGCCTCGTTCATCGCCCAGCGCTTCACCGTCGTCACCACCACCGGACGTTCGCGCGTGCCGGTCGAAGGCCTGGTGCAACGCTATGGCATGGCGGGGCGGGCACGCGTGCGCGCCGCCGACATCCCGGTTCTTGCCCTCGAAGATCCGGCGTCCGACGCACTGCTCAGGCTGCGCAGCGAGATTGCGCGCGCCATCGACGAGGATCGCGCCGAGGCGATCGTGCTCGGCTGTGCCGGCATGGCCGATCTGGCGGCGGCGCTGCAGCGGGAATTCGGGCTTCCGGTCATCGACGGCGTGGGCGCTGCCGTGAAACAGGCCGAGGCATTGATCGCCCTTGGCCTGACGACATCCAAGCGCGGCGCCTATGCAAGCCCGTTGGCAAAGTCTTATCATGGCGCGTTGAAATCCTTCGCGCCTGGCGCCGCCGAGTGATCGCAATGCCCCGAACGATCCGAACGCTCGCACGTGAAGAAGTGCAAACCCTTGTCGATTGGGCGGCGGCGGAAGGCTGGAATCCCGGCCTTAACGATGCCGCGCTGTTTCAGGCAGCCGACCCGCAGGGCTTCATCGGCGCCTTTATCGATGGCGAGATGGCGGCCGGCATTTCGGCCGTCGCCTATGGCGATGGTTTCGGCTTCATCGGCCTCTACATCTGCCGGCCGGACAGGCGTGCCCAAGGTCATGGCAAGGCGGTCTGGGATGCCGGCATAGCGCGGCTCGGCAAGCGCACGATCGGCCTCGACGGCGTTGTCGAACAGCAGGCCAACTACCGCAGCATGGGTTTTGCACCGGCCTACCGGACGATCCGGTTCATGGGGTCACCGAATGTCCCGGCAGCCGTCGGCAACGACATTCGCGCCATAGGGCCGGAACTCGTGCCGGACATACTGGACTATGACCGCCGCTTCTTTCCCGGTCCGAGGCGATCCTTCCTGGAACACTGGCTGCGCCCGCCGCACATGGCGCTTGCGATCCTCAAGCACGGCGCCATTGCGGGATACGGCGTCGCGCGCCAATGCCGGGACGGCTGCAAGATCGGCCCGCTCTTTGCCGACAGCCTGGACGCGGCAAGCCATCTCTTCGCCGCGCTCGCGCACATGTCCGGTCCCGGAAACGTCCATCTCGACGTTCCCGAAACCAGCCGGCAATTTGCAGACTTGCTGTCGTCCGCAGGCCTTCAACAGGGCTTCGAGACGGCTCGGATGTACAAGGGAAAGGCGCCGCAGCTCATGCAGTCCGGAATTTTTGCGATAACGACGTTGGAGTTGGGGTGAGGCGGTACAAGCCGACTTCCAGTGCAAAGTCGGGCAACAGGACTACGCGGTCTATTTTTCCTGAACTGAAATGCCGGAATCGTCGATGCGAAGTTCCACGCCTTTCGGCCTAGTCTCCTCGCGATAAACGTAAATCCCCAACGCAATAACGGCGACGGCCAAAGCGCCGATGATGAGATAAAGATAGTTCTGCTTCATCCGCTGTCGTTAACAACATGATGTGGGCGAGTCTAGCAGTTCGGGTATCAGGACGGCGGCCGGAGACGCACGTCGATCAGCCATCCAGCCGGTCGCGCAGCATGCTCCAGGGGAGCACCATGTTTGGTGCATGCCGCATCAGGCTATGGAACGGGATCGGCGACGGCGGCGCAAACGGCAGCGGCAAATCCTGAGGTTTTGTTCCATCAGCCCAATCCGCAAGCACCTTGCCCATCGCAGTGGTCATGGCGATGCCGCGTCCGTTGCACGCCAAGCCGGCGATCAGCCCGGGGCCGAGATCGCCGAGGTGCGGCAGGAAGTCGGGCTCGACGGCAGCCATCCCCGACCAGCTGTATTCAAGCGGCGGGATGTCCGGGAGATCGAGATGCCCGGCAAGCCGCCGCCAGATCGCCCGCGGCACCCGCGTGTCGGCACCGGGGCCAAAAACATGCATGCCGCCGGTGATCAGCCTGTTTTCGCCGTCGAAGCGGAAGGTGAAGAGATTGCGTCTTGTGTCGCCGACGCCTTGCCCGCCAGGAAGCAGGCGAGTGCGTATTTCGCGCGGCAGCGGCGCTGTCGCGATCTGGAAGATTTTCAGCGGGATGTAGGTTCGCTCAAGCGTGCGGTTCAGCGACCCGCCATAGGCATTGGTGGCGACCAGCACTTTTTCGGCACGCACCGAACCGGCAGCCGTCTTCAAAGCCCAACCATCGCCTATGTGATCGATCGACGCGACACGCGTATTCTCGAAGATGCGCGCTCCGGCCTTTTCCGCCGCGTCGGCCAATCCGCGCGCATATTCGACCGGATTGAGGACGCCACCCGATCTGTCCATCCAGCCGCCGAGATAACCGCGAACGCCGGTCAGCTCTTCGACCGCTTGTCTATCCAGCGCAACAGCCGGCCTTCCGCGTGGTGCCCATTGTTCGGCGCGCGATCTGGTCTTTTGCAAAGCGGCCGGTGAATGGGCTGGTTGTATCCAGCCGCTCTGGACGGCATCGCATTCGATGGCATGCCTCCTGATCAGGTCGAAGACGAGGTCGGCGCTGCCGGCGGCGAAATCGACAAGGCGTTCGCCGCGTTCGGGCCCGAGCTGGGCAATGATATCGTCGGGGTCTCTTTTCGCGAAATTCGGCACGACGAAGCCGGCATTCCTGCCGGTTGCCCCCCAGGCGATGATTTCCGCCTCGAGGACGGCAACCGAGATGCCTTTCTCGGCACTGTGCAGCGCGGTGGAAAGACCTGAAAACCCGCCGCCGACAATTGCCAGATCGACATCGAGTGCGCCTTCGAGGGTGGGCCGGTCGTGGCGACTGCGGCTGACGGCATGCCAAAGGGAAACGCCGTGCGGCCGGGTTACGGCGTTCATGAGCCGCTCTCGCTCGGGGCCACGCGTGCACGCTTGCCGAACCTTGGACGCCGCAGCCTGTCGCCAAACAGGCCGTTCGGCCTGACCAGAAGGATGACGCACAGCATCACGCCGATGGCGACGATCTGCAGCGAAGCGGCGCGGGCCTGCTGTTCCGGCGAGAACAACACACTGGTCAAGGCTCCCGATCCGGCCCATATCGCCCAGACCAGGATGCTGCCGATGACGGCGCCGATGTTGCTGCCCGAGCCACCGACGATCAGCATCACCCAGACCTGGAAAGTCAGCGCCGGCAAATAATTGTCCGGGGCGATGAAGCCGGTGAAATGCGCCTGCAGCGCACCGGCAAGCGCCATGATGGCGCCACCGACGGCAAAGGCCTGGACGCGGTAGAACCGTGCGCTTTTGCCTAGGGATATCGCGGCCCGCTCATCCTCGCGAAGCGCCTTCAGCACGCGTCCCCACGGGCTGCGCGACAGATGCTCCAGCGCGAGATAGACGATCAGCGTCACTACCGAGACGATCGCAAGGTTCGAAAGGTTGAACAGCAACGGCGTTTCGGCAAGACCGCCGAACGGACGCGGAATAAAGCCGATGCCGAACGGCCCGCCGGTCAGCTTCTGGGCATTGAGCGCTATCAGTTGCACGACGACGGCGACGCCGAAAGTAGTGATCGCCAGATAGTCCGATCTCAGACGTAGCGTGGCAATGCCGGTGATGGCGGCGGCGACGCCGCCCAACAGCATGGCGCCAAGCCAGCCGATAAGGATCGGCAGGTCGAAGCCGCCCAGGCGCGCGGCATCGTCGGGCGTGGTCAGCAGCGCCGAGGTGTAGGCGCCGATGGCAACGAAGCCGGCGACCCCGACATTGAAAAGCCCGGTCAGCCCCCATTGCAGATTGAGCCCGAGCGTGATGAGCGAAAAGATCAGCGCGGTGGTCAGGAAGAAGGCGCCGTAGCCGAGCAGATCCATCAGCGTTCCCTCACTCCGAAAAGGCCGATGGGCCGCACGAACAGCACCGCCATCAGGATGATGAACGAGACGGCTGCCCGCCATTCGGCGCCGATCAAATGCACGGCAGCCGCTTCGGCCATGCCGATGATCAGGCCGCCGAGAACGGCGCCAGGCACGCTGCCGATGCCGCCGAGGATGGCGGCCGCGAACATCGGCAGCAGCATCTCGAAACCCATGAACGGGCGGACTTGGATGAGAATGCCGATCATGACGCCGGCGACGCAGGCCAGCGCGCCGCCGATGATCCAGGTGACGCGCACCACCCTGGCGACGTCGATGCCGACGATGCGGGCAAGTGCCGCGTTCTGGCTCAATGCCTGCATCGAGCGGCCGGTCTGGGTCCGCGTCATCAGGAGATGCACGCCGAGCACCAGCACGGCGGTCAGCAGCAGCAGCGCGATCTGGTCCGGGGTGATGCGGATGCCGAAACCTATCGGCATGGCGATCTGGATCGCCCGGCTGAAATAGGTCGGACGCGAGGTGAAGATGAATTCGAGCAGGCTTCTCAGCGCCATCGAGGCGCCGAAGCTCGCCATCACCACGATGATCGCCTGGCCCTTGGCCCGCAGCCGCGCGAACAGCACCATGTCGAGCACCAGCGCCAGCAGGCCGGTGGCCGCCATGCCGATGATGAGCGCGACGATCAGCGGCCAACCGAAGGAGAGGGGCGCGATCGGCGCGATCTTGCCGAAAATCGCGCCAATGGCGCCAACCACGGCGAGCGTCGCATAGGCGCCCCAGGCCATGAAGTCGCCATGGGCGAAGTTCGAGAAGCGCAGGATCGAATAGGTGAGTGTCACGCCGATGGCGCCGAGGCCGATCATCGAGCCTGCCAGCAGTCCGTCGACGACGAATTGCAGGTTCATGCCGCGCTTCCTTGTCCAAGATCGAGGCGGCGCTGGCCAAGATAGAGTTCAGCCACGACCGGGTCGCTCCAGAGCTCGGAGGCGACGCCTTGGTGCCGCTCCTTGCCCTCAACCAGCACATAGGCGCGGTCTCCAATGGCAAGCGCTGCCTTGGCGTTCTGTTCGACCAGCAGGATGGTGACGCCGGACTTTCGGATGCCGGCCAGCATCTCGAACACCATCGCCACGAATTTCGGCGACAGGCCGGCCGACGGCTCGTCGAGCACCAGCACCTTGGGATGGACAATCAACGCCCGGGCGACGCCCAGCATCTGCCGCTGTCCACCCGACAGATTGCCCGCGGCCGTTCTGCGCTGACGGGCGAGATCGGGAAAGGCCGCATACATCTCCTCGATGCGGGCTGGGACCTCGCGCGGCCTCAGGATGCCGCAGGCGACCCTGAGATTGTCCTCGACCGACATCAGCGGGAAGATGTTCTCTGTCTGTGGCACGAAGGCAAGGCCACGGCGGACCATGATGTGAGCGGGCGACGCCGTGATATCCTTGCCGTCCAGCAGCACCGTGCCGCCGGTGATCGGGACAAGGCCGGCGATGGCCTTGATAAGGCTCGACTTGCCGGCGCCGTTGGGACCGAGAACGACGACGATCTCGCCCTGGTCGACGGTGATCGAAGCGCCGCGCACGATCGGAACGCCAGGCTCGTAGCCGGCTTCGAGATCGCGGACATCGAGTACCTTTTGGCTCATGCCGTGCCTCCGAGGTAGGCCTCGATGACGCGCGGGTCGCGCGCCACCTCCTCCGGGGTGCCTTCGCACAGAAGTTGGCCGCTTGCCATGACCAGGACGCGGTGGCAAAGCCGCGTCACCATTTCGATATTGTGCTCGATCAGCAGGAAGGTGATGCCGCGCGCATTGATGTCGCGGATGCGATCGATAATGATCTCGAGCAGGGTTGCGTTGACCCCGGCCGCCGGCTCGTCGAGCAGGATGATCGCCGGGTCGGCCATCATCACGCGGGCCAACTCGAGCAGCTTGCGCTGGCCGCCTGAAAGCACGCGCGCAGGTTCGTGCGCGAGGTGAGCGATCGTGACGAGCTCGAGCAGTTCGACGGCTCTTGTCTCGGCAGCCCTTTCTTCGGCAGCGACTCGCCGGGGCGTCAGGAAATTGGCGAGCAGTTTTTCTCCAGTCTGTCCTTGCGCGGCCAGCATGACGTTTTCGATCAGCGTCAGGTTAGGCAAGGGCCGGGGGATCTGGAACGTGCGGCCAAGGCCGCGGCCGATGCGGCGATGGGCTGCTTCCCCCGACACCGATACGCCATTGAGGAGGATTTCGCCGCTGGTCGGCAGAATGCTGCCGGCGAGCAGGTCGAACATCGTGGTCTTGCCGGCGCCGTTCGGGCCGATGAGGCCAAGTATTTCGCCCGGCCGGACGTCAAACGAGACATTGTTGACCGCGACGAGGCCGCCGAAGCGCTTGACGACGTTCCTGGCCGTCAGAACCGGCGTGCGGATCTCCTCCTGCCGTTCCGTCGTGTCGCCCATGAATCCCTCAGGCCGAAAGCGATCTTCGCCGCCAATGATTTGATTTGTGATCACACTTGCTTTGATCACGCTATTCGGCTTTAATTTCTTCCGCAAGCCGAAAACGGCCAAGACCGGGATTGCCCATGCAGAAGGCCGCCATCGAAAGGAACAATGAGGTGATCGCAGCCCAGCTTACGCCGGTCGGCCGCGAGACCGTGCAGGATCGCGTCTATTCGGAGCTGCGCCGCGCCTTGATCGGCGGCCTTTTCGAGCCGAGCCAGGTTCTGACCATCCGCGGCCTCGCCGACGCGCTGGTCACCAGCACCATGCCGGTGCGCGAGGCGCTCGGACGGCTGATCACCGAGAAGGCACTGGAGGCGCTTCCCAACCGTTCGGTGCGCGTGCCGCCGATCACGCTGGAGCGCATCGACGACCTCTTGCGCGCCCGCTCTCTGATCGAGGGCGAAGCGATCGCGCTGGCCGCCACGCGCATGAACCCGCGCCAGATCGCTTCGGTCGAGGCCATGCTCGGCGAATGGGACGAGATGCGGGCGCTGAAGCATAAGAAGGATATCGACCGCGAGGCCACGCTCAACCAGAGCTTCCACTTCGAGATCTACCGTTGCTGCGGTTCCGCCGTGCTGATCCCAATGATCGAGAGCCTGTGGTTGCAATCCGGGCCTTGCATCCGCGTTGCCATTTACGCCTTCTCCGACGCCGGCGAGGTCGATACGGCCCACTACCACCGCAGCATCGTCGCAGCGCTTTCAAGGCAGGATGCGCAAGCGGCGCGTGAGGCTCTGGTGGCCGACATCAGCCGGCCCTTCGCCTTTCTGCGCGACAAGCTCCAATCCACAAGCAAGGAAGGATTGAGGGCATGACGGCGCCTGGCATCAGCATCACCGAGCCACACTCGATGCTTTCCGTGACCGCGCTGCTGTTGCCTGAAAAGGCGCCCGACAACGCTGCCTTCCTGCTGGCCTATCTCGAGCAGCCGCGCGTCGTTGCCGGCATCCATGCTATGTGGACGGGGCCGGAAATCTCCTGCCCGGTTCCATCAGCCGAACTTGAGGGCCAAACCTATGCCAGGCCTTTGCCGGCGGAGAACGCAACGCTGACGCCGCAGCCGGGCGACATCGTGTTGTCCTACGTGCCGCCGCGCATGTGGGGCGGCAACCCGAATGCCATCTTTGACGTCGGCCTGTTCTACGGAGCGGGTGCACGCCTGCTGTTCCCGATCGGCTGGCTTGCCGGAAGCGTCGTCGCGCAGGTGGTGCCTGAGGATCGCGACAAATTCGCAGCCGCTTGTGGCGTGATCCGCCGCAACGGTGCCTGCGACATCACCTTCACCCGGGTGGAGATCTGAATGGCTGAGACCGACGACAGTTTTGAGCTCTTCGACCTTCGCGTCGAGGCGGTTATCCCCGAGGGCAAGCCGATCTATTGCGGCGCCAAGCCCGGCGACTATTTCGAGTTGAAGGGCGAGATGCTGTCGATGCCGGCGGGGCAAGGTTTCTCGATCTATTCCATTGCGGCAGTGTTGCCGCTTCTGGCCGCAAAGCAGCGCCCGACCCACAGGAACGACTGGATGACGTCGGACGCCGAGATCGCTTGTCCGGATCCCAATTGTGCCAGCCGGCTGAGGATCGTCAGGACCGGCAAGCGGCGGTTCAGCCATGCCGAAACGACGGCGGTGCCGCTGCCGAAGGAGAATGACCGGAGATGACCGCCAAGGCTTTCGAGCTCAGCCCCGGCTATACGATCTCGCGCGTTATTCGCGGCGGCTGGCAGCTTGCCGGCGGGCACGGCGCGATCGACCGCCAACAGGCGGTAACCGACCTGATCGCCACCTTCGACGCCGGCATCAGGACCTATGATTGCGCCGATATCTATACCGGTGTAGAGGAGCTGATCGGCGCGGCACGCCTGCGCCTTGCCAATGAGCGTGGCCTTGATGCTGCCGCCAAGATGAAGGTGCACACCAAGCTGGTGCCTGACCTCGAACGGCTTTCCACGATCAGCCGCGACTACATCAGCAGCATCGTCGAGCAATCGCTGCGGCGGCTGAAGACCGAGCGGCTCGATCTCGTGCAGTTCCACTGGTGGGACTATGCGCTGCCCGGCTATGTCGAAGCGATGGGCTGGCTCAACGAAATCCGCAGGGAAGGCAAGGTGCGCAACATCGGCACCACGAACTTCGACACGCCGCGGTTGGCCGAGATCCTGGCCGCCGGTGTGCCGCTGGTCAGCCAGCAATTGCAATACTCGGTGCTCGACCAGCGGCCAGCCAACAGCCTTGCAGCGCTCGCCAGCCGGCACGGCGTCAGTTTCCTCTGCTACGGTTCGGTGGCTGGCGGCTTCCTCAGCGAAAAATGGCTTGGCGCTGCCGAGCCGCAGACGCCGCTCGAAAACCGATCGCTGGTCAAATACAAGCTGATCATTGACGACTTTGGTGGCTGGGAGCTTTTCCAGGAGTTGCTTCGCACACTGAAGGCCGTCGCCGACCGCCACGGCGTCGATATCGCCACCATCGCCAGCGCCTGGGTGCTGGAGCAGCCGCAAGTGGCGGCCATCATCGTCGGCGCTCGCAACCAGGCGCACGCCCTTGCCAATTCCAGAATCATGGACGTCGCGCTCGATGCCGACGACCGGGCGAGGATCGCTGCCGTGATCGCGCAAAGCCGTGGGCCGCTGGGAGACGTCTACACTTTGGAACGCGACCGTCACGGCCGCCACGGCTCGATCATGCATTACAATTTGAATGCAGGCAGGAAATGAACGCGGCCATGGACGAAAAGCCCTCCTTGCTTTCCCGCGCCAGCGCCGAGGTGGTCGATCTCCACCGCTTCTTCGTCGACTGGTTCAATGCGGCGAGTGCGGACAATTCAGATTTCAGGCGCTTCGAACGCGTCATGGGCGAAGGCTTCCGCATGGTTGTGCCGGACGGCCAGGTCCTCGATCGTGACGCGGTGCTCGACCATGTCAGGGCAAGCCGCGCCACTTGTGACGGCGATTTCACCATCTCGATCGAGGAAATCCGGGCCGGCTGGCAACAAGGCGACACGATCGTCGTCAGCTACATCGAAGCGCAGCAGCGCGCCGGCAAACATAGCCGCCGCCGCTCAAGTGCCGTTTTCACCACCAGTTCATCGGCGCCCAACGGCGTCGAATGGCGACATCTGCATGAAACCTGGCTGCAGATGCCGGAAGGCTGAACAGGCTCAAGACATCAATGAGAGTCGTGTAACGAAAGGGGAACAACAATGAAAAAGACCATACTTCAGATCACCACCGCGCTCGCACTGCTGACAGCGGCCGGCGCAGCGCAAGCCGCCGATTGCAAGATCACCGTCGGCCTCGTCATGGAACTGACAGGCCCGGCCGGCGAGTACGGCCAGGCCGGCGCCAAATCGGTCGAGATGGCCTTCCGCGACATCAACGATGCGGGTGGCGTCCGCGGCTGCGATCTCGCAACCGACACGCGCGACAGCCAGAGCCAGGGCAACATTGCGGTCGACGCCGCGACGCAGCTCGTGCAGGTCAAGAAGGTGCCAGTGATCATCGGCGGCATCATCTCCTCGGTGTCGATCCCGATCCTGACCTCGGTCACCGCTCCGGCCAAGATAGTCCAGGTGTCGCCTGCTTCCTCGTCGCCGACGCTGACGGCGCTCGGGCGCGACGGCAAGACCAACGGCATCTTCTTCCGCACCATCACATCTGATGCGCTGCAGGGCGTCGCCGCCGCCAAATATGCCATCGACAAAGGCTTCAAGAAGCTGGCGGTCATCCACGTCAACAACGACTTCGGCGTCAACATGGTGGCGGAATTTTCGCGCGCCTATAAGGCACTCGGCGGCACCATCGTCTCCGACACGCCCTACAATGAAAAGCAGTCGAGCTATGCCTCGGAAGTGACGGCGGCGATGGCCGGCGAGCCCGACGGGCTTTATCTCGTCAGCACGCCTGTCGACGGCGCAACCATCGCCCGCACTTGGATTTCGCAGGGCGGTGTCCAGAAATTCCTGCTCAATGACGGCATGAACAGCCCGGACTTCATCGAATCCGTTGGCGCGGATTATCTGAAGGATGCGTACGGCACTTCCTCCGGCACCAGCCCGACCGCATCGACCGAGTATTTCACCAAGAACTATAAGGAATTTTCGGGCATCGAACCGTCGAACCCGGCGGCCGACCGGTCGTATGATGCCGGCGCCATCGTCGGCCTGGCCATCGCCATTGCGGGCTCCGAGGATCCGGCCAAGATCAAGGAGGCGATGTACAAGGCGGTCGACCCGGCCGGCACGCCGATCTATGCCGGCAAGGATGAGTTCGCCAAGGCGCTCGGCCTGATCAAGGATGGCAAGCCGATCCGCTACGAAGGCGTCATCGGCCCGGTCGCCTTCGACAAATACGGCGACATCACCGGCCCGTTCCGCCTCTGGAAGATCGTCGACGGCAAGGTGACGACCGACGGCGAAATGACGACGGATGACGTCAACGCCCTGCAGGCGAAGCTTCAGTAAGCCGCCCATGTCTTGTCCGGCATCGATCCCATTCCATTGAGGTTGATGCCGGACACTTGCATGTCCTGTTGCTGGTCAGGCCGGCCTGGAAACGACCACCGCACCAGCCCAGAGCGGCCTCGGTTCAACGCAGCTTTGACACCACCCACGGTCGAGCCGACGAGATCGGCAATCTCTTCCAGCGAATAGTCGAAGACATCCTTGAGCAGGACGCAGGCGCGCTCCTTGGGCGGCAGATGGATCACCAGCCGCTCGATGGCGCGATCCGCGCCCTGGCCCGCCGTCCAGCGAAATGAAGCTGCCCACGATCAATTTTCTCATCGCGTGTCTCCGGTTGCGCAACAGGCATCCAGTCGGATCCAAGAACCGGCGCAAACGAACCGGCCCGACGGATGACCACAGGATGCTTGCCTGAGACGTTTCCGGTTCGACTTTGGATACGCGTGAGGACCGTTTGAGCTAATAAAGCGGCTTGGCCATGTGCCGGGGGGTCGGCCATTCCGTCGTTATCCCCGGCTGCACCGGCCGCTCGAGATAGGTCGACAGGACCACATAGCTTCGGGTCGAGGTGACGCCGGGTGTTTCGTAGAGGCGCGACAGCAGGCCCTCGAGCGCCCGCGTGTCCTCGGTGCGGACCTTGATCAGCATGCATGTGTCGCCGGCCACCGAATGGATCTCCTCGACTTCGGGGTGTTCGGAGATTGCCATCAGCTCCGGCGTCTTTCCCCACCCCTTTGTGTCGATATGGACGAAGGCAAGCAGCGGCTTGTGCACCGCCTTGGGATCGATGATGACCGCGGTGTTGCGGATGGCGCCGCTGCGCCGGAGGCGCTTGACGCGTTCATGGGCTGCCGGCGGTGAAAGGCCGACGCGGTCGCCGAGCTCGGCATAGCTGATCGTGGCGTCGTCGACCAGAACGCCTAATATTTTTCGGTCGGTTGCATCGATATCGCGGGCGGCGGGCCTGTTCTGCGGAATGCCATCTGTTTCTTCATCCATATTAAAATTCCCGATTGATGCAGAATTTAATACGGCCATTATCGCCATATGTCGAACACTGATCAAGTCGCAACATTTACAGCAAGGCCGCCTATCCCGGCCCTCGCTTACCTCCTCACCGGATGCATTGCCGTGATCGGCTCGAACTCGCTGGTGCTCGGTCCGATCGCACCGGCGGTGGCCGCGTCCTTCGGCACAAGCGTGCCGGCGGTTATGATCGCGTCCGCCGCGTTCGGGCTCGGTACGTCGGCGAGCGCCTTGTTCCTGGCGCGCTATATCGATCGGCTTGGCGCCCGTCGCATGCTGCAAGGGGCGTTGCTGCTGCTGGCGATAGCGCTCGTCGCCAGCGCCGCTGCGCCGACCGTGACGACGCTGGTCGCGGCCCAGCTTCTCGCCGGCATCGCTGCAGGTGTCGCCATGCCGGCAATCTATGCCAGCTCCGCCGCGATTGCGCCGCCCGGTCGTGAAAGCGGCACCATAGGCGTCGTGCTGACCGGCTGGACGCTGAGCATGGTCGCCGGCGTTTCGCTGTCGGCCGTACTTGCCGATCTGGTGCATTGGCGCGCCGTTTTCGCGGCGGTCGCGGTGCTCGCAGCACTCGCATTGGCAAGCCTGGCGCTGACGTCGCTGAGCGATGTCAGGAAGAGCGGTCCGGCACCGACGCCGCTGGGTGCGTTGGCCGTTCCGGGCATAGTGCCGCTGCTGGTCGCCTGCGCCGCCTTCATGACCGCGTTCTACGGCATCTACGGCTATCTTGGCGATCACCTTCACAACGGCTTGGGACGGCCGGTCAGCGCGAACGGGCTGGCCGCGCTCGCCTATGGTGTCGGCTTTGGCGCGGCGGCGCTCCTTGACGGCGTTATCGATCGCCTGGGTGCGCGGCGTGTCATGCCGTTTGCCTACCTGCTCGTCGCGGTCGTCTATGTCGCGATTGCCGCGGCAAGCAGTAGTTTTCATCTGACCATAGCGGTGATAGCCGTCTGGGGCCTTGCCAATCATTTCGGGCTGAACGTGCTGGTGATGCGCCTGTCGGCGCTCGACCCTGCGCGCCGCGGCACGATCATGGGTTTGAACAGCGCGGTGACCTATCTTGCGGTGTTCGTCGGCACCACGGCGTTCGGACCGCTCTATTCCACGTTCGGTTTTGCGGCATCGGCGGTGGTTGCAGCCTTGCTCATGCTAATCGCTGCTGCGGCAGCGGCGTGGCGTTCGCCGAAGCTATAGCACAGCAAGGCTTGCGTCTCGGTCCCGTCCTTCGATAGATGCTTGGTGGATGGACAATACAACGCTTGAGACAACCGCCGACCCCTTGCCGCACGAGCTGGCTTTTCTCGGAGAGCGGCTTGCGGCGTTCAACGACAGTGATGTCGGCGCCTCCTGCAGGAAGGCATTGGCCGTGTTCGTGCGCGATGAGCACGGCGCTATTGTCGCCGGCATCTCGGGATACACCGCCTGGGGCTGGCTCTATGTGCAATGGCTCTGGGTCAATGAAAAACTGCGCGGTCACCGCATGGCCGGCAGGATGCTCGAGGCGGCCGAGAGGGAGGCGATCGCGCGCGACTGTCGCGGCGCCTGGATCGACACGTTCAATCCCAAGGCCGCCAAGGCCTATGAGCGCCAGGGCTATCAGCCCTTCGGCGTGCTTGCCGATTTTCCCGTCGGCCGCAGCCGCATCTTCCTGCAGAAGAGGCTGAAGCCTGACTAGCCGGCAAGGCGTCCGCCGCACATCGGCTTTGGCACGCCGGTCGTACTGGGGAAGCTGATCGGCAAGCCCCTGAGCACGCGCACTGCCAGGAACGCAAAACACTCCGCCTCCACCGCATCGCCCTTCCAGCCAAGCGCCTCGGCCGGAACCGCTTCGACGCCAGCGCGGCTGGCAAGCATGGCCATGATCGTTGGGTTGTGTCGACCGCCACCGCTGACCACCAGCCGCTTCGGCCGGCGCGGCAGAAGATCGAGCGCCTTGCCGACGGCGGCCGCGGTGAAGGCCGTCAGCAGGGCTGCGCCGTCCTCGGCGTTCATTCCGTCCGCCATTGAGGCGCCGAAATCGAAACGGTCCAGCGATTTCGGGTAGGGTTTGGTCAAATACGGATGCTGCAGGAGCTTGGCCAGCCGCGCTTCGTCGACCGTGCCGGCGCGGGCAAGGGCGCCGTCGCGGTCCATTTCGCCGAGCCCCTTCGATTTGATGAAATCGTTCAGCGGTGCGTTGGCGGGCCCGGTGTCGAAGGCAACAACATTGTCCGTGCCATCCCACCAGGTGATGTTGGCGACGCCGCCGAGATTGAGCACCGCCGTGTCGCCGGTGGCGTCGGCTTCGCGCAGCAGCGCGGCGTGATAGGCGGCCGACAGCGGCGCGCCCTGGCCGCCGGCGCGCATGTCGGCCGAGCGGAAGTCATAGGCGACCCTGGTGCCAAGGATGGCATGCATCAGCTCGCCGTCGCCAAGCTGGCGGGTCTGGCCCAGTCGGCCCACTTGCGGGGCACGGTGCAGCACGGTCTGGCCGTGGAAGCCGACGACCCCTATATCGGCCATCGTCAGCCCGTGGCTTTCGACCAGATCCTTGACTGCCGCGGACTGGGCGCGCGTCAGCGCTTCCTCTGCCTCGTCGAAGATTGCCGGTTCCGGCCCTGTGAAATTCCAGCTCCTTGCCTGCCGCAGCGTCTCTTCCAGCAAGGTCCGGATCGACTGCGGGTAGGGGGCAAGCGTGTAGATGCCGAAGTCGTCAATCCGTTCGCCGTCGGTCTTGATCAGCGCGACATCGATATTGCCGTCCAGCACGGTGCCGGTCATCAGGCCGACGGCCCACATGGGTTCGCCATTTTTCGGATTCATGGTTGTCAGGCTCCGTTGACGAGATCGCCGACCGCTTGGCGAAGCGCTACGATCCCGCTGTTGAAATGACGTGTCGGATGGATCCGGTTGGTGAGCAAGGTCCAGGCTCTGCCTTTGTCGAAGTCGACCCACAGCCCGACACCGGTAAAGCCGGTATGCCCGATGGTTTCGGGGCTGCATAACCGGCCGCCGGACCAGCCTTCGTAGGGTCGCTCCCAGCCATGGGTGCGGGTTGCCGACAAGGGCGTGCGCATTAGCGCGATCGAACGCTGCGACGCGCCGGTCCCGTCCAGCAGCCCTTGCGCAAAGTCGAGGACCGAAGCCGCCGTTCCGAACAGGCCGGCGTGACCGGCACCTTGCAAGGCCGAGCAATTGTCGTCGTGGACTTCGCCGCAGAGCACGCGATGACGCCATGTGCAGTCTTCGGTCGCCGCCGCTTGATCTGGTTCGGCGGAGAACGCGAAGCCCGGACCGGGATCCATCTCGCGAATGGTCTTGCCAGACAGGCGCTCTAGGACGAAGCCGAGCAGGATGAAGTTGATATCAGAATAGACCGGCTCGCCAGCCTGCCATTCGCGCTGCAGGATGAAGGCGCGCAGCAGGTCCGGATCGTGGCCATAGGTGTAGATCGGCGCGACGGCGGGAAACGGTGTCTGATGGCCGAGACACTGGCGAAACGTTACGTTCCGTTCCCAGGCTTTTTCGTCATATTGGCGAAGGTCGGACAGGACGGAAATCAGCGGCGCGTCGAGGTCGACGACGCCTTCTTCCGCCAGTGCCAGGATACGCGACGTGGTGAAGATGACTTTGGTCAGGGAGGCCAGGTCGAACCATGTCCCGACATGCATCGGCCGTATCTTGGGCACGACTTGGGCTGAGCCGATTGCCCGGACGATGCGTTCGCCGTCCCCGTCAACTATGCCGAGCACGCAGCCCGGAATGCGCGATGCGGCCACGGCCGCTTCGAGCGGGGCGAATGCGCGGGAGAAGAAATCATGGTCGATCAACTACGCCTCCGTTTGGAAGGCAGCGAGGGGCTGTCCGTCTGACTCTGCATGCTTTCGAGCGACAATCATCACGCTTCCACCCGTGCCCTATGATCCGGCCCGAATTGCTGCCAATTGGCCGGCCCCGGCTCAAACCCCAGCGGACGCACGAGCGAGGGGACCTGGCGCGTGTCCAGCTCGAAACGTTCATGCCGCCGGTCTATAGTAGGAACGGCCGCGATAAGCTGTTTGGTATAGGAGTGCTTCGGCTCCGAGAGCACCGATCTGGCATCGCCGATCTCGACGATCTGGCCGGCATAGATGACCGCGATGCGATGGGCGATCCGCTCGACGACAGCCATGTCATGCGAGATGAACAGATAGGCCAGCCCGAATTCACGCTGCAGCTCGATCAAAAGCTCCAACACCCTGGCCTGCACCGACACATCGAGCGCCGAAACCGCTTCGTCGAGGACGACAACCGAAGGATTGAGCATCAGCGCGCGAGCGATGCACAGGCGTTGCCGCTGGCCGCCGGAGAATTCGTGCGGATAGCGCTGCAGGCTGTTTTCCGGAAGGCCGACGCGTTTCAGCAGCGCGGCCATTTTCGCCCGCGTTTCAGCAGTTATCCGTCCGCCGGTAGCGATCACAGGCTCTGCGAGGATGCTTTGGATGGTGAGTCTGGGATTGAGCGAGCCATAGGGATTCTGGAACACCATCTGCATGGGAAGGGCGCTCTGCCCGGTGACGGGCTTGCGCGCGCTGGCCGAGATCGTGCCGCGCGTCGAGCGCACCAGCCCCAGAATCGCGCGGGCGGTGGTGGACTTTCCGGAACCGCTCTCGCCGACGACCGCCAATGTCTCGCCCGGCATTAGCTCGAAATCCACACCGTCCACGGCATGGACGGCACCGCTGGTACGGCTGAAAAACCCAGCCTTGACCGGAAACCGCACTACGAGGCCATCGACCTTCAGCGCCGGCTCGGCAGCTTTTTGCGTTTCGCGTTGCACGTCCTTGCGTGCGGCACTGCCGCCGGCGAAATGCGGCACCGCATGAAGCAGATGCCGCGTATAGGGATGCCGCGGATCGTCCAATATCTGGTTCAATGCGCCCTGCTCGACAGCTTCTCCGCCTTGCATCACCATCACCTTGTCGGCGATGCCTGCAACCAGACCGATGTCGTGGGTGATGAAGATCATCGACATCCCGGTTTCCTGCTTCAACTCGGCGAGCAGCGCCATGATCTGCGCCTGCACCGTAACATCCAGCGCCGTCGTTGGCTCGTCGGCAATGAGCAGGCGCGGGTTGCACGCAATCGCCATGGCGATCATCACCCGCTGCAGCATGCCGCCCGAAAGCTGGTTGGGCGTGTATTTCAGCCGCCGTGCAGCGTCGGGAATACGCACGCGGTCGAGCGCGTCCTTGGCCGCCGCCGTCGCTCGCCGGCCGGTCAGGCCGCGATGCAGGCGAAACGATTCCTCGATCTGCCTGCCGATGGTCAGCACCGGATTGAGCGAGGTCATCGGCTCCTGGAAGATCATGCCGATTTCGCCGCCGCGGATCTTCGTCAATTGCGGCTCGGCTGCGGCTGTCAGGTCGAAGGTGCTGCCGTCGGCCCGCCTCAGCTTGATCGACCCGCCGGTGATGCGGCCGCCGCCATAATCGACGAGGCGATTGATCGACAGCGCCGTGACCGACTTGCCCGAGCCGCTTTCGCCGACGATGGCCAGCGTTTCGCCGTCGGCGAGATCGAAGCTGACGCCGCGCACGACCTCATTGGCTTGCGGGTTGCGACCGAAGCCGACGTGCAATCCGCTGACGGACAGCAGCGGGATCATGCGATCGATCTCCGCATCTTCGGGTCGAGGACATCGCGCAACGCATCGCCGAGCAGGTTGAAACCGAGGATGCCGATCATGATCGCCACGCCCGGGAAGATCATCAGCCAGGGAGCTGTCTCCATCAGATTGCGGCTGTCGCTCAGCATCAGGCCGAGCGACGCGGCGGGCGGCTGCGTGCCGAGCCCGAGGAAGCTTAAGCCGGCTTCGGTCAGCAGTGCCCAGGCCAGCGCCAGCGTCACCTGAACCGTCAGTGGCGCCACCAGATTGAGCAGCAGATGCCGTGTTACGATATAGCCCGCACTGCTGCCGAACGTGCGGGCCGCGTCGACGAACTCGCGCGCCTTGAGCGACAGAGCCGGACCTCGCACGACGCGCGTGAAGATCGGTGTGTAGACGACGGCGATGGCAATGACGCTGGTCGAGGTTCCCGGTCCCGCAACCGCGACGATCAGCAGCGCCAGCAGGATCGCCGGGAACGCCAGCACAACGTCCATGATGCGCATCACCATGCCGTCCCAGCGGCGCCCGAACCAGGCTGCCGCCAGCCCGAGCACGGTGCCGGCCAGTGTCGCAAAGGCGACCGAAAAGAAGGCCACGATGAAGGACTGGTCGATCCCGGTCATCAGCCGACTTGCGACATCGCGGCCGAACAGGTCCGTGCCCATCCAGTAG
Organism: Mesorhizobium sp. M0018; assembly: GCF_040323955.1. Lineage (NCBI taxonomy): Bacteria > Pseudomonadati > Pseudomonadota > Alphaproteobacteria > Hyphomicrobiales > Phyllobacteriaceae > Mesorhizobium > Mesorhizobium sp. M0018. The sequence goes on along the minus strand of NZ_JAMYVL010000024.1, from coordinate 86,142 downwards.
ATGCCGTCAGGCGCATGCAGTCGCTCGACCCGGTGCTGCGTCAACGGATTGTGCGGCGTCAGCCCCAGCATGCCAAGCACGGCAAGCAGCAGATAAAGCGCAACGATGGCACCGCCGATCCGGCCGCTGGGATGCGCAAATATAGCCCGCAATGTCGCCATCAGTGCTCGCTTAGCCGGATACGCGGGTCGAGCGCGACATAGGCGAGGTCGACGAGGAGATTGACGATCATGAAGTTGAAGGCGATGAATAGCACGCTTCCCTGCACCAGCGCGTAGTCGCGCTGCAGGATGGCATCCAGCACCATGCGGCCGAGACCGGGCAGCGCATAGATCTGCTCGACGATGACAGCTCCGCCCAGGAGGTAGCCGAACTCTATGCCGCTCAGCGTCACGACCGGGATGAGCGCGTTGGGCAAAGCATGCCGCCAGATGACGCCGCGCGCCGAAACGCCCTTGCTGCGCGCCGTCCTGACATAGTCGTCGCTGAGCACATCGAGCATCGCCGAACGCGATATGCGGGTCACCGAAGCCGCGAAGGCAAATCCAAGCGTGACCGCAGGCAGCAACAGCTGGCCGAGATTGCGCAGCGGATCCTGCCACAGCGGCGAAAACTCGCCCATCGCCGGCAAAACGCCAAACCCCGCCGACAGCGTGTAGATGATCAGCAGGGCAAGGACGAAGTTCGGCGTCGACTGCCCGATCATTGCGACAACGCGCACGCCGAGGTCGGATAGCTTTTCATTATGGGTGGCGGCAAAAATCCCGGCCGGCATGCCGACAACCAGGGCGATGATCATCGACAGCAAGGCGAGTTCCAGCGTTAGCGGGAAACGCTCGAGGATGACGTCGAGCACCGGCCTGCCATAGGTGGACGAAATGCCGAGATTACCTTGGAAAAGACCAAGCAGCCAGCGCCAGTATTGGATGAACCAGGGCTGGTCGATGCCGAAATAAGCTGCAAGCGCATCGCGCTGCTGCGGCGTCAGCAGGCCGGCTTCGGTCCCCAGCATTGCCGTGATCGAATCGCCCGGAACCATCCTGATCGCCAGGAACACCACGATGGACACGCCAAGCAGGACGAGAGGGAAGGTCGCCAGTCGCCGCATCAGATAGTTCACGCGAAGAATATCCTCTCGTCCGGCATCAAAGCAGCTACTGGATCGTCACCTTGGCGAGGCTGAACAGCGAGCCTGTCGGCACCGGTTCGAATCCTGCGATATTCTTCTGCTGTGCCGTGTAGCTGTAGGACGTGTAGAGCCAGATCCAGGGCGACATCTCAGTGATGTGCTTCTCGAAGTCGGCGAAGATCGCTTTGCGCGCTGCCGGGTCGGTCTCGGTGCGGCCCTTCTGCATAAGACTGTCCAGCGTGTCGTCGATATAGTTCGCCACCTTCTGCAGATTGCCCGTCTTGGTCCAGTAGCGGTTGTACATAGTGTAGGGATCGGCCCTGCCGCCGTTCAGCGCGACGGCCATGTCGAAATCGCCCTTCAGCCAGGCGTCGACATAGACGTTGAGCTCCATCATCTTGATGTCGAGCTTGACGCCGATTTCTGCGAGTTGCGACTGGATCACCTGGGCTTCCGCCGCTGCCGTCGGCGGCTCGCCGGTGGCGCCGATCACGGTCGCCGAAAAGCCGTCGGCATAGCCGGCTTGGACCATCAACTGCTTGGCCTTCCCAATGTCGCGCTTATAGCAGAACAACTGCTTCGGATCGGTCGCCAGTGCCGGGATGGTCAGCGGGCCGGTGACCTTGCCTTCGCCGAGCGAGGCGGTGTCCAGCACTTCCTGCCGGTCGATGGCGCAGGAAATCGCCTGACGCACCTTGAGTTCGGTCATCGGCTTGCGGGAGGGATTGAGCTGCAGCACGTGATAGGCAAGCACCGGCACGCGGTTCAACTGCAGGCTGGCTTCCTTGGGCACCAGCGTGGCGACAAGCGGATCGTTGAGCAGGGCAAAATCGATCTGCTTGGTGCGCATCGCCGCCAGGATTGCCGTCTCGTCCGGCAGCACGCTGATATCGATGCCGTCGACGCCGGTCGCGCCGCCTGCCCAGTCCTTGTTGGCGACAAGCACTTCCTTGGAATTCGGATCCCATTTTTCGAGCTTGAACGGACCCGAGCCGATCGTTGTCGTGCCGATCGAGCCGGCCGCGATTTCGCTTGCCGGGACGATCGCCGCATTGACGTCGCTCATCGCCGTCAGGATCGGCACGTCCGGCTGCGAGAGGTGGAACACGACGGTGGCTGGATCGGGCGTGTCGATGCTGGCGATCGAGAGAAAGTTCGCGCGCGCCGCAGCACCCGTCTTCTCGTCGAGTATGCGCTCGAACGATGCCTTGACGTCGGCCGAGGTCACGGCGGCGCCGTTCTGGAATTTTGCTTTCGGATTGAGCTTGAAGCTCAGCTCCTTGCCGCCCGGCGAGAACTGCCATGAATCGGCAATCGCGGGCGTGATTTGCAGGTTTGCGTCGAGCCGCACCAGCGGTTCGTAGATCAGCTCCAGCAGCCGCAGTGAGGAGAATGCCGTCTGCTTGTGCGGATCAAGACCGGTGGCGTCCTGCGACCACGCCATATGCAGCGTCGCCGCACTCGCCTGCACCGGTAGCGCGGCGATGCCAACCATTGCCGCGAGCGTCATGCCGGAAAGCAGTTTCTTGCCAATGTGCCGTACCATTGTCGTCTCCCATTATTGTTAAACCAGATGCCTTGCAGTTCCCCGGACCGCTTCAAAGGGACACACGCCCCGGAACATCGGCCCAGTATCCATGCGGTTTTACACCGTCTTTTCGCCTATCGCCTTGCGCAGGAAACCTCCCGCGTTGGCAAGCGCCTTACGTGCTTCTTCGACACCCATGCCGGTGATCGTCACGAGGATTGCCAGTTTTACATCATTGCCGGTCTGGTCGAGTGCCTGTCGTGCCTGCTGTGCCGCGCAGCCGGTCGTCTGCATCACGATCCTGACCGCCCTTGCGACAAGCTTCTTGTTGCTTGGATTGAGGTCAACCATCAGGTTCTGATAGCTCTTGCCGATGCGGATCATACTGGCGGTGGACAGCATATTGAGCACCAGCTTTTGCGCGGTTCCCGATTTCAGCCGGGTCGAGCCGGTGAGGACCTCCGGGCCAACCACCGGAGAGATGGCAATATCGGCAATGCCGGCAATGGTCGATCGAGGATTGCAGGACAACGCCACGGTGGTGGCTCCCACCTCCTTGGCATAGGTCAGGCCGCCGATGACATAAGGTGTGCGTCCGCTGACAGCGATGCCGACCACCACGTCGTCGGCGGTCAGCTTGATGTCCTGCAGCGCCTTTATTCCCTGTTTCGGATCGTCCTCGGCGCCTTCCGCAGAGTGCACCAGCGCGTCGACGCCGCCGGCGATCAGGCCCACCACCATGTCCTCGGGTACGCCGAAGGTCGGCGGGCATTCCGAGGCGTCAAGGACGCCGAGCCGGCCGCTGGTGCCAGCCCCCATATAGACAAGGCGTGCACCGTCCTGGAACGCGCTCACGATCCGGTCCACGGCCGCAGCAATATCGGGGATGACCTTCTCGACGGCTGCCGCAACGCCTTTGTCCTCGTCATTGATCTTGCGCAGCACCTCGAGGGTCGGCAACAGATCGATGTCCATGGTTTTCGGGTTCCGGTCCTCGGAAACCAGCCGCTCCAGCTCCGACATCAACCCTTGTTCGACCACTTCGCTTACTTTCAAGTGCGACTGCGAGCAGGACTGTGATGCCCACAGCAAGCGGCGTCCAGTGCCTGCACCTGGCCGTCGGCTCCGTACCGGCTGCGCCGGTTCTGTTTCGTTAACTTTTTAGAATTCGATATTCCCTGTGTCAACAGAAAGTAGGAATATTATATTCCTTGCGAGCAAGGCATCACTGGCGGCAGAGGGATTTTCTGGCCAGGATTATGGCTCCCGAAACCGCGTCGCCGTCGGCCGGCTTCAGCCGTCGGCGGACGTCGGGAGCGAGCCATGGCTCAAGCGGGCTGGACAACCCTCCGAGCAGCGTAACCCGCGGCGCGCCTTTTTCGAACAGCACCCGCACGAAGGTGTCGATCTGCTCGGCAGCGCCTTGCACGATCCGCCGACCGGCCGGATCGCCCTGATCGGCATGGCGGATCACCATCGGCGCCAGGGCGGCATAGTCAGTCGCACTGGCGCGGTCCATCCAGGCCACCGCCTCGAACGGATCGTCCTTGAAGCGCTGCATCACCTCGGCCAGCAGCGCCGTCCGCTCATGCCGACCGTCATGGGCTCGCAAGGCAAGCTGCACTGCCTTCAGTCCGAGATCGGCGCCGCTGCCCTCATCGGAAATCGGAAAACCGTAGCCGCCGACGCGCAGGTCGCGCCCTTCGACAAAGCCGAGCCCGATCGAACCGGTCCCGGCTATGACGATGGCGCCGTCTTGACCCGAATGCGCGCCAAGGCAAGCCGCGACGCCGTCGCTGACGAAGTCGATGCTCGCAAAGGGTTGTTCGATGCCATGAAACGCCTCGAGCGCACCCTTACGGCCGATGCCGGCAACACCGATACCCGCGCGGATCCTGGCGATTTCCGCCGCCGTGAACCCTCCCTCTTCGATCGCCGCGCCAAAGGCTTTGGCAATCGAGGCCCAGGCCACCTCTATACCGAGTCGCGTTGTCGCCGGGCCCGACAGGCCTTGCCCGAGCACGGTTCCTGCCTCGTCTTCGATACGCGCCCGGCAGCCGGTTCCGCCGCCATCGACGCCCAGGAAATAATGCGGAGACGCCCCACCGGCACTCATTGCCTTATTCGTTCGATCTGGGCACCGCACAGCCGGAGCTTGCGGTCCAACTGCTCGTACCCGCGGTCGAGATGATAGACGCGATTGATCGTCGTCTCGCCCTCCGACACCAGCGCTGCCAGCACCAGCGAGACGGAGGCGCGCAGGTCGGTCGCCATCACTTGCGCGCCCTTCAGCTTCTCGCCTCCGCGCACCAGCGCCATGGTGCCTTGCAGCTTGATATTGGCGCCGAGCCGCATCAGTTCAGGCACATGCATGAAGCGGTTCTCGAAGATCGTCTCGCGCAACAGCGAAGCGCCCTCGGCACAGCACATCAACGCCATGAACTGCGCCTGGAGATCGGTCGGAAAGCCCGGATATGGCTCCGTCGTCACGTCGACCGCCTTGAGCGGCCCGTCTCTCGACACGATCAGCCCGCGGTCGCCCGGCCATATTTTCACACCGGCTGCTTCGAGCAGCTGGACGATGGATGCCATGTGCTCGAGCCGCGCGTGGGTCAGCTCGAGCTGACCGCCGGTGATGGCCGCTGCGACGGCATAGGTGCCGGCCTCTATCCGGTCCGGGATGATGTCGTGCGTGGCGGCGCGCCAGTCTGTGCTGCCCCCGATCAGGATGCGGTGCGTGCCGGCGCCCTCGATCTGCGCGCCCATGTCGTTCAGGCAGGCGGCAAGATCGGCCACCTCCGGCTCGCGGGCCGCGTTGAGGATCTCGGTCTCGCCGTTTGCCGTCGTCGCCGCCATCATCGCCGTTTCGGTCGCGCCGACCGACGGCGAGCTCAAAACGATGCGCGCGCCTTTCAGTCCGCCCGGCGCAGACGCGACGATCAGTCCGTTTTCGATCGCGATATCGGCGCCAAGTGCGGCAAGTGCGGCGACATGCATGTCGACCGGCCGTGCGCCGATCGCGCAGCCGCCAGGCAGCGAGACCCGGGCATGGCCGAAGCGGGCAAGCAGTGGACCGAGAACCAGCACCGTCGCGCGCATGCGCCTGACTGTATCGTAGCTTGTCTCCCTGGAAGCGGCGGCACTGGTATCGATTGTGGCGGCATGCGCCGATCTGGTGACTTCGGCCCCATGAAGGCCGACGACGCCAAGCATGTTATCGACATCCGTCACCTCAGGCAGGTTGGTCAGCTGCAGCGGATAGGGGCTGAGCAACGCCGCCGCTATTTGCGGCAAGGCCGCGTTCTTGGCGCCGGAGATCGTAACCGCGCCCTCAAGCCTGTGCCCGCCGACGATCCGCAATTTGTCCATGGCTCTGACCTAATCCCGAGCTGTCGGCGAGTCTACGATCTTTTCATGTCCGAATCGTCGACATGCCCGAAGGCTGGGCCGCAACTGCATCAGTCGAGATTTGATGGTTCATTCTTGGCTGTCAATCAGAGACGGAATAATTTATTCCTTGGCTTGGCATTGTCGATGACAGGCAATGGGGGAACGCATGTCCGTCCTGAAGAAGATCGAGGCCAAGCTCGAAGTCATGGCGCCCGGCGACCGCGAGATCGGTCGGTATATCGTCGATAATCCCGACCAGATGCTCCGCCTGTCGACGGCGGCGCTTGCCGCCGAGATCGGCCGCAGCCAGTCGAGCGTCGTCAAGTTCAGCCAGAAGCTCGGCTATTCCAGCTATCAGGAGCTTAAGCTCGCCGTCAGCGAGGCCAAGTCGCAGGAATGGCACGTGCCGGCCGGCATGATCCACGGTTCGATCGAGGTCGGCGACAGCTATCTGGTCATCCTGCGCAAGCTGATCGGCAGCAAGCTCTTGTCGATGCAACAGACCGTCGCGGCCAACACCGAGCAGGAAATCGGCAAGGCCCTCGAAGCGTTGAACGGTGCGCGCCGCATTCATTTGGCCGGCGTCGGCGCATCCTCGCTGGTGGCGCGCGATTTTTCCTACAAGCTGATGAAACTCGGCCGCAACGTGCTGCACGACAGCGACAGCCATGTGCAAATGGCCAATGTCTCGACGCTTGGACGAGGTGACGTGCTGTTCGCGCTCTCCTATTCCGGGGCGAGCATCGAAACCCTGCGGATAGCTGAACTTGCCCGCAAACGTGGCACCACCGTGATCGCCGTCACCGGACTTCGCGACAATCCGCTGAGCCGGGTTGCCGACATTCGCCTCCACACGATCGCCGATGAAGAGCGCGCGCGCTCTTCATCGATAACTGCGCGTGATGCACAACTGACGCTGACCGACCTGCTGTTCATCCTGCTCGTGCAGAAGCAGCCTGACGCCAACGAATACGTCCACAACAGCGAATTGGCCGTCTCGGTGCTGAAGGCTTAGCGGTATTCGCGGCCTGGTGTTAAAGAGTCCCGTTTTTCGACGGAATCCCCGCGGCGTACGGACCTTCAGCGTGAGCACGATCGATACGTCGATACAGTCGCCAAGTGGACTGACTGGGCGTCGCCGAAATGCGGGCAGTCGACTGGAACGCCCAGCTTCAAACAAATATTGACAAGAGCATCTGTTGTTTAGAATATCGTACATTCAGGCTCGAATTTGGCGGGCCAGGTGAGACGATGGACGACATTGGAGCACAGGAACAAGCGGTTCTCGACCTCATTGCGGCGAATCCGTTCGCCGGCCAGCAGGATATTGCAACCGCGCTCGGCATTGCCCGCTCGACGGTTGCGGCCCACATCGTGCAACTCGTCAACAAGGGATACATTCTCGGCCGTGGTTACGTCTTGCCGACGTCAAAGCGCATGGTCTGCGTCGGCGGCGCGGTGCTCGACCGCAAATACCACGCCAAGAAGGATCTGATTTTCGAGACGTCGAACCCGGTCGACGGCTATCGCAGCTTCGGCGGGGTTGCCCGCAACGTCGCCGAAAACCTTGCCCGCCTCGGCGTCGACATAAGCTTCGTCTCGATCGTCGGCGACGATGAAACCGGCCGCTCACTGGTGCGGCATCTGCGCGACCTCGGCGCCGATGTCAGCCAGGTCATCACCACCACGGAACGGCCGACGGCGGAATACGCGGCCATCCTCGACCGCAACAACGACCTCGTGCTCGGCATTGCCGACATGGAGATCTTCGATCTGTTTTCGTCGTCCTATCTCGACCGCTTCTGGCCGCATCTGGCTTCGGCGACATGGGTGTTCATCGACTGCAATCTGCCGGCCGCGACCCTCGCAGCACTGATGTCGCGCAAGCAGGGTGCGCGCTTCAAGCTCGCCGTCGACACGGTATCGGCGCCGAAATCAGCGCGCCTGCCGAAGGACCTGACCGGCATCGATCTTCTGTTCACCAATCATGACGAGGCCAATACGATGCTCGGCATGACGGATGCCGACAGGCGGCTGACGCCGGAGGAAGCAGCGGCAGCGCTGCGCGCGGCCGGCGCCGGCGAGGTGATCGTGACCGTGGGCGCGCATGGATTTGCCGTTGCGACTGAGAGCGGTGTGACGACCATGCACTCCGTCCCGGCCAAGCCCGTCGATATCACCGGCGCCGGTGACGCGATGATCGCCGGCACACTGTACAAGGTGCTTTCGGGTGAGCCGGTCGCTCATGCCGTGCGCACCGGCGCGCTGCTTGCCACACTGACCACCGAGAGCGAAGCCAGCGTCCATCCCGATCTGTCGCCGCGCTTCCTTGCCGCCGGCATGTACCGCATTCCTGCCTGAAAGCGAGATGATATGAAACCTTTCCTTGTCCACCTGAACGATGAAGTCGCTGCTGCGCTTGATGAAGGCCGCGCGGTGGTGGCATTGGAATCGACGATCATCACCCACGGCATGCCCTATCCGGCCAATCTGGAAACTGCCCGTGGTGTCGAGACCGTGGTGCGTGAAAACGGCGCCGTGCCCGCCACAATCGCAGTGGTCGCCGGCAAGATCAAGGTTGGCCTCGACGACCGTGAGCTGGAAGAGCTGGCAGCGGCAAAGGGCGTGGTCAAGGCTTCCGGGCGCGATCTCGCCGCCATCATGGTGCGCGGCGGCTCGGCCGGAACCACCGTCTCGGCGACGATGCGGATCGCCGCGTTAGCCGGGATCGGCATTTTTGCGACCGGCGGCGTGGGCGGCGTGCATCGCGGCGCCGAAGCCACTTTCGATATCTCCGCCGACCTGACCGAACTCGGCCAAACCGGCACGACCGTGGTCTGCGCCGGAGTTAAGTCGATCCTCGATATTGCGAAGACGCTGGAATATCTGGAAACTCAGCGCGTGCCGGTGATCGCCTATGGGAGCGATGATTTTCCGGCTTTCTACACCCGCTCCAGCGGGCTCAAGGCCGATCATCGCCTCGACACGCCCGACGAGATCGCGCGAGCCATGCTGCTGCATGACGAGATGGAATCCGGCACCGGCATTCTCGTCGCCAACCCTATTCCCGAAGCGGACGCGCTCGATCCGGCGTTCATCGACGGCACGATCGCAGCGGCCGTGGCTGAGGCCGAGAAGCGCGGCATCGGGCGCAAGGAACTGACGCCGTTTCTGCTCGCACGCATCAATGAGCTTTCGCAAGGCCGCAGCCTGAAGGCCAACATCGCGCTGGTCCGCAACAACGCCGCGCTTGCTGCCCGCATCGCGGTTGCGCATGCGGAATTGAAGGGCGCGACCAGATAGAGACAGCGCCCGGCCAGCGCTACGCACCTTCGATTTCAGCCCGGCGCGAGGTCGAAGATGCGCCCGGCATTGAGGATGTTGTTCCGGTCGAAGGCTGCTTTCAGGCGCCGCATGGCCGCGATCTCGGCGTCGCTGCGCACAAGGTGCAGCCATTCCTTCTTGTCCAGGCCGATGCCATGCTCGGCCGAGACGCCGCCGCCAGCCGCGGCCACGCGCCGGTAGACGATGTCGTATGCGGCCGCCGGATCCCCGGTGCGAACCTGATAATGCAGATTGCCATCGCCAAGATGGCCGAAGACGTAGACGTCGGCGCTGCGGTCGACGGCCTTGATGACGGCTTCTGTTTCGCCCAGGAAAGTCGCCATTCTCGCCAGTGGGATGCTGATATCGACGCCGATCAGGCCTGCCATCGAAAACAGGAAACGGTTGGCCTCCTCGCGCACCGCCCAGAGCGCCCGGAATTCGCGCGGCGATTGCGAGACGACCACGTCGTCGATCACGCCATCTTCAACCGCCTGCATCAGCACCGCGGCAAAACGTTCGCGGTCGCGGTCGGGCTCGCTGCCCTGTATCTCGGCAAGCACATAGACGGGCGAGCCGACCGGCAGCGGCGCCGGCGCCTCCATGCCGGCGATCATGGCGCCATAGAGCGGTGCGAAATTCACCTCATAGGCCGATAGCAAGGGCCCGAGCTTCCGCCTGAGCAGCGCAAGCAACGTGATCGCCGCGTCCAGCGAAGCAAGCGCGCAGAAGGCATTGATCTCGGTGGCCGGCTTCGGATGCAGCCGCAGGCATGCGCGCGTGACCACGCCGAGCGTGCCTTCGCTGCCGATGAACAATTGGCTGAGGTCGTAGCCGGAGTTGTCCTTCGCCAAACCCTTGAGCGAGGTCAGGATACTGCCGTCGGCAAGCACCGCTTCCAGCCCAAGCACCTGCGCCCGGTACATGCCGTAGCGCAGCACACGGATGCCGCCGGCATTGGTGGCGACATTGCCGCCGACGGTGGCCGTGCCGCGCGCTCCGATGTCGACGCCGAACAGCAAGCCGGCCGCATCGGCGGCTTCCTGCACCGCTTGCAGCGGCGCGCCGGCCTCGGCGATGATGGTCGCCGCCTCGCGGTCGATAGCCTCAACGGAAGTCATGCGCTCCAGCGACAGCACCGCTTCGCCGCGCTGGATGCGCGCCGCGCCCGCAAGACCGGTGCGGCCACCCTGGACGAGGAGCCTTTGCCCGACCTCGTTGCACAGGCGCAGAATGTCCGACACCTCGCCGGTCGTGCGTGGACGCAAGACGATCGCCGGCGGCGCGCCGTCCTTGCCGTCGGGGTCTTCCCGGTAGCGTGGTCCGGCCTCCTCAGCCGAGACAATCGCTGACCTGTCCAGCCGCTTTTCCAGCCGCGACAGAAGCTCGGTAATTTTCTGCGACATGTGGCTCAAGGACATGAACGGCCCGGGCGCATCGACGCGGCCGGGAGAGGGAAGGGCGAGGGCTGTGAAAGCGGCCGTGGCTGATTTCTACTGTTCAGCAAATGTGCGGAAAACCCGCCAAGAATACAGCCGGTTGTCTTCGCCATGCGTCGCTCCTGTAACAGGTCGACCATAGGCGCGGCCGGCTATTTGTCAAACCTTTGACCGCAAGCGCTTACCTGCGGGCGGCCCAGTATTCTGGACCGAGGCAAACGCTCACTCACGCGTCCCAGGCGCCTCAGCCTCGGCGCAAATGAGCTTGATGTCGGCTCCCGCCGCCCAGGCGCCGATATCCTCCCGCCGCAGTGCCGCCGCCATCATGTCCGGAAACAGATCCGGGGTGCAGGCGAAGACCGGAATGCCAAGTGCCGCGAGCCGCGCTTCTCCCCGCCTCGACGCAGTATAGATAGCGGTTTGTGAAGAATTATTATAGCTCTGGCATGGTGAAGATTGGCATGCCTTGGCCCTGTTTTGATGGACCAGGACGTGCCTCAGACGCAAATAGTATCGACTGTTATTCGGCGGACAGAACGGGCTTTGGTAGCCGGCGGCCTTGGCGGAAGCTTCAGGCTCTGCCCTTCAGGAACTCGATCACCATTGCCGCGGTCCAGGTGAAGCGATTGCCGCCGAGCGGCTCGCCGTTGAGGGGATCGTAATATTCGGCAAAACCGCTCTCGGCGATCAGCTCGAGACTGGATTGCGTGATGCGTTGTGCGATTTGGCTGTGGCCGGCGACGGCAAGGCCGTCGGCGATCATGTAGTTGACCACCAGCCAGACCGGGCCGCGCCAGTAGCGCTTTGGGTCGAAGCGCCCATCCTCAGGATCGTGCGACGGGACGATGCAACGCGTTTTGCCGGCGATGCGCTCGATCGTTGCAGCGATGGTCGCTGCCCGGCTTTCCGGGATGGCCGAAAATACCGACAGAATGCCGCCGACCGACGCGCTGTCAACATGCTTTCCGGCCACTCGGTCGAAACAAATGTACTGGCCATGCGCGTCGCTCCACAGCCGTTCCATTGCCGAAAGCCCCTTTTCGGCACGGGCGCGATTGGCTTCTGCGATTTCGGTTTCGCCAAGTGCCTCGGCGAGATCGGCAAGGTCGGCGGCGGAACGGATCAGGATGGCGTTGAAGCCGGGATCGACGACCTGGAATGGCGAGGCATCGTGCAGCCGGGCATTGTCCCAGCCAAGCCCGCGGAAATGCTGCAACAGCCAGACATAGCGGTCATACTGTGCCTTGGTTGGACGATGCGCCGGATCGGCGTGCAGGATGTCGCGGCGGGTGTAGGGCTCGACGCCTTCGGTCGGCACGCGCTCGAACGCCTCGTCCCAGTCGATCGAGTTGTCGCGACCGGACTCCCATGGGTGGATTATGGCGACCAGCCCTTCGCCGTCCGGGTCGCGATTTTCGTAGAACCAGCGGTGCCAGGCATCGATTTTCGGCAACAGTGCGCGGGCGCGCTCGGCCGCCGGGGTCTTGTCCTTGGCCTGGTCGAACAAGCGGCGCACGGCAAAGCCGGCGACCGCCGGCTGGGTGATGCCGGAGGTGGCAGTCGGGCGATTGGTTCGCCAGACCTCCGGCCCGGGGAAATAGCCGTCGCTCCAGACATGGAAGACGATGTGCGGCACCATGCCGTCTGGCCATTGGTGGGCGAACAGCGTGTCGATCTCGGTCCAGGCGCGCGCCTCGTCATAGTGGGCAAGGCCGAGCGCGGTCAGGCAGGAATCCCAGTTCCACTGAAACGGGTAGAGGCCCTTGGTCGGTATGGTGTAGGTGCCTTGGTCATTTTCCCTGAGCACCTCGACGGCGCGGGCGATGGTTTCGTCGACAGCAAGAGATATCATCGGGCGTTCGTACTTTCAGAATCGAAGGGGATCAAAGGGCGTTGGTGGTTTCGGGATCGAACCAGCGGATGCGATCGGGTTTGGGCGAAAGCCGCAAGTGATCGCCGACGGCGACCGTGGCATTCGATTCGAGGATGGCGCGGAACAGGCCGCCCTCGACGCCGCAGGTGACCAGCGTGTGCGGTCCGAGCGGCTCGACAACGCGCACGGTGGCGTTAATACCTTCGTTGCCGGCGTCTACATCCTCGGGGCGAATGGCGAATTCTATCGTCTGCTTGTCCGATTTGGGGCCGGGCAGCGTCAGCCCGGCGACGGTCCAACTGCCGTCGGCCGTCTTCGTCGCCGGGATGAAATTCATCGGCGGGTTGCCGATGAAGGAGCCGACGAAGCGGGCCGCCGGATTGCGGTAGACCTCTACCGGCGAGGCGGCCTGGACGATACGGCCCTGATGCATGACGGCGATGCGGTCGGCAAGGCTCATCGCCTCGACCTGGTCGTGGGTAACGTAGATGGTGGTGGTCTTGGACGCCGCGAGCACACCTTTGAGCTCGGCGCGCATTTCGAGCCGCAGCAGCGCGTCCAGGTTGGACAGCGGCTCGTCCATCAAGATCACGTCAGGCTCCATCGCCAGGGCGCGGGCCACAGCCACGCGTTGGCGCTGACCGCCGGAAAGCTGGCCCGAATAGCGCTTCAAAAGCTGTTCGATATGCATTAGCTCGGCGGTGCGGTTGACGCGCCCGTCGACCTCCTGCTGCGGCAGCTTCTTCATGCGCAGGCCGAAGGCGATATTCTCGAATACCGTCAGGTGCGGAAACACGGCGTAATTCTGGAACACCATAGCGATGCCGCGTTCGCGCGGCGGCAGATGGTCGACGCGACGGCCGCCGATCCAGACCTCGCCCTGGCTTGGCGTTTCCAGCCCGGCGACGATCCTCAGCAGCGTGGTCTTGCCGCAACCCGAGGCGCCGAGCAGCACCATGAATTCCTGGTCGGCGATGGTCAGGTCGATCGAATGCAGCGCGGTGAAGCCGCCGAAACGTTTTGCCACCTGCTTGATGACGATCTCAGCCATCGGCGTTCTCTTTTGTGCGCGTCATCGATTGGCGATCCCCCACATGGCGAACAGATATTTGCGGACGGCAAAAATGAAGATCAGTGCCGGGATAACCAAGGCAGCACCGCCGGTGAATTTGAGGTAGAGCGGCGATTCGCCAAGGCTCTGCAGCAGGAAGGCGGTCAGCGTCCGGTTCTCGATGGTGAGCACGGCGGCGGCAAACACCTCGTTCCAGGAGATGGTGAAGGCAAACACCGCGGACGCCGCGATGCCCGGCAGCGCCAGCGGCAGAATGACTTTTCGGAATGCCTGCAATCTCGTGCAGCCGAGCGTCCAGGCCGCCTCCTCCAGCTCGACGGGAATGCCGGAGAACAGCGAGAAAGTGATCAGCACCGCAAACGGCAGCGCCAGCGTGGTGTGGACCAGCGCCAGCCCGATCGCGGTGTCGTCGAGGCCGGTGCGGATGAACATCACCGCCAGCGGCAGCGCCAGCAGCGGCAGCGGGAAGGCGCGGGTCATCAGCACGAGGAAACGGAACGTTTCCTTGCCCGGGAAATCGAAGCGCGACAGTGCGTAGCCGGCCGGTGCGCCGAAGCCGATCGAGAGGATCATCGTCAGCGTGGCGACGAGCACGGAGTTCCACAGCGCCTTGGCGATGCCGGCGAAATTGATGAAGAAAGCAAAGCTGCCGAAATCGAATGACGGGAAGAAGCGCTTGGGAAAGGCGGTCACCTCTTCCGGCGACGACAGCGCGTTGACGATCAGCAGATAGATCGGCAGCAGCACCCAGACGCAAAGCAGGATGACGGTGGCGACCAGCAGCCAGTTGCCGGCTTTGCGGGCCTCAGGCGCGGCGATCGAGATCTCCGCGACAGTGCTCATATCCGCGCCTCCTTCGGCACACGCAGCACACGCAGGAAGAACAGTGTGAAACCGATCGAGATGGCGAGGATGAACAGCGCCATGGCGGCGGCGACATTGTGGTCCTGCAGCGTGAACTGCCAATTGTAGGTCTCGCCCATCAGCACCGGCAGATTGGTGCCGCCGAGTGCTGCAACCACGGCAAAGACCTCAAAGGCAAGGATGACGCGCAGGATGATCGCCGTCTGCAGGCTTGGGCGCAGCAGAGGCAGCGTGATCTTGATGAAGCGCTTCCACGGGCTAGCGCCAAAAACCTCCGCCGCCTCGTAGTATTCCCGGGGGATCAGCCCCATGCCGGCGACCAGAATGACCATCATGATGGCGGTCGCGCGCCAGATCTCGGCCAGCGCCACGGCGATGAAGATCGTCAGCTTGCTCTGGTAGCCGAGGAACATGACCGGGCTGTCGATGACGCCGAGATTGGAGAGCAAGGTGTTCAGGAAGCCGGACTGGTCGAAGATGGCGAGCCAGATCAGCCCGGCGGCCAGATCGGAGATGCCGAGCGGAATGGCGAAGATATAAAGCGCGGCGCTGCGTCCGGTTTCGAGCCGCGACACCGCGGTTGCCATCAGCAGTGCCATGACCAACTGAATCGGCACGACGACGACGCTCAGCAGTAGCGTATTGCGGACAGTGACCGGAAACTTCCAGCTGCCCGCCATGGTGCGGAAATTGTCGAGCGTAAAGCCGCCGTCGCGGGTGAACGCCTCGAAGGCGACCAACACGAACGGGTAGAGGAAGAAGACGCAGAGGAACAGCGCCGCCGGTGTCAGCAGCAGATAGGGCAGGGCCTTGCTGTGCATGGAGCGCTCTCTATTCGAAGCTTCAAAAGGGGTGGGCGCCCGGCGCGCTGGAAATCCGGACGCCCGGGAGGATTCTTAATCGACCGGGCAGGCGCCTTGCGAGGGCTTGTCGGGCGCCCAGCACGGCGCCTTGGCCTCTTCGATGATCGCTTTCAGCGCCGTCGCCTGTTCGTCGAGCACGCCGTGCACATCCTCGCCGCCGAGCACGATGCGCTCGAAGCTGTCGGTGTAGATCTGATTGAACTTGCCGCCGAGGCCGCCAAGTCCCATCGGCAGCAGCGCCGGCAACGCATCGGGAGCTCCGGTCATGGTGGCGATCACTGGGCTGAAGGCCTTCACCGAGGCCGGCATGTCGTCGGGCAGCTTGACGTCGACGATCGGGAAGAAGTTTGTCGCCTTCAGCGTCGCGATCTGGGTTTCCGGTTTCAGCATATAGGCGACCAGCGCCTTGGCCTTGTCCATGTCAGGCGAGGTCTTCGGGATAGCGACACCGGCCACCACCGGCATGTAGCCGCGGCCTGCCGGGCCAGCCGGCGCCGGGAAGGCGACAAACTCGTCGGGTTTCTGGTTGAAGGCGTCGGCGAGGCGCGCCACGTGATCGAATGCCACCCAGACTTCGCCGGTCAGCAGCGGCTCCTGCATGAAGGCATAGTTGGTCGAATTCGGGTTGGTGTATTGCCACAATTCCTTGAACTTGTTCCACGCCGTCTCGGCCTCCGCCGAGCGGAACTTCGTCACCATCGAGCCGGTATACGATGGAAGGAGAAAACCCTCGAAGAAACGGTGCTTCAGCCCTTTCGGGCCGGCCGGAAAACCGAATTTGGGCGAACCAGTCTTTTCAGCGATGTTTTTCGCCCACTCGATCAGTTGGTCATAAGTGATGGTGTTGAGATCGGTGCCGGCCGGCAGATATTGCAGCGCCTGTTTGTTGGCCGCCATCAGAAAGGTGGCCTGCATCCATGGCAGGTACTTCTGCTCGCCGGTGCCGAGCATGCCGAGCTTCTTGTAGGTCTCGTTGACCTTGACACCACCGAGATCGACGCCAGAGAGATCGACAAGGTTCGCGCCGACGGTGGAGAAGTCTCCGTGCAGGCCGCCGAGCACGCCTATGGTGCCGGCGCCGGCCTGCAGTTCGGCCTGAAGGCGGGTGAGCCAGGGCCCGTCCTCGGCGACCTGATAGTCGACCTGGCCGTCAAACCCCTTCAGCACTTCGCTGCGCATCTTCTGTGTCTCTTCCACTGGTCGCGCCTGTGTCGACCAGAACAACACCTGCTGGGCTTGTGCTGCGCCGGCAGCAAGCGACAACGCCAGCACCGCACCTGCCAATGTCCTCAACGCATTCATCGTCGTCTTCCTCCCTGGTTGTGCGCCGCTAAGGCGTCAGTTCCGTCCTGCGGGTGCCGGGCCATGACTTGCCCGCGAGACAAGTGTCGGCCGGACCAGCCGCGTCAGTGGCGCGTCCGGCCTGTCGCCGATGACGGTCAGCAGCATCTCGCCGATCTCGCGCGCGCACTGGCGGATCGAGGCGTCGAAAGTGGTCAGCCCCGGCGGCGCATAGGCGGAGGCGGCTATGTTGTCGAAGCCGATCACCGAAAGGTCGCGAGGAATGGCAAGTCCGGCGCGCCCCGCCTCTTCCATCACAGTCAGCGCCAGCTCGTCGAACAGTGCGACAATCGCCGTCGGCCGCTCGGTGGCGTGCAGAAGCCGGTTGATTGCCTGGATGCGGGCACCGCGATCGAAACGCGGCGCCGTCGCCACATCGAGGCTGACAGACGGATCGCCCCGGCGGGCGATCGCGGCGGCGAGCCCGTCCTGCCTGAGATGGCGAAATGTCATCGGCTCGGAAATCGTCACCAGGCCGAAATGGCGGTGTCCGAGATCGTAGAGCATGTCGAAGGCCTCGCCGAATGCGTGCGCGCCATCGGTATCGAGCCAATGGTAGGCAAAGTCGCCGTCGAGCAGCCGGCCATGCGCGACGAACGGGAAATTGCGCTGGCGCAGATAGGCAAGCCGCTCGTCGATCTCGGCGATGCGGGTGACGACGACCCCGTCGGCGCGGCCCGATTCGACGACATGGCGAAGCACGGAAAGTTCCGACTGGCCTTGCGCTGCTGCGGCCAGGATCAGGTCGGAGCCGTGCGAAACCAGCCCTTCGCCGAGCCCTGTGACGAATTCACCGAGGAAGGAGTCGACCAGATTGGGGCCGCGGATCGGAAGCACCATGCCGACAAAGCCGCTGCGGCCGGAGACCAGCGTGCGGGCTGCGGTGTTCGGCACATAGCCGGCCTGATGCGCAGCCTCGGCGACACGTTGGCGCGTTTTCAAGGCGATCTGCACGTGGCCGGCAAGGGCGCGCGAAACGGTGGTAATCGACAGGCCGAGCTGCGCAGCAAGTTCCTTGAGGGTGGTAACGCGGGCCGGCATCGTTTCTCCCGAACGAAGTTTGAAACGTTTGTAATGCGTCCAATCCAAATTGCAAACGTTTTAAATGCGCATGGTCGGTGTTGTTTCTTGCCCGTTGGTTAGCGCGGCCCAATTCGGCCCCGGCCGGCAAGCTCCTGGCCGGAGATTTAAACGCAGCGGTTGCTTGACTCGGGCGACGCCTTGTGAAAAATTTTGCAGCAACTGATAAAAATATCAAAGGGCGGAAATGGTTGGTTTTGGCAACGGCCTGCTGCGCGACGATGAGACCGGGATGGCCGCCCGTGCCGCTTGGCTTCACTATGCCGGCGGCCTGACCCAGTCGGAGGTCGCCAAGCGGCTCGGCCTGACCAGTCTCAAGGCGCATCGCCTGATCACCAAGGCCAATCAGGAAGGCCTGGTCAAAGTCTACATCGACGGCGAAGTCTCAGAATGCGTGGAGCTTGAGGATGAGTTGTCCGGCCGGTACGGCCTCGACTACTGCGAGGTGGTTCCGGACTTCGATGCCGAAGACCTGCCGCTCAAGGCGCTCGGCATTGCCGGCGCGCAGTTTCTCAAGCGCGAGATCGAACGCGGCGAAGAGGCGCTGATCGGCGTCGGCCACGGCCGCACGCTTGCCGCCTGCGTGGAATATCTGCCGCGCATATCGGCCGGCAGGATCCGTTTCGTCTCGCTGCTTGGCGGCCTGACGCGCAAGTTCTCGGCCAACCCCCATGACGTCATCCACCGCGTCGCCGAACGCACCGGTGCGGAGGCCTATGTGATGCCCGTACCGATGTTCGCCAACACGGTCGAGGATCGAACAGTATTGCTCGGGCAGAAAGGCGTCAGCGATGTCTTCGACCTCGCCAAGTCCGCCGACTTGCTCATCGCCGGCATCGGCACCGCCGAACGTGAGGCCTCGCTTGTCGCCACCGGTATGATCGAGAAGGGCGAGATGGAGGAGATCCGCCGCAACGGCGGTGTCGGCGAACTGCTCGGCCATTTCTTCGACGATGCCGGAAAGGCCGTTGCGACGACGCTTTCCGACCGGGCGCTGGCACTGGCGCGCGAAGACATCAGCAACCGCAGGATTGTCGCCGTCGCCGGCGGCAAGGTGAAGGTTCGCGCCATCAAGTCAGTGCTGGAGGGCCGTTATCTCAAAGGCTTGATAACCGACGAGCGGACGGCGCGATCGCTCGTGGAACAGACGCCGGTCGGGTAGCCGGCAACCATTTCGTTGAAACTACCCTGTGGAGGAGAAGAGAAATGCATGAGAAAGAGAAAGACCTCATCGACGCATTCCTGCGTGGACAAGTCGACCGCCGTGGGCTGATCAAGGGCCTCGGTGCAATGGGCCTTGCCGCCAGCACCGCCGGCACACTGCTCAATTTCGGGCAGACCCGCGCCCTGGCGGCTGATTTCGACTGGCAGGCGCATAAGGGCAAAACCATCAAGCTGTTGCTCAACAAGCATCCTTACGCCGATGCGATGATCGCCAACCTCGACAATTTCAAGAAGCTGACCGGCATGGAAGTCGTCTATGACGTGTTCCCCGAAGACGTCTATTTCGACAAGGTTACCGCCGCGCTGTCGGCCAGCTCGCCCGAATACGATGCCTTCATGACCGGCGCCTACATGACCTGGACCTACGGTCCGGCCGGCTGGATCACCGACCTCAACGAATGGATCAAGGATCCGGCCAAGACCAACCCGAAATATGCCTGGGACGACTTCCTGCCCGGCGTCAAGAACTCCTGCGCCTGGAACGGCCAGCCGGGCGGCGCCCTCGGTTCGGCGGACGCCAAGCAATGGTGCATTCCGTGGGGCTTCGAGCAGAACAACATCACCTACAACAAGGGCATGTTCGACAAGGTCGGCGTCAGCGTTCCCGGCAATATGGATGAGATGGTCGCTACGGCGGCGAAGCTCACCAAGGACGTCGGCGGTGGCGTCTACGGCATCGGCGTGCGCGGCTCGCGCTCTTGGGCGACGATCCACCCGGGATTCCTGTCGGCTTACGCCAATTTCGACCAGAAGGACCTGAACGTCTCGGCTGACGGCAAGCTGTCGGCCGCGATGAGCACCGCCGAATCCAAGGCTTTCCACAAGCAGTGGGTCCAGATGATCCAGGAGAGCGGCCCGAAGGACTGGTCGACCTACACCTGGTACCAGGTCGGCACCGATCTCGGTGCAGGTGCTTCGGCGATGATTTACGACGCCGACATCCTTGGCTACTTCATGAATGGCGGCGACAACAAGATGGCCGGCAAGCTCGCCTTTTCGGCATTCAAGGCCAATCCTGCCGCCAAGGCGCCGACGCCCAATATCTGGATCTGGTCGCTGTCGATGTCCAACTTCTCCAAGGACAAGGACGCCACCTGGTACTTCATGCAATGGGCATCCGGACCCGAGCATGCATTGTTCGGTGCGACCAAGATGGACTTCGTCAATCCGGTTCGTCAGTCGGTCTGGAACGACGAGATGTTCCGCGAGAAGCTGAACAAGAGCTATCCGGGTTATGTCGAGATGTTCGACGTCTCGGCGCCGGGCGCCAGCATCAAGTTCACCCCGCAGCCGCTGTTCTTTGATCTCACCACCGAATGGGCGGCGACGCTGCAGAAGATGGTGGCCAAGGAAGTGCCGGTCGACGAGGGCCTCGACAAGCTGGCCGAGAGCATCAACAGCCAGCTCAAGGAAGCCGGGCTCGGCTAAGCCGCGGCCAAGGCTGGCCCGTCCGCGGGCCAGCCTTTGAGATGTGATACGTTTGCGACGCGGTCCCGAAAGGTGCCGCCTGCTCGCCCGACCGGCCGCCTTGCTCCCTTGGGCGGCCGGGACGGCGAAGCAACAGGATGACGGAGCAGCCGATGACTGCGGCGACAATACAAAGAAACAGGCCGTCGGGCTTCAGGATCAGCAAGCGGGTGCTGCCCTATCTCCTCAGCCTGCCGGCTCTGCTGGTCTGCATCGGCATCCTGATCCCGTTCCTGACGTCGGTGGTCTATTCGTTCCAGCGCTACCGGTTGAGCCAACCCTGGGCGCGGCAGTTCAACTGGGGCGACAACTATATCTCCTTCTTCACCGACCCGAAGTTCTGGAACACGCTGGAGATCTCGCTGCTCTACGCCGGCATCACCGTTGTGCTTGAACTGCTTCTCGGTCTCGGCATCGCCATGCTGCTGCAAAAGCGCTCGACGCTGAACAACTTCATCTCGATCATGCTGCTGATGCCGCTGATGACGGCGCCGGCGCTCGCCGCGCTGATGTGGAAGCTGATGACCAATCCCGGTTTCGGCGTGCTCAGCTATCTCGCCAGCCTGATCGGGTTGCAGGATTTCCGCTGGGCCTCGTCTCCGTCGACGGCGCTGCTCACCGTCGTGCTCGTCGACATTTGGGTCTACACGCCCTTCATCATGATCCTGCTGCTTGCAGGTCTGCGCAGCCTGCCGACGCAGCCCTTCGAGGCGGCAGCACTCGACGGCGTGCCACGCAGCTTCGTCTTCTTCCGCATCACACTGCCGATGCTGACCCCCTACATCCTGACGGCGACCCTGTTCCGCCTGCTTGATTCCATCCAGCAGTTCGACATCATTTACGCCATGACGCAGGGCGGTCCGGGCGACACGCTGACCGTGTTCCAGGTCGAGGCGTATCTCAATTTCTTCCAGTCGACCAATGTCGGCCGCTCGGCGGCACTGATGATCATCCTGTGGGCGATCACCTATTTCCTCTCGAACATTTTCATCAAGAACTGGCTGCGGCTGCGCGAACGCGCCCGCGGCCAGGCATAGGAGGCTGGCGTGGAACACACCTCGCTTCTCGAACGCATCCTGCGCGGCATTGCCCTGGCGCTGGTCGTGATCTTCTTCATGTTCCCGATCGTCTGGATTCTGATGATGTCGTTCCAGACCAACGAGACAATCCTGCGGATTCCGCCGCAGCTTGTCTTCGAGCCGACGCTCGCCAACTACACTGCCTTGATCACCGGCAAGCTGATGACGGCGGCCGGCACGCTCGACATCGCCTTCATGCGCAACCTCTGGAATTCCGTCTTCCTGTCGGTCACCTCGGTTGCCGTCGCGTTGCTGCTCGGCGTTCCGGCGGCCTACGCCTTTGCGCGGCACAAATTCCGCGGCTCGGAGGACATTGCCTTTACGCTGCTGTCGTTCCGGTTTGCGCCGGCGCTGCTGGTGCTCCTGCCGCTCACCCTCTATTTCCAGAAGCTCGGGCTGGCCAACACCTATATCGGGCTGATCTGGGTCTATCAGTTGATCTGCCTGCCGTTGATCCTGTGGATCGTGCGCGGCTATTTCGAGGACATTCCCGCCGACATCGAATACGCCTACCGCATTGCCGGACATTCCTGGTTTGCCACCTTCCGCAAGATCGCGCTGCCGCTCGCCGGCCCAGGCATTGCCGCTGCCGGTCTGCTCGCGTTCATCTTTGCCTGGAACAATTTCGTTTTTGCGCTGGTGCTCGCCTCGGCCGACAAGCAGCCGGTGACGGTCGGCGCGCTCGCCTTCATCACCTCCTCGGGCATCCAGTATGGCCAGATCTCGGCGGCGATCGTGCTGTCGATCACGCCAACGCTGGCGCTCGCGCTCTATGCGCAACGCTATCTCGTCGAAGGCCTGTCGCTTGGCGCGGTGAAAGGATAGTCCGATGGCAAGCCTCGAACTGCGAAACATCGTCAAGCGCTATAAAAGCCAGACTGTTCTCGACAATCTGTCGCTGACCGTCGCCGACGGCGAAACGCTGGTCCTGTTCGGGCCGTCCGGCGCCGGCAAGACCGTGCTGCTGCGGCTGGTGGCCGGCGTCATCGACCCCGACGAGGGAAAGATACTCATCGGCGGCGAGGACATGACCGATCTCGACGCCGAGTTCCGCGGCGTCGGCATGGCATTTCAGAACTTCGCGCTGTTCCCGCATATGACGGCGTTCGATAACATTGCGACGCCGCTGCAGGCGAAGCACTCATCGCAAGGCACGATAAAGACCGGCGTCGAGAGCGTCGCCAAGCTGTTGAAAATCGGCCATGTGCTCAGCCACAAGCCGCGGGCGCTGTCCAATGGCCAGAAGCAACGCACCGCGCTTGCCCGCGCCCTGGTCGGCTCGCCGCCGCTGCTGCTGCTCGATGATCCCTTGCGCAACGTCGATGCCAAATTGCGCTTCGAAATGCGGCTGGAACTGCCAAGACTGCTGGCGGATCGTGGCGCGACCGTTATCTACGTCACCCAGGACTACAAGGAAGCGATGGCGCTCGGCGACCGCATCGCGGTGATGTCGCAGGGCGTCGTCAAACAGCTCGGCACGCCCGAGCAGATCTATCGCGAGCCGGCCAATGTCGAGATTGCCCGGCTGTTCGGCGACCCGACCATCAACCTTCTGGACGTCAAGCCGGCGCGGGACGCCAAGGGCATCTATGTCGGCCTGTCCAACGTCCAGGTCCATCTTGCCGGCGCTCATGAGGCGGCGGTCGGCCGCGACTGCGTGATCGGTTTGCGGCCGGAGGCGCTGGCGTTTGTCGATGAACGCACGCTCGGCGCCATCCCGGTGACGGTCGAGGCTGAGACGCCGCTCAACGAGAAGATCGTCACGCTGGTGCGCACCGTGCGCGGCCGTGAAATTCTGGTTTCGCGTCCTTCCGGGACACCGGGCCAATCCGAGGGCAAGGTCTACATTGCCGTCGACAGTAAAAGCGCCCTTTTGTTCGATCGCACAAGCGGCGAGCGCATCGGCTCGAAAAACGTCGTCAATTTGCGTAGCGGAGAAGCGGCATGAGCCCGACCGCAATCACCATTTCGGGCGTCGACAAGTTCTACGGTCCGATCGACCGTGGCGTACACGCCGTCAAGAACCTGACGATGGAAATCGTCAAGGGCGAGATCGTGGCGCTGCTCGGCTCGTCCGGCTGCGGCAAGACCTCGACATTGCGCATGATCGCAGGCTTCGAAGAGGTCTCGCGGGGTAGCATCTCGGTTGCCGGCCGCAAGGTGCACACGTTGCCGCCGGTCAGGCGCAACGTCGCAATGGCCTTCGAGGGCTATTCGCTCTACCCGCCGCTGACCGTGCGCGAGAACATGGCCTTCGCCCTCAAGGCCGCCAGGCTGGCGAAGAGTGCGGTCGATGCAAAGGTTGCCAACATCGCCAAGCTGCTCGAGATCGAGGACATTCTCGAGCGCTATCCGAGCTCGATCTCCGGCGGCCAGCAGCAGCGCGCCAGCCTCGGCCGGGCGCTGATCCGCGAGGCCGACCTGCATCTGCTGGACGAGCCGATGGGCCAGCTCGAGCCGCAGCTTCGCGCCGTGCTGCGCGGCCGCATCAAGCATTTCATCAAGGAGCGTGGCCTGACCGCGATCCTTGTCACCCACGACCAGACCGAGGCCAATGCTCTGGCCGATCGCATCGCTGTCATGGAGGGCGGCGTGCTGCAGCAGTTCGATACGCCTGACAGGCTCAAGGAGCGGCCGGCAAACCTGTTCACCGGCACCTTCGTTGGCGAGCCGCCGATGAATGTCTTCGAGGCCTATGTCGGCACAGCTGCCGGCAAGATCAGTCTCAAGCTGCCCGACGGGCTTTCGCTCGAATACGACAAGGATGCGTTCAGCGGCCCGGTTCGCGACGAATTGCTCAACCGGCAGCGCGTCGTCATCGGCGTCAGGCCCTATGCGGTCCGCCGCTCGAAAGATGGTGTGCCGGCGACGGTTTCGGCCAATCAATGGCTCGGCGACCAGACCCATATCGCCGCCGATTTCGCCGGCGGTTCGCTGGTCCTGGTCGAACATGACCGAACCCGCTTGGAGCTTGGCGCGCCGATCAAGATCAGCATCGATCCGAAAAACCTTCACGTCTTCGATCAGGCGAGCGGCAATGCCATTTCGCACGGCACGGAGCTGGCTTGATGCAGGATGTGCTGATCGGCATCGACGCCGGCACGTCTGTCATAAAATGCGTCGCCTTTGACACGGCGGGCAGGCAGATCGCGTCCGCCGCGCTGCCCAATAAATACGAGACACTGCCGGGCGGCGGCGCCGAGCAGGACCTGACACGCACCTGGGCCGATACCGCGACGACCTTGTGCGAGCTTGCCGACAAGGTGCCGGATCTCGCCAGCCGGACCATTGCCATCGCCGTGACCGGGCAGGGCGACGGTACCTGGCTGATCGACAAGGATGGCGAGCCGGTTGCCAAGGGCTGGCTGTGGCTCGACGCGCGCGCTGCCGCGGTCGTCGAGGAGATCCGCGCGCGGCCGGAGGACCGGCTGCGCTTCGAAAAGACCGGCAGCGGGCTCGCTGCCTGCCAGCAGGGATCGCAGTTCGTGTTCATGAAGCGCCACATGCCCGCGATGCTTGCCAATGCAGCGACGGCGTTCCACTGCAAGGACTGGCTCTATTTCAAGCTGACCGGCCACCGCGCCACCGACCCGTCCGAGGGCACCTTCACCTTCGGCGACTTCCGCACGCGCGGCTATTGCGATGATGTGCTCGAGGTACTCGGCGTCACCGATCTCCGGCATCTGTTGCCGCCCATCGTCGATGGCACCAGGCAAAGCACCTCGCTGTCGGCGGCAGCAGCCGATGCGACCGGCCTGCTCGCCGGCACACCGGTCGTTCTGGCCTATGTCGATGTCGCCTGCACGGCGCTCGGCGCCGGCCTGTTCGATCGCGAACGCAAGCCGGGATGCTCGATCATCGGCTCCACCGGAATGCATATGCGGCTTGCCGAAACGCCGGACCAGGTTCTGCTCAACGAGGCTGCAACCGGCTACACGATGACGATGCCGGCACCCGGCGTCTTTGCGCAGATGCAGTCGAACATGGCGGCAACGCTCAATATCGACTGGGTCCTTGGCCTCGCCTCCGGCATTCTCGCCTCGCAAGGTATTACGCGGACCAATGGCGAGATGATCGCGCTGGTCGACCAGTGGATATCGTCGTCCGAGCCAGGCGCGCTGCTCTACCAGCCCTATGTCTCGGAGGCCGGCGAGCGCGGGCCGTTCGTCGATGCCAATGCCAGGGCCGGCTTCATCGGCATTTCGTCCAGGCACGGCTATGCCGACATAGTCCGCGCGGTGTTCGAGGGGCTGGCTTTCGCGGCGCGCGATTGCTACGCCGCCATGGGGGCCCTGCCCAAGGAAATCCGCCTGACCGGCGGAGCGGCCAGGAGCCCGGCTCTGCGCAAGATCCTGGGTGCTGCGGTCGGCGCCGACATTCGCACCAGCGAGCGCGAGGAGGCCGGTGCTGCGGGCGCCGCAATGATTGCTGCGGTCTGCGTCGGCCAATACGCATCGATGGACGATTGCGTCAGCGAATGGGTCACGCCTTTGCTCCGTACGGCCGAACCCAGCGATCGGAAACTTGCCGCTGCCTATGAGGCGATGGCTCCGTCCTACACATTGGCGCATGAGGCGCTGCGGCCGGTCTGGCGCTCGATGGCCGCGTCCAGGCAAACCGACGTGAATTGAGAAGAGCATGCCCAAGAAAATTGCGATCATCGGCGACCGCTTCATGCTTCCGGAAGTGTTTCGCGAGAAAATCGAGGCGGCCTGCGGCGACAATCTCGACATCCGCAGCATTGAGACCGCTTGGCCCGACGAGCCGATGCAATTCGGCAATGCCGCGCTTGGTCTGGACAAGGTCAAGGAGTATTTCGGCGATCCCGACGAGGTGGTGGATTTCATCGGCGACGCCGAAATCTTCGTCACCCAGCTTGCGCCGCTCTCCGAAAGCATGATGCAGCGCCTGCCCACGCTCAAGCTGGTTGCGGTCTCGCGCGGCGGACCGATCAACATCGACATGGCCGCCGCCAAGGCCCACGGCATCACCGTGGTCAATGTGCCCGGCCGCAACGCCAGCGCCGTGGCCGAGTTCACCATCGGCGCCATTCTCGCTGAAACGCGGCTGATCCGCGTCGGTCACGAAGCCTTGCGCAAGGGCGAATGGCGCGGCGATCTCTACCGCGCCGATCGCACCGGCCGCGAGCTCAACGAAATGACCGTCGGCGTCATCGGCTACGGCAATATCGGCACCAGGCTGGTTCGCCTGCTGCGCGCCTTCGGCTGCCGCATCTTGGTTTGCGATCCCTATGTGCAATTGAGCGCCGAGGACCGCAATGCCGGCGTCGAACTGGTTGCGCTGGACGATCTGCTGTCGCGCTCCGATGTGGTCACGCTGCATTCCCGGGTCACCGAGGAGACGCGCGGCCTGATCGGCAAGAACGCCATCGCCCGGATGAAACCCGGCGTAATCTTCGTCAATACCGCGCGCGGACCGCTGGTCGACTACGATGCGCTCTACGATGCGCTCGTCTCGGGGCAGATCGGCAGCGCTATGCTGGAGACGTTCGCCATCGAGCCGGTGCCTGCCGACTGGCCGCTGTTGCAACTGCCGAACGTGACGCTGACGCCGCATATCGCCGGCGCGTCGGTACGCACCGTGACCTACGCGGCCGAGCAGGCGGCCCAGGAAGTGCGCCGCTACATCGCCGGGCTGCCTCCGGTCAATCCATGCTGACGACAGGGCATAGAGCGAGATGAACGGTGAAACCGAAATCGTCGACCTCTTCGTCATCGGCGGCGGTGTCAATGGCGCCGGAATCGCGCGCGATGCGGCGGGCCGGGGTCTGTCGGTCATTCTTTGCGAAAAGGACGATCTTGCCGAGGGCACCAGTTCGCGATCGGGAAAGCTCGTTCATGGCGGTTTGCGCTATCTCGAATATTACGAGTTCCGCCTGGTGCGGGAGGCGCTGATCGAGCGCGAGGTGCTGCTCGAATCCGCGCCGCACATCATCTGGCCGATGCGCTTCGTGCTGCCACACAGCCCCGATGATCGGCCGGCCTGGCTGGTGCGGCTCGGCCTGTTCCTCTACGACCATCTTGGCGGCCGCAAGCGACTGCCGGCCACCCGCACGCTCGACCTGCGCACCGCGCCAGAAGGCGCGCCGATCAAGGACAGCTTCAAGCGCGGCTTCGAATATTCCGACTGCTGGGTCGACGACGCCCGCCTGGTCGTCATCAATGCGCTCGACGCCGCGGAGCGTGGGGCCAGGATATTCACCCGCACTGCCTGCACCGCTGCCCGCCGCGAAAACGGCCTGTGGTCGGTGGAGATGCGCGACGGTCGAACCGGCGTCAGGACCACAGTCCGGGCACGGGCGCTGATCAACGCCGCCGGACCCTGGGTCAACGACGTCATCAACCGCGTCGGCGGCCAGAATTCCAGGCGCAACGTGCGCCTGGTCAAGGGCAGCCACATCGTTGTGCCGAAATTCTGGGAAGGGCGGCAGGCCTATCTCGTTCAGAACAGCGACAAGCGGGTGATCTTCATCAATCCCTATCAGGACGATCTGGCGCTGATCGGCACCACTGACATTCCCTATGAAGGGCGGCCGGAGGACGTGACCGCCGATGCGAGCGAGATCGATTACCTGATCAAGGCAGTCAATCGCTACTTCAAGCGCCAGCTCGCACGAAGCGACGTCGTCTACTCGTTTTCCGGCGTCAGGCCGCTCTATGACGACAATGCCGACAATCCGAGCGCGGTGACCCGCGATTACATATTCGAACTCGACGCACCGGCTGGGCAGGCGCCGCTGCTTTCGGTCTTCGGCGGCAAGATCACCACCTTCCGCAAATTGGCCGAGCACGCGCTCGACCGTATCGCCCCGTTCTTTCCGAAAATGGGCAAGCCGTGGACCTCGAAAGGGCACCTGCCGGGCGGCGATATCGCCAATGCCGATTTCGAGCAGTTCCTCGGCGACCTCGGCCATGAATTTCCCTGGATGCCGGCATCGCTGGTCAAGCATTACGGCAGGCTCTTCGGCACAAGGACGCGCGATCTGGTCGGCGCGGCCACCTCGCTCGCCGAACTGGGCCGGCGCTTCGGCAAGGATTTTTTCGAGCGCGAAGCCAATTACCTGTTCGAGCATGAATGGGCCGAGACCGCCGCCGATATTCTCGAAAGGCGCACCAAGCACGGCCTGCATCTGTCCGCCGCGGAAAGAACCGCCTTCGAGGACTGGTGCTCGAGCCGGCTGGCAAAGGCCGGCTGATGGCCTTTACGCTTTCGCTCAACACCAATCCGCTGGTCAACCGCTTTGCGGAGCCGGACGACCTGATCGACGCGATCGCCTATCAGATCGGTATCAGGGACGTCCAACTCACCCATGAATTCGTCAATCCCGGCTGGCCGGCGGCGACGATCGCCAAATTCGTCCGCCTGTTACGCTCCGCGCTCGACCGCACCGGTGTGCGCGTGACCTCCGCGATGACCGGCCCTTACGGCCGGCTCAATCATTTCGGCCATCCCGATGCCGACGTGCGGCGCTACTACGTCGACTGGTTCAAGACCTTTTCAGAAGTTTCGGCCGAGCTCGGCGCCGCAGGCATGGGCACGCAATTCGCGATCTTCACTCGCCGGGATTACGACAATCCTGAACGTCGCGCGCGGCTTTTCGACATCGCGCTGGAATGCTGGCGCGAGGTCGCCGAGCATGCCAAAGCAGCCGGCTTGACCTACCTGTTCTGGGAGCCGATGTCGGTCGGCCGCGAATTCGGCCATACGATCGAAAGCTGCCGGGCACTGCAGCGCGAGATCGAAGCGGCCGGCATGGCCGTCCCGTTCAAGATGATGGTCGACATCGACCATGGCGACGTGACCTCGAGCAATCCGGCGGACACCGACCCTTATGCCTGGGCCGAAGCCTTTCCCAGGCAATCGCCGATCATCCACGTCAAGCAGTCGTCGATGAACAAGGGTGGTCACTGGCCGTTCATTGCCGCTCACAACAAGGACGGCCGCATCACGCCGGAAAAGCTGCTGGAGACGGTTCGCCGTGGCGGCGGCGTCGACAACGAGATCTGCCTCGAATTGTCGTTCCGCGAGCGCGAGCCCGTCGACCACCAGGTCATCGCCATGATCCGCGAGTCGGTCGACTACTGGGCACCCTTTATCGAGACCGGCCGGGCCGATCTCTTGCCGCGAGCATGATCGGATGAGCAGGAGCTGAGGCAGCTCCTGCTCAGAGCCGGAATACGTCAGCCAAATTTCGGATCGAGGCTTCCGGACTTGTAGCGCTTGGCCATTTCCGACAGCGGCAGCGGCTTGATCTTCGGTGCGTTGCCGGCGGTGCCGAATTGCTCGAAGCGCTCCTTGCACAGCTTCCGCATCGCGGCCATTGCCGGCGTCAGATATTTGCGCGGATCGAATTCGCTCGGGTTCTCGGTCAGCACCTTGCGGATTGCGCCGGTCAGCGCCATGCGGTTGTCGGTATCGATATTGATCTTGCGCACCCCGTGCTTGATGCCGCGCTGGATCTCTTCGACCGGCACGCCCCATGTCGGCTTCATCTGGCCGCCATATTTGTTGATGATCTCCTGCAACTCCTCCGGCACCGAGGACGAGCCGTGCATGACGAGATGCATACTCGGCAGACGGCGGTGGATTTCCTCGATGACGTTCATGGCCAGTACAGCGCCGTCCGGCTTGCGGCTGAACTTGTAGGCGCCGTGGCTGGTGCCCATGGCGACTGCCAGCGCATCGACACGGGTGTCGCGCACGAACTGTTCGGCCTGCACGGGATCGGTCAGCAGCTGGTCGTGGCTGATGACGCCCTCGACGCCATGGCCGTCCTCCTGCTCGCCGCCGCCCATCTCCAGCGATCCGAGAACGCCGATCTCGCCTTCCACCGAGACGCCGCCCCAATGCGCCATGTCGACGACGCGGTGGGTGATGCCGGAATTATAGGCGTAGTCGGCCGGCGTCTTGCCGTCTTCCTTCAGCGATCCGTCCATCATCACCGAAGTGAAGCCGTGCTGGATCGCGGTGACGCAGGTCGCTTCGTTGTTGCCATGGTCGAGATGCATGCAGACCGGGATATCGGGATGGATTTCGACCAGCGCGTCGATCAGCTTGGCCAGCACCACATCATTGGCGTAGGCTCGCGCGCCGCGGCTCGCCTGCAGGATAACCGGCGATTTGGTCTCCTCGGCTGCCTCCATGATGGCGAGGCCCTGTTCCATATTGTTCATGTTGAAGGCAGGCACGCCATAGCCGTATTCGGCGGCATGATCGAGCAATTGTCTCAGTGTGATGCGAGCCACTCAGTAGTCTCCCGTATCCGGTTTCGAGCCAGTGTTTGCGGGCCGTTCGGTTGTCGACGAGCCCCTGATGCTTCTGGCCGGATTTCCGCGGCACCGCAACCGCTGGGCGCTCGGCCGGCAGCAATTCTTGTTACAGGACGCGACCAGAAGCGTCATGATATCCCAAAGAGATATAACATTATCACAAAAATTTGGTGGCTTGTGCGACGTTTGCTGTTATATCTCGGAACCGGATTGCACAAGGATGCCGCGGAAATGAAGAGCGACGGCCGCCGGCAAGGCATCATGGATTTTCTGATGGACATCGGCACCGCCAGTGTCGACGATCTTGCCTCACGCTTCGGCGTGTCAAAGATGACTGTCCACCGCGACCTCGACGAGCTCGAGGAAAGCGGCTTCCTGCGCAAGGTGCGCGGCGGCGCCTCGATCCAGCCGAGCAGCCTTTTCGAGAGCGATTTCCGCTACCGCCAGCGGCTGGCCGGCGACGAGAAGAAGCGCATCGCCGCCGCTGCCGTGACGATGATCGAACCGGGTCAGACGGTGATCATCGACGATGGCTCAACCGCGGGCGGCGTTGCTCGGCATCTTGCCGATCTGCGTCCGCTGACGGTGATCTCGAACAATCTGGCCGTCATCCAGGATTTGGCGGGCGTTGCCGGCATCAACCTGATTGCGCTCGGCGGCCAATACAACAAGAAGTTTCACGGCTTCTTCGGCCTGCTCGCCGAGGACACGCTGAAATCATTGCGCGCCGATGTCGCGTTCCTGTCGTCATCGGCCATCCATGGTGCCTCT
The DNA here is from genome assembly GCF_040323955.1 of Mesorhizobium sp. M0018. NCBI lineage: Bacteria > Pseudomonadati > Pseudomonadota > Alphaproteobacteria > Hyphomicrobiales > Phyllobacteriaceae > Mesorhizobium > Mesorhizobium sp. M0018. The sequence goes on along the minus strand of NZ_JAMYVL010000024.1, from coordinate 54,408 downwards.
GCCTTTCACCAGGATCAGGAAGTGGTCCAGACCAAACGGCTGATGATGGCCGCAGCAGCGCGCAAATATCTGCTGGTCGATCATGGGAAATTCGGCCGCACTGCCTTGCACTTCCTGACAGATCTCAAGGCCTTTGACACGGTCTTCACCGGCCGCGAGCCGCAGCCGCAGATGCGCGCCGCGCTGGATGGTGCCGGCGTTTCGCTGACAGTGATCGCAGAATAGGAGGGCACGTATGGTTTATTGGGTCGGCACCAGCTGGAAAATGAACAAGACGCTCGCCGAGGCGATGGCTTTCGCCGAGGCGCTGGCGGAGTTCGTCCCCGGTTTCGACGAGCGCATCCAGCCTTTCGTCATCCCGCCCTTCACGGCGATCCGCGAGGTCAAGAAAGCGCTGTCGCCGACGCGCATCAAGGTCGGCGCGCAGAACATGCATTGGGCCGACGCCGGCGCCTGGACCGGCGAGATCTCGCCGGTCATGCTGAAAGACTGCGGCCTCGACATGGTCGAGCTCGGCCACAGCGAACGGCGCGAGCATTTCGGCGAGACCGACAACGCCGTCGGTCTGAAGACTGCGGCGGCGGTGAAGCATGGTCTCGTGCCACTCATCTGCGTCGGCGAGACCCTGGCTCAACGCGACAGCGGGCAGGCCGCTGCGGTGCTGGCCTTGCAGGTGCACGGCGCGCTGCAGTTTCTCGAAGGCGCGGCGAAGGCGGCGACGATCCTGTTTGCCTATGAGCCCGTCTGGGCGATCGGCGACAAGGGCGTGCCGGCCAGTTCGGACTATGCCGACAGGCAGCAGGCGCTAATCAAGAAAATCGCACGCGACCTGCTGCCGGTGGTGCCGCCGGTGCTTTATGGCGGCAGCGTCAATCCGCAAAATGCCGCCGAACTGGTCGGCCAGCCCAACATCGACGGCTTGTTCATCGGCCGCTCGGCCTGGCAGGCGGACGGCTATATCGACATCCTCAAGCGCGCCTCGGCGGCGATCTGAATCACCAAACAGGAAGGAAACGGAACATGAAAATTGCCATTGGAGCTGATAGCGCCGGTAAGCCGCTGCTCGACGTCATTGCCGCTCACCTCGCTACCAAGCCCGGCCTCACGGTTAGCGACCTCAGCCAGTCGGGCTACTATGCCGACCTGTCACAGAAGCTCGCCCAGACCATCCTGGACGGCGAAAACGATCGCGGCATCCTGTTTTGCGGCACCGGCATCGGCGTATCCATATCCGCCAACAAGGTGCCCGGCATTCGCGCCGCACTCACCCACGACACCTATTCGGCCGAGCGCGCGGCAAAATCCAACAACGCCCAGATCATCACCATGGGCGCCCGCGTCATCGGCCCGGAACTGGCCAAGTCGATCGTCGATGCATGGCTTGCATCGGAATTCGATGAGAAGGGACCGTCGGCCGGCAATGTCCAGGCGATCGACAGGCTCGACGCGGCGAAGCGGGGTTAAGCCAGACTGTTCCACATCGCTCTGATAATCGTCACGGCCGATGCGGCGCCGGGGTCCATATGCCCGAGCGAGCGCTCGCCGAGCCGCGATGAGCGGCCCTTGGCGGCGATCATGCCCTTGGTCGCCTCGGCACCTCGTTCGGCCGCTGCAAGTGCAGCCTCCAGGCTCTCGGACAGGCTCTTGCCGGCTTCCTGCGCGGCACCCGCTGCTTGCGCAGCCGGCAGCCAGGCGTCGACCATGGTCTTTTCGCCGAGCTCGGCCTTGCCGCGATCCTGGATGCCTTGCGCCATCGCCCGGAGCATGGCGATGGTGTCAGCGTCCTCCAGAATTGCCTTGCCTTTGACGGCGGCGGCACCGCGCATGAAGGCGGTCGCATAGAGCGGGCCTGACGAGGCGCCGACCGCGTTGAGGAAGGATTTCGCCGCAGTGTTGAGCAGCGCCGTCGGCTCGGTCGCCGCGAGGTCGAGTTGCGCTAGTGCATCGCGCGCAGCTGTGAAGCCTAGTGCCATGGCGATGCCATGGTCGGCGTCGCCGATGACGCCGTCGAGTTGGCAGAGCCTGTCCTTGTCGGCGTCGATCGCCGCCGCGATCTCATCGAACATTCTTTTCAAGCCGACTGAATCGATCGAGGTCATGATGCTTTCTCAGCCGGCGCGGAACATGGCGCCGTCGCAAGGATGGTCGAGCATCGCCTGCAACTCGCCGTCGAGATGCATCAGCGTCACCGAGGCGCCGGCCATTTCGAGCGAGGTGCAGTAATTGCCGACCCAGGTCGCGTGGACGGAAATACCGACGTCATCCAGCCTCTGCTTGACGCGTCGGTTCATGATGTAGAGCTCCATCAACGGCGTTGAGCCGAGCGAATTGACCAGAACGGCGACCTTATCGCCGCGCGCCGGCGCCATCTCGTCGAGGACCTTGTCCAGCATTTCGTCGGTGATCTCGTCGGCCGTTTTCAACTTTCCGCGCGCGATGCCTGGCTCGCCATGGATGCCCATGCCAATCTCCATCTCGTCCGGTCCGATCTCGAAATTGGGCCGGCGGGTCTGCGGCAGCGAGCAGGGCGACAGCGCCACGCCCATGGTGAAGGTGTGATCGTTGGCCTTCCTGGCGATACGCTCGCATTCATCGAATGACAGCATCTGGTCGCATGCGGCACCGGCGGCCTTGAAGATGAAGAAATTGCCGGCGACGCCGCGCCGCTTCTGCCTCTGGTCGCGCGGCGCCGAGGCGACATCGTCGGTGGTCAGCACGGTGCGCACCTCGATGTCGTCCATTGCCGCCATTTCGGCGGCCATGTCGAAGTTCATCACGTCGCCGGCATAGTTGCCGTACATGAACAGCACGCCGGCGCCACCGCTGGCCGCCTTGGCGCATTCGAGGATCGGGTCCGGCGGCGGCGAGGCGAAGACATTGCCGATCGCGGCGGCGTCGGCCAGCCCCTTGCCGACGAAGCCGAGGAAGGTCGGCTCGTGGCCCGAGCCGCCACCGATGACGAGACCGACCTTGCCTGGGCGCGGTCCGTCGCGGGCGATAATGGCGCGCGGACTGCCGTCCGCGCTTCTGAGATGGCGCGGATGCGCGGCCAGGATGCCCTCCAGCATCTCGTCGACGGAGCGGTTACCGTCATTGATGATCTTCTTGGTCTGCACCGGCATCCTCCCTGGTTTTCGTGAGATACTACAGCGCCTTACCGGGATTTCCACCCGGCGGTGGAGGTTTCACGCCGCGATGTGTTCGCGTGCCGCCAGCAGTTGCACGCAGGCACTGGCCGCCTCTTTGCCTTTGACCCTGAAATGCTCGAAGAAGAAGCGGTGATGGTCCGCGCTGTCATGGTAGTTGTGTGGCGTCAGCACCGCCGAAAGCACCGGCACGCCAGTCGACAATTGCACATTCATCATACCGTCGATGACCACGCTTGCAACAAACTCGTGCCGGTAGATGCCGCCATTGACGACGAACGCGGCGCCGAGGATAGCGGCATAGCGGCCGGTCACGGCAAGCGTCTTTGCATGCAGGGGAATCTCATAAGCGCCAGGCACATCGAAGACATCGACGGCAAAGCGTTTCTCTCCGAGAACCGCCAGTTCCGCCTCGAATGCTTCAACGCATTGGTCGACGATATCGGCATGCCAACGCGCGCGAATGACGGCAACGCGGATCGCTTCATAGTCGTTGTGGGAATGCTCATTCATGGGTCCATCCTTCCGTTTCGAACCAGAATCAGGACGCACGATACGGAGTCCGAACCGCGAAAGCGGACCGTCTTCCATTTCGTTCTCTTCCATCCGGACTGTGACCGTCGGCTCCGGAATCACACCGGATCTGCTGACCCCTCCGGCTAACCGGAGAGCGCTCGCGGGCTTGGGCCGAGACCCTTACCGCCGGTGGGGACTTTCACCCCGCCCTGAGAACATTGACGGCGTTTGTATGGAAGGGCCGGAAAGCGCTGTCAACCACCGGCGTCACCGTCGATGGCGCAGAAATAGCGATCCGTTTCGACCTGGTGACCGTTGAGGGCGAGGGAGGAGAGGGTCAAATGGCGATCACAGGTAAGGCAGGCAGCACCTTGTCCAAGGTGATGGGAAATTCACGCACTCGCACGCCGGCCGCGTTGTAAACGGCGTTGGCGACAGCAGCCCCCGCACCGCACACGCCGAGCTCGCCGAGACCCTTTGCGCCAAGCGGGTTGGCCTTGTCGTCGTCTTCCTCGAGGAAGGCGACCTCCATATCGGGGACATCGCCATTGACCGGCACATGATACTCGGCAAGATCGTGATTGACGAAGTGGCCGTAGCGCGGGTCGAGCACCGTCTGCTCCATCAGCGCTGCACCGATCCCCCAGGTCATGCCGCCGATGATTTGCGAGCGCGCGGTCTTGGCGTTGAGGATACGGCCCGCGCCGATCACAGCCAGCATCCGGCGCATGCGGATTTCACCGGTATCGCAATCGACAGCGACCTCTGCGAAATGCGCGCCATAGGAATGCTGCGAATAGGTCTTGTATGACTGGGTGGTGGCGCCCGCGGCTACGGAGCCTTCGGCTTCGAGTCCATCGGGAGAGATCCCTCGGATAAGATCGGCCAGGCTCGCCGATCGCTGGCCGACCCTGACCTCGCCGTCGGCAAAGCTTGCCTCGGTGGCGTTCGCGCCGCGCAACGGCGAGGCTTCGTTCGACTGCGCCGCCTCCAGGATCTGTTTCTTGAGGATGTTGCACGCATCATGCAAGGCCGAACCCGCGCTTGCTGCGCCCCAGGATCCGCCGGAGCCGGCGGTACGCGGGAAGCGGCTGTCGCCGAGCTCCACCTTGACGGACGAGATCGGCAGGCCGAGGCTCTCGGCGGCAATCTGAGTCAGGATCGTATAGGTGCCGGTCCCAATATCGGTCATGTCGAGCCGCGCCGTCACCCGACCGTCCCGGTCGATCGCAACCCGCGCCGTCGCCGCGCCGATATAGTTCGGACGGATCGCCGCCGCCATGCCGTGGCCGATAAGCTTACGGCCCTCCCGAGTTCGGCCCGGTGTCGGGTTTCTCCGCTCCCAGCCGAAACGGCGGGCGCCTTCCTCCATGCAGGCGACGAGATTGCGGGTGGAGAACGGCACGCCGCGCTCGGGATCCTGTGCCGGTTCGTTGCGGATCCTGAGTTCGATCGGGTCCAGACCGGCGCGCTCGGCGAGCTCATCCATGGCGCATTCGAAAGCCAGCATGCCGGGCGCTTCGCCGGGCGAGCGCATCCATTCGCCGCGGTTGATGTCCAGCGGAACCAGGCGATGGCGGGTGAGACGGTTCGGCGCCGCGTAGAGCGAGCGCGCAAAAACTGCCGTTTGTTCGCAGTACTCCTCGAAGCTGGACGTTGCCGACCAGACATCGTGCGCGATCCCGGTGAGCCGCCCGTCAGTGTCCGCGCCGAGACGTACCTGTTGGACCATCTCTGCGCGATGACCGGCATTGGCGAACATCTGTTGTCGCGTCAGCGCGATCTTCACGGGGCGCTGCAGCACCTGCGCTGCAAGTGCGGCCAGGATCGTGTCGGCATGGGCAATCAGCTTGGAGCCGAAGCCTCCGCCGATGAAGGGGCTGACGATGCGCACTCGCTCGAGCGGGATGCGAAGCGTGCTGGCGACCCCGGCCCGGAAGTTCGCGAGGGTCTGCGCCGATGTTCGGATCGTCAGCTCGTTGCCTGACCAGGCAGCAAGCGTCGCATGCGGCTCCATCGGATTGTGATGTTCGAAGGGGGTCCCGTAAGTGGAATCGATCTTGATCGGCGCCGTCGCAAAGGCGCGCTCGAAGTCGCCGACCACGCTGTCGGTCTCGAAGCCGGCATTGGTCCGCTTTGGCGCGTAGGCGTCGGCGATATGTCCCGGTAGATCGTAGAGGCCCGGCTCCTCGTCGTAGCGTACTCTGATGAGGCCCGCAGCAGCGCGCGCCGCCTCGAACGTCTCCGCAACGACCAGCGCGACCGGCTCGTCGTAATACCGTACCTGATCGCTGTTGAGCGCGGGCCGGGGGCGCGCGAAGACCTCCGGCACCGTTGGCGTGACCGTTGGGCCGAAATCCGGCTGGGCCGGCGCATTCCGGTGCGTCATGACGAGCAGCACTGCCGGCGCCCGTTCGGCTTCGGCCGTGTCGATCTCGGCGATGCGGCCCTTGGCGACGGAGGCGCCGAGAATGTAGCCATAGGCTGTACCATCCAGCTCATTCTCGTAAGCGTATGTGGCGCCGCCCGTCACTTTGAGCGGACCGTCGATGCGGTCGATCGGCCGCCCGATGATGCCAGCATCGGCACGAGGTTTCACCCTTGAATGGGTGGCGGAGCCGGGCAGTCCGGGTATGGTCTCGTTCATAAGTCACCTAAAGATTTTTCATCTGGAGTTCGGAAGCATCGAGGCCGCGACGACGCCGCTTCCTCGCACCTTTATGTTCGTCGCGCGGCGGCCGGAGCTCACGCGGCGATCTCGCCGAAATACTCGCGAAACTCGACCAGCCTCCCTGTTGGGCCGGCTCGCATGAAGATCGCATGCAGGCCAGTGTAGGGCGCGCCACCGATTGTCCCGCTCCCGCGATCGCAGACGATGACCCAGTCGGCGGCGAAGAGCTTGAGATCGACGGTCGATTTCGTGATCCTGTTCCCCTGCGCTTGATGCGCGGCGGTCCAGGCTGCGAGTGCCCGTTTGCCCTCTGGCGGTCCGTGTCGGCCTCGTTGCTCGCCGACAGGGAATTGGAAGGTCATCGTCTCATCGCAACAGTCAAGGAATGCCGTCCAGTCGCCAGAGGCCCAGCCGGCAAAGAAGGCGTCTACGGCGGCCTCGAGCCCGTGACGAGCTCCCGGATCGGATGTGGCGCCCCAGGCTGTGGCGGCAGAGACGAGAAGGCCGCCACCCGCGGCGGCAACGGCGCGTCGCGTGAGTTTCATATCGATCTCCTGCTCGGCGCCGGCATCTGGGAACAGCGGTTCGGGGTCGTCGTCACTGTCATCGCATCGCCTCATGCAGTCTCGGCGGCAGCAGCCAGCGTGTGCCGTATCGTCCGTTTCGCCAGCGGGATCTTGAAACCATTGGCGCCATGACCGACGCCTCCGGCGAGCGCGGCTTCGGCCGCGTCGCTAAAGGCGCCGTCGGATGCCGCCGCGCCTGCGAGCGTCCGCTCCGCCTCCGTCGCGCGCCAGGGTTTCGCTGCCACGCCGCCCATGGCGATCCGAGCGCTTCGGATACGGTCGCCGCTTTTCTCGACGATTGCTGCCACCGACACCAGCGCGAAGGCGTAGGAAGCACGGTCGCGCACCTTGCGGTAAACCTGTCGGCCGGGTGGCGGCGGCGGCAGGGCAACCGCGACGACTATTTCGCCGTGGCCGAGCACGGTCTCCACCTGGGGCGTCGCCTCGGGCAACCGATGGAAATCGCCGATCGGGATCGTGCGGGTCTCGCCGCCGGGCGAGACGGTCTCAATCCTGGCGTCGAGCCCGGACATGGCGACCGCCATGTCGGAGGGATGGACCGCAATGCAGGCTTCGCTCGCGCCGAGTACGGCGTGCATGCGATTGAAGCCCTGAAGTGCCGCGCAGCCCGAACCCGGCTGGCGCTTGTTGCAGGGCATGTTGCGGTCGTAGAAATAGGGACAGCGCGTGCGCTGCAGGAGATTGCCGCTGGTCGAGGCCTTGTTGCGTATCTGTCCGGACGCTCCCGCCAGCAGCGCTTGCGTGAGCATCGGATAGCGCGACCTTACCCGCGGGTCGGCGGCAAGATCGCTATTGCGGACCTGGGCACCGATCCGAAGTCCGCCTTCCGCCGTCTCCTCGATCCGATCAAGCGGCAGCCGGCTGATGTCGACGAGATGCGCTGGGCGCTCGATCTCGAGCTTCATCAGGTCGAGCAGGTTGGTGCCGCCGCTGATGAACTTGGCGTCCGGCCGGGCCGCAACCGCGGCCGCCGCCTGCTCAGCACTCGCCGCACGTTCATAAGTGAAGGACTGCATTGCTCATGCCTCCTCTGCCGCGTCGCGGATTGCAGCGACAATGTTCGGATAGGCGGCGCAACGGCAGATGTTGCCGCTCATCCGCTCGCGGATCTCGGCATCGGTGAGAGCGACGGAAGCCGCTGCCACGTCGGCGCTCGCATGGCTTGGCCAGCCGGCCCGCGCCTCGCCCAGCATGCCAACCGCCGAGCAGATCTGGCCTGGCGTACAGTAGCCGCACTGGAAACCGTCGCGGGCGACGAAGGCGGCCTGGACCGGATGCAGCCGGTCACCCTCGGCAAGGCCCTCGATAGTGGTGATCTCGTCGCCTTCATGCATTGCGGCAAGCGTCAGGCAGGAATTGATCCGGCGCCCATCGACGAGCACCGTGCATGCGCCGCACTGGCCGTGGTCGCAGCCCTTCTTCGAGCCGGTGAGGCCGAGATGGTTGCGCAGGGCGTCGAGCAGCGTCGTCCGCGGGTCGAGCTCGATGGCAAGATCCTTCGCGTTGATCCGTAACGACATCGTCATAGTCGGTAGCGGCGAGGACGATGCAGCCGCCGTGACGGTCTCGGCCGGCTCGGCGTCAACCGGTAGTCCGGTAGCCAGGAGCACCCCGGTCGCAACACCGCCTTCCAATACCATCCGACGCGTCGGCCCGCTCCTGTTGTCCGTTTTGGCCATGCATGATCTCCCAGTCGCAATGAAGCGCAGACGGCAACTTGACCCAGAGAACCCTCGGGTTCTGTCACCCAACGACACCGGAGGTGGGAGTGCGGGCGGCGGCTTTCTTTCAAGAAACCGGCGGCACTATCAGGATTCTGGAGAAGAATTCACCCGATAGGCACGAGGCGTCATGCCCCTCAGACGTCGGAAGGTCGTGGTGAAGTGGCTCTGGCTTGAGAAGCCGAGCCGAAAGGCAATGACACCGATCGACAAACCCGTTTCGCGCAGTAGCGCCTCCGCTCGCCGCACCCGTTCCTCGATCACATAGGCGTAGGGTGCAAGGCCGGTCGTCGCCTTGAAGCGACGCGCAAAACTGTCGACGGCCATGCCCGCGGCGGCTGCCAGCTCGCTTAGCGAAATGTCGGAATTCATATGCGCATCGATGTAATCCCGAACGCGACCAAGTGCCCGGCGGCTGAGACAGCCGTGACGTACAAACCGCGGTTGCTCCCGGCTCAGGTTGGCCACGCGGAGACTGACGAGGGCGACCAGATGCTCGACATAGGCAGTGTCTGGCTTGTGGCCGAGTGCCATCTCGTCACGAAGCGAACTCAAGAGCGTGGCGACGACCGCGTCTTTCTTGTTTACCAGTATAGGCAGGTTCCTCAGGCGTTCGCATCCGGGAAGCCCGATATCGGGATCGATCCACAGGGCTGAATAGGAGAGGTTTACATCGCGATAGAAGCCCTGTCGTTCCGCGCCTGCCGGGACGAAGGTGAGGGCTCCGGGACGGTCCATTCCGTCGTAAAGGGATCGTGCCTCGTGCCGGATGGATGTATGGGACGTGCCGCCTTCTTCGGTCAGCACGATCAGATGATGAGGGGCTGTCCAGCGGAGCTCCGCCTCCCGGCACGCCCACCGCCGGTTGTCGAAGACGATCGAGGAGCTGACCCATGACGCGGTTTGCAGGGGCTCCGACTTCTCGTCCTGGCTCCGAACCCGTCCGTCACCAAGCAACGGTCTGAATGACATCGCGGTATCCCGCTGGTTCACTCGCCGAGCCGTGGGCAGCCCCGGCTTCGAGCGTTGGGCGCCGCCCCGCCGCTACGCATCCGGCCGTCCATGTGGGACGGGCAACGGGCGTTTTTAACCGTGCCGTGTTCAAGAAATCGTGAGATCAGGCAAATCCGGAGCGCCCTCCCGGAAAAGCCGATCATCCGCGCTCGGGAAACATCGCCCTCAGGCCTTCGCGCGAGGCCGTAGCGACACCGCGTTCGGTGATCAAGCCGGTGACCAGCCGCGCCGGCGTCACGTCGAAGGCCGGATTGGCCGCCGGCGTGGCTTCCGGCGATACGCGGACCTGGGCGATCTCGCCGGAAGCGGTCTTGCCCCAGACCAGTGAGACCTCGTCGGGCGAGCGCTGTTCGATCGGGATGTCGGCCAGCCCGTCGCCCACGGTCCAGTCGATCGTCGGCGACGGCAGCGCGACATAGAACGGCACGTCGTTGTCGGCGGCGGCGAGCGCCTTGAGATAGGTACCGATCTTATTGCAGACATCGCCGTCGGCGGTGGTCCTGTCGGTGCCGACGACGACCATGTCGATCTGGCCGCGCTGCATCAGATGGCCGCCGGCATTGTCGACGATCAGCGTATGCGGCACGCCGTGGCCGGCCATCTCCCAGGCGGTCAATTGGGCACCCTGGTTGCGGGGTCGTGTTTCGTCGACATAGACATGGACTGGAATGCCGGCTTCCGTCGCCAGATAGATCGGCGCGGTGGCGGTGCCGTAGTCGACCGTGGCCAGCCAGCCGGCGTTGCAGTGGGTCAGGATATTGACCGGTTCGCCCGGCTGCTTGCGCGCCGCGATCGCCTTGATGATTTCGAGCCCATGAGCGCCGATGGCGCGGTTGAGGCCGACATCCTCGTCGGCGATCTCGCCGGCACGCCGATAGGCAGCCGCGGCACGTTCTGCCAGGGGAAGCGTCAGCAGGAAGCGCTGCATTTCGTTCAGCGCCCAGCGCAAATTGATCGCCGTCGGGCGCGTTTCGTGCAAGGTTGCCCAGACGGCGTCGAGTGCTGCATCCGACGGATCGTCGGCCATCTGCATGGCGACCCCATAGGCCGCGGTGACGCCGATCAGCGGCGCCCCGCGCACCCACATGTCGCGGATTGCCGTGGCGATGCCCGCGACGGTATCGATCTTTTCGATGCGGAAATCATGCGGCAGCCAGCGCTGGTCGATGATCTCCACCGAACGCCCGTCGTCACTCGGCCAGATGGTGCGGTAGTGGCGGTCGCCGACGTTCAAATCCTGCTCTCCCGTTCGATCAGCGCGGCCAACCGGTTGACCTCGTCGATGCTGTGGATCTGGCGCCGGTTGACGGCGAGGTGACGGCCGAATTTCAGCGCCTTTGCCTCACATCTGGCGCGCAGATCCGGATCGGCAATGGTCTCGAAATCGGCATTGTGGGCAAGGCCGAGAATTCGCCGGTGAACCTCGACGCCGGCGAAGCCGAGCAGATCGGTCCAGATCGACTGCAGCATGTGGTCGAGCGCCTGCTCGGCGCCAAGCCCGTCGCCCTGATCTTCGAACAGGCTCTTCTGGTAGAGCATGCCAGTACGCTCGGTTCGCCACAGATGCGAGAACTCGGCGCGAAACACCGACCATGTCTCGACCGTAACGCCGAGCAGATAGCCACGCATGGCGTCGCGGCTTCCGTCCTGTTCATGGCCACGCTGCGAGAAGAACGCCATCCAGAAATTGGCGAGCAGCATGCCGACGTCGAAGGCGATCGGCCCGTAGAAGGCGAATTCGGGGTCGATCATCCTCGTTTCGGTGTCGGTGACCATGATCGAGCCGGAATGCAGGTCGCCATGCAGCAGCGTCTCGGCATTGGCAGCGAAGATGTGCTTCATGCGCTGCGCCTCGACCTTGAGGTCGCGGTCGGCGCGCAGCTCGGCGACAATGCCGTCGAGCTGCGGGCTGGTGTGCCGGTTCATCTTGGCATCGAAATACGGATCCGAGAAAACCAGGTTCTCGGTGATGTCGCAGAGTTCGACATTATCGGCGAACAGTGCCAGATCGGCCTTGCGGTCCTTGGTCGCCATATGCAGGTCGGAGCCGCGAAACAACGTGCGGGCCATGAACAAGCCGATGTCTGTCGCGATGTTGGGCAATTGCCGGCCTTCGATCAGCGCCCGCCGCAGGATAATGTGCGGCGACAGATACTCCATGATGATCAGCGCCTGGCCTTCGTCGAAGTGATAGATATCGGGCACCGAACCCGGCGCCCGCGCCTGTTGCCGCGTCAGCGCATGGTATTCGAAGAAAGAGCGCTTTAGCGGCAGCGGCCAGCTGTCGCCGACCAGCCGGACGTAGGGCAGGGCCTGCTTGACGACGGCCGCACCCTCAGCACCCTCGACGATGAACACCAGGTTCAGATTGCCGTCGCCGACTTCACGAACCTTCCACTGGCTCGTATCCTTGCCGATCTGCGAACACAGGGGCTCGTTGGCACCGAGACGGCCCGCCAGTGTCTCGACCGACAGTGCTTCGAACGGCGATTTCCCAGTCATCCTCACCTCCCGCTCATGTGCTCCGATGATAGCGGAGCCAACGCGGTCGGGCCAAGCTAGGAAGCCTGCTGGCAATTGTCAATCGTGTTGACAATTGCCGATATAGCCCATAGCGTCATGGTCAGGGAGGAACGAATGGGCAATGATGCCGTGTTCCGCGTCGACGGCCTGAGGAAATCCTTTGGCCATATCGAGGTGCTTGGCGGCGTCTCGCTCGAGTTGCATGCCGGCGAAGTGACCGTGCTGATGGGCGCCAACGGCGCCGGCAAATCCACCCTCGTCAAGATCATCAGTGGTGTCTACGACCATGGCGGCGGCACGATGTCGCTTGCCGGTCACGTGTTCGACCCGAAAACGCCGGCGGAGGCGATCCGCGCCGGCGTCGTTACCGTCCACCAGAACATCAATGACGGTGTCGTCGCCGACCTCGACGTCGCCACCAACCTTACCCTCGACAGGTTGAGCGGCAGCGGCGTGCCGACCCTGTTCAATCCAGGCCGGGTGCGTCGCGAGGCAAAGGCGGTGGCCCACCGCATGGGACTGGCCATCGACCTCAAGGCCCGGATCAGCGATCTCTCTCTGGCCGACCGCCAGATGGTGGCGATCGCCCGCGCCATGGCGCACCGGCCGAAAGTGCTGATCCTCGACGAGCCGACCTCCTCGCTGTCCAGCGCCGAAGCCGACCGGCTGTTCGCGCTGCTCGACCGGCTTCGCCAGCAAGGCGTGGCCATCCTCTACATCTCGCACCGTATGTCGGATATCAGACGGCTTGCCGATCGCATCATTTCGATGCGCGATGGGGTTATCTCAGGTATCTTCGACAAGAAGCCGCTGGATTACGAAGGTGCGGTCAACGCCATGCTCGGCCGCAAGATCCAGCTCGAGCGGATCGTCGCCAGGAATTCGGCCAAAGCAATTTTCACTGCCGACGCGCTGCGGATTGCTGAAGGCGCCAGGCCGATCTCGCTGACCCTCGGCGATGGCGAGGTCGTTGCCATCACCGGCCTTGTCGGTGTCGGCAAGACCGTGCTCGCCGAGACGCTGTTCGGCCTGCGCCAGCCGCTGGCCGGGACCATGGTGCTGAACGGGAAACCCTATGCTCCGGCATCGACCGGCGAAGCGATTGCCGCCGGTGTGTTTCTCGTCGCCAAGGACCGAGGCGAAAACGGCATCGTCGGCGACTTCAACATCCAGGAGAATATCAGCCTGCCGTTCCACAGCCGCATGTCGCGTCTCGGTGTTCTCAAACGCCGTATCGAACGCGCCATTGCCCGCCAGCAGATCCAGGAGCTCGGCATCGTCTGCCGCTCGGAGAGGGACGAGATGGCGTCGCTTTCCGGCGGCAATCAGCAGAAGGTGATGGTCGCCCGCTGGATGTCGCAGGCGGCAAGGCTTTTCATCCTCGACGAGCCCTTTCAGGGCGTCGACATTTCGGCTAGGCGCGACATCGCCGCCAAGCTGCGGGCCAGCGCCCACGGCCGTGCGACGCTGCTGTTCGTCACCGAACTCGACGAAGCCCTGGAGACGGCCGATCGCATCCTGGTGATGTCGGAGCAGACGATCGTCGGCGAGCACCGCAATACCGATGTCGATCTCGAGCGTCTGCTGGCCGAAGTGGCGGGCGGGCCGTTGCACAGCGCAGCCTGACGGCGGGATGACGATGAGAATTGGAATGGAGAGGGCATGAATTCGGGTTGGATAAAGACGGTGCCGGCGTGCGGGAGCGCTGAATGATCCTGCGCGACAATGCTATTCGCTACGGCTTCATCGTTCTGTTGTTCGGGCTGATCGCCTATTTCGCCGTCGCTGCCGATGGTTTCGTCTCGCCGCAAAGTGCTGTCTTCATCTTCCAGTCGGTCGCCATCACCGGCGTTCTGGCGCTCGGCGTCACCGCCACGCTGGTCGTCGGCGGCTTCGACCTGTCGATCGGCTCTGTCGCCACCAGCGCCATGATGGCAGCTGCCTATGTCATGGTGGTGCTGGGGCAGAACGCCGTCGTGGCGGTCGTCGTCTGTCTTGTGATCGGCGCCGTCGTCGGCCTGATCAATGGCTGGCTGATCGTCTATATGCGGGTTCCGGACCTTTTGGCGACGCTCGGCATGATGTTCCTGCTTGTCGGCCTGCAGCGCATCCCGACCGAAGGCCGTTCGATCGCCACCGGCATGACCATGCCCGACGGCTCGGTCGCCAACGGCAGCTTCGGCGCCGCGTTCCTGGCGCTTGGCCGCCATCGCTTCGATTTCTTCATCCCGAACCTCATTCCGGTGTCGGTCGTCGTTCTGCTCGTGCTGGCGGTGCTGATCTGGTTTTTTCTCGAATACACGCGTTTCGGGCGCATGATGTATGCGGTCGGCAGCAACGAACGCGCCGCAGAACTCGCCGGCGCGCCTGTCAAGGCATACAAAATCTGGGCCTACGTTATTTCGGGAGTTTTTGCCTCGATCGGCGGCATTTTGCTCGCTGCCCGGCTTGGACGCGGCGACATCGCCTCGGGTAATAATCTGTTGCTCGACGCGGTGGCTGCGGCACTCATCGGTTACGCGGTTCTCGGCGCCGCCAAGCCGAACGCCTTCGGCACGGCTGTCGGCGCGGTGTTTGTCGGCGTGCTGCTGCAAGGCCTGACGATGATGAACGCGCCTTACTACACGCAGGATTTCGTCAAGGGCGTGGTTCTCGTGGTCGCCCTTGTCTTTACCTTCGCCCTTTCCGGCAGGGGCAGGAGATAGGGTTCGACCGGGTCATATTTTGGGTTCAACAAGTGGAGGAAACGACGTGAACATCACAAGAAGGCTTTTGGGGAAGGCAGCGCTCGGGCTTGCCGGCGCAACATTGCTGATGCAGATGCCGGCAATAGCGCAGGACAGGCCGGCGCCGTTCGACAAGCCGGGTGCCGTCAAGATAGCGCTGGTCCGCTATCTCTCGACCGGCGACTTCTTCCAGGCCTACCTTTCCGGCGTCGAGGCGCAGGCCAAGGCGCTCGGTGTCGACCTGCGCGTGCTCGATAGCCGCCAGGACGCGGCGCTTCAGGCGGACATGGTCGACCAGGCTATCGCGCTCGGCGTCCAGGGCATCATCATCCAGCACGGACTGACGGAATCGATGAAGGACGCCGCCCAGCGTGCGGTCGACGCCGGCATCAAGGTTGTCGCCTTCGACGTCAATGTCGAAAACCCCAAGATCCCGCAGATCGAACAGTCCGACCGCGACCTCGCGCGCCTGGCGCTCGAACAGGCGGTCAAGGACAATGGCGAGAGCTGGAAGGCCGGCTATGTCTATGTCGCCGGCATCGCGCCGCTCGACCGCCGCAACGAGACCTGGGTCGAATTCAAGAAGAAATATTCGGGCATCAACGAAGCCGCCATGTTCGGCACGCTCGACAATCCGATCGCCAATTCGGTCGCCAACCAGGCCCGTTCGGTGCTATCGGCCCATCCCGACATCAAGGTGATGTTCGCGCCCTATGACGAATTCGCCAAGGGCGTGAAGATCGCGGTCGACGAGGCCGGGCTGAACAAGGACATCAAGATCTATTCGGCCGACATCTCGACCTCGGATATCGCCGCGATGCGCGAGCCGGACAGCGCCTGGGCGGCAACCGCCGCCACCAACCCGGCCGTCGTCGGCCAGGTCTCGGTGCGTGCGCTGGCGCAGCTCTTGGCCGGCGAGGATCCCGGCCACAACGTCATCGTGCCGCCGACGCTGATCACCCAGAAGGATCTGCTCGACAAGGACATCAAGAACATGGAGGACCTCTCGGCCAAGCTGCCGCAATTCGCCCATGCCGATGTCGCGATGCCGACCTGGATGCCGAACCCGAACGCGAAGTGACTTTCGGCACGAGCAAAACAATAGCCGTCTGCAGCAGCTTGTTGCAGGCGGCCTTTTTGTCGAAGATGTCTGGCGTGCCGGACCGCCGAATTGCAATTGTCGCAGCCGCCGGCTTTGCGGGCCGATTGGACAATCGAAACCCAGGATTGACGGGTACATGGAGATGCGGGCGGTAGAGGAAAGTCTTACCGGCGCCGTCGCCGGAACATGTTTTCGATGCTTGAAGGCCACCACGGGCGTTGTGGTGTTGGGTGGATCGAGCGGCCGTGTTGACGTCGGTCGCGCGCGGCTCTTTGCAAATGCGGGTGCATCGGCCTTGGCTCTGCAGTGGTTTGGCGGTGAAGGCCAGGTTCCCGGAATATGTGAGATTCCCCTGGAAACGTTCTTTGCGGCAACCGATTATCTCATTGAAACAGGATGCCGTCGTATCGTCTATGTGGGCACGTCTAAGGGTGCCGAGGCGTCATTGCTTGCCGCCGTCCATGACCAGCGAATTGATGCGGTGGTCGCGATTAGCCCGTCATCCGTAGTTTGGGGAAATGTCGGTGCGGGCCGCGATGGTGTCAGCTGGCCTGAACGATCCTCATGGTCGCTCGACGGCATCGCGCTGCCGTTTGTGCCGACAGATCCAGATTGGACACCAGAGTATGTCGATGGCCAGGTGTCCTATAGGGGGCTTTTCGAAAGTTGTTTGAAAACGTTCAAGCGGGAAGCGAATGCGGCGACCATCCCTGTTGAGACCGCATCGGCCGAGCTTCTGCTCGTCGCCGGTGGCGGCGATGCACTGTGGCCTTCCCTATCGTTCGCCCGAGATATTGTTGGGCGGCGCGGCGAAGCAGGCAAGGTCACGCATCTCATTTCGTCGCCGGATGCCGGTCACCGCATTCTCTTGCCAGGCGAGAACACACCACGCTCGACTTTGCATGCACACGGAGGCAATGACGAGGCCGATTCAAAGCTGGGCCGAAAGGCTTGGGAAGGCATCCGAGAACTACTTTAGCAAAATTCTCAAATGCGCACCTGTCTCGGCTATTCGTTGAACAGATCGGAATGGGAGCCGGTGCGAGCTAGCTGGAGTTCATCGCCGGCAACTCGGTAGATCAAGAGCCAGTCCGGTTCTATGTGAGCGTCACGAAAGCCTTTCCAATCGCCTTTCAGCGAGTGGTCCTTATAGCTCGCCGGTAGCTCATCTCCGGCGAGCAGGAGGCCTAGCAGTTCGCGCAACTTGCCAAGATCTTTGCCCCGCTTCTCCGCACGTTTCACGTCGCGACGGAATTGCCCAGAGCGAACGGGCGTCAGCACGTCACATTCCCAAATCCTTGAACAACTCATCGGCCGAGGCGAAAGGCTTGCCCTTGCCACGTTCCAATTCGGTCATGGCCTTTCGAGTCGTTGCGTTCGGCACTTTCACCGGGAAGGGAAATTCCTTGTCGGCGGCGACGCGGACCAGCAGCAGGCGAATGGCGTCGGAAACGGACAATCCCATTGCCGCCAAGGCCTCCGTTGCCTGATCCTTTGTCGCCGTATCGATCCGAGCGCGGACCACGGTATCCGTTGCCATGTTGTGACTCCTTGAGGTCTGAGCCACAATGTAGCTACAAAATACCAACTTCGCAAGAGTGATCCCGATCAGGGGCTATCTCAACGCAGCCGCGATGTTGCCGCCGTCGACCGTCGTCACATCGGCGGTGGTCCGCTCGGCCAGCGCTTGATGCAGAAAGGCCTGGGCGACGTCTTCTGCCGTCACTTCCTGCCCGAGCAGGTTGCCCGACATGTACTCCTTCTCCGACACGCCGCGCGCGCCCGAGCGGCTGGCGATCATGGCGTCGGTCAACAGCCCCGAACGGATGCGGTCGGCGTTGACGGCATTGGAGCGGATGCCATGGGCACCGTAGTCGAGGGCATATTGCCTGGACAAAAACAGCGTTGCCGCCTTGGGAATGCCATAGGCGCCGAACTTCGGCCCCGGATTGACCGCCTGCTTGGAGGTATTGAACAACAGCACGCCGCCGGTGCCCTGTTCCAGCATGATGCGCACGGCATTCTGCGCCGCCGACTGGTGGGCGAAGAAATTGAGTTCGAAACTCTTGCGCAAGGTGGCGTCGTCGAGCTCGCCGATCCGGCCCTCCCAGGCAGCACCGGCATTGGAGACAAGAATGTCGAGGCCGCCGTAGACCTCGACCGCTTTGTCGAAGGCGGCGCGCATCTGCACCGGTTCGGTGATGTCGGCGCCAATGCCGATCGAACCGTTGCCGGCTTTTTTTGCCGCCTCGGCAGCCCTTGACGCATCGAGATCGACGACGACGGCATGGGCACCGTTGTCGGCGAACAGCTTTGCGGTGGCAGCACCGATCGCGCCGGCGCCGCCGGTGACCAGCATCACCTGGCCGGTCAGCGGCTTCGGCTTGTTGGCGGCGAGCTTGGCCTGTTCCAGCGACCAGTATTCGAGCGGGAACAGGTCGGCTTTGGAGAGCGGGCGGAAATCGCCGACGGCTTCGGCGCCGCGTACCGCCTCGATCCACATTTCGCCGACGTCGGAGGCGATCTTCGCATCCTTCAGCGTGCGGCCGTGGCCGAACATGCCGAGGCCGGGCACCAGCGTCAGCCGCGGCATCGGGTCGAGCATGGTGCGCTTCACGTCGTCGAGCGCATCATTGGTTTCGAAATAGGCGCGATAGTCCTTGGCGAATTTCTCGACATGCTGGCGGATGACGGATTTGTAGTCGCCGACCTTGTCCGCGTCGGGCGCCGGCAATGCCATCGGTCCGGTCTTGATGCGGATCGACAGGTCGGGTGTCGACACACCGCGGCCGGCATAGTCGGCAATTTTTGCCGAATTGATGAAATCCACGATCGCATCCGAGGTGCGGAAATCGCTGATCATCCGGTCGAAGCGGCCTTCGCCGCGTGCCACCGCCACTGCGCCGCGCAGCATCGGCGCAATCTCCGCGGGCTTCGCCAGCCTGGCCGGCAGTGCCACCTTTTCGGTGCGCGGCTTGCCGTTCCCAGCGATGAAATCCTCGGCGACGTTCACATAATGGATCATCCGGTCATAGGCCTGCCTGGCATCGTCGCCGAAGGTGAAGATGCCGTGCTTGTCGAGGATCAGGCCTTCGACCGTCGGATCGGCGTCGAATACATCGGCGGCCGCCTTGGCCAGATCGAAGCCCGGCATGATGTAAGGCACGAATCCCATTTTCTCGCCGAACACCTTCCGGCTCAGCGCCTCGCTGTCCTCCTGGTCGACGATGGCCAGGATCGCCGTCGAATGGGTGTGGTCGACGAATTTGTGCGGCAGGAAGGCGTGCAGCAGCGTCTCGACCGAAGGGTTGGGCGAGGACGGATCGATGAGGTTCGCCCGCTGCAGCGCGACCATGTCCTCGTCGGAGAGCTTCTTGAGCGACCGCGCCTTCAACAGCGCGCCGAGCTTGACCGCCGGCAGGCCCTGCGGCTCGATGACGCCCATGTCCCAGCCGCTGCCCTTGACGCAGAGCACGTCCCATTCGTCGCCGACAAGGTCGGTGGCCTTGGTCTTGCACGATGTGTTGCCGCCGCCATGGAGGACGAGCCGCGGCTCGCCGCCCAGCAGCCTGGTCGTATAGACGCGCAGCGCCAGGTCGCGGGCCACACCCTTCTTTGCATAGTCGGCGACCAGCTTCTCCGCCTCGCCGTCATTCCACAGGTTCTTCATGTCAGCTTCGTCCGATTTCTCTTTTATTGTGAACAGGAATACCGCGACGCCTTGATGACAATGCGTCGGCGGCTCTAGGTATCAGGCGACCTCTTTTGCTGCTGCTCCGGCATGGTCGAGCAGCCGTCGCGCCATGCGCGCGCCTACGACCAGATGGGTGCAGAGCCCGCCGGCGATCGCCGCGACGAGCGGTTCGAACTTGCTGTCCTCCTGCACCACCACAAGGCGCTTTTCGATACTGCGCAGCGATGACAGCTCTGCCGAAATCAGCCGGCGGTTGTAGCTGCAGTCGAGCGCCTGGCCTCGGGCGTCGATGATCTGCCCGGCGATGACGCCGGCCGCACCCGCCTTGCGCAATGCAGCCATTTCGCTCTCGGTCAGCGCGCCGCATTTGACCAGATGGCTGTCGGTGTCCACCGAGCCGACCGAATACAGCGCCAGGTCGCACTCACCGATGCCCGACAATTGCTCGCGGATCACCGGCTCGGCGCGCAGGCCGCGTGCCAGTTCTTCCGTCGTCAGCACCAGCGGCGCGTAGAAATTCAGCCCCTTGGCGTTGAGCCGGCGCGCGATTTCCATGGTGCACTGGTCCGGCCGGTACGAATAGGGGGCGCCCAGATTGCCGCAGAGCTGCACCACGGTGACGTCCTGCAGATCGGCATAGGACATGATGTCGGCGATGGTGTAGATGGTCCGCCCCCAGGCGACGCCGATACGGTCGCCCTTCCTGACCAGCTCGAGAAAGACGCTTGCCGCCAGCACCGCGATGTCGGTCGAGGGGTCGGCGACATAGCCGTTTTCCGGCGCGATCCAGACCGCGTCGAGCTTCAGCGCGTCTTCCAGCTTGCGCGCCAGCACGTCGTCGGTGAAAAGCTGGGTCGAGGTCGAGATGTTGACGATGCCGGTCTCGCGCGCCTTGCGCAGATACATCGCCACCGAGGCACGGGAAATCTTGAGCTGGCTGGCCACCTGGTCCTGGCGCAGGCCGTGTGCATAGTAAAGCCAGGCGGCCTTGTGGATAAGCTGTTCTGCCGGTCGGATCGCCATGCCATCTCCTCGCTGACATTATTCACGGCTCTCGACAAAAGTCAAACCTTAGACTGCGCACCTGATCCGACACCTGGCATTCTGGATGTCAGTAATTGCGCATTTGCTGTTATCTCGGTACAATAAACCAATCAGGAGGTCCGACAATGAACGTATCATTGGGAGAGCGTTGGGAAACCTTTGTTTCCAACATCGTCAAGCGCGGCCGCTACGGTTCTGCCAGCGAAGTCGTGCGCGAGGGCCTGCGCCTTGTCGAAGAGCGCGAGGAAAAGCTGAAGGCGCTCCGTGCCATGGTGGACAAGTCGTTTGCTGAAGGCGGCGAAGCCACCGAGCAGGATATTGACGCCGCCTTGGAAGCCAAGGCCAAGCAACTCGCAAGGGAAGGCTTTTAGGAGTGCCACGGCTGCGCATGTTGCCGTCGGCACAAGCAGATTTGGTCAATATCCTTGAATACCTCACTCGTGAAAGCGGCAGCCTATTGATTGGCGGGCGTTTTGTGGATGCTCTGCGCCAGAAATGCCGTGATCTGGCGAGCTTGCCGGCGACGATTGGTCGTGCTCGTCCCGAACTCCGGCCGGACGTCCGAAGTTTCGCTTTCAGGGGATACGTGATTTTCTTCCGCTATAATGGCGACTTTTTCGAAGTGGCGAATATCGTGGAAGGGCATCGGGACATCGACGCTTTGTGGCCGGAGGGTGAGGGCGGGGAGGGGCGTCCCAAGTAATGGGCGAAGTGTCTGATGGCGGTGCACGAATCCAGTACGCGCTCAGGATCTGGTGGTAAGAAGGCTCGACCAGACATTGCGGAGGACGGGATGGGCAATCCCTACGAACAGGATCTCGACAGGAATCCGGCCAACCACCAGCCGCTGACGCCGCTCACCTATTTTGAGCGGGCGGCAAAAACCTTTCCCGACCAGACCGCCATCATCCATGGCCGCCAACGCACGACCTATCGCGATTTCTGGAAGCGCTCGCTGAGGCTTGCCTCGGCGCTGGCGAAGCGCGGTATCGGCAAGGGCGACACCGTCACCGTCATGCTGTCCAACACACCGCCGATGCTGGAAGCGCATTTCGGCGTGCCGATGACCAGGGCGGTGCTGCATTCGCTCAACACCCGCCTCGACGCCGCCGTCATTGCCTTCCAGCTCGATCACGCCGAAAGCAAGGTGCTGATCGTCGACCGCGAATTCGCCGGCGTGGTTCGGCAAGCGCTGACGCTGGCCAAGGTCAGGCCGCTGCTGATCGATTACGACGATCCCGACTATGCCGCCGATGCGCCCTATGCCAAGGGCGAGCGGATCGGCACGCTGGACTACGAGGCGTTTGTCGCCGACGGCGACGAGGATTTCGCCTGGTCGATGCCGGACGATGAATGGGATGCCATTTCGCTCAACTACACCTCCGGCACGACAGGCAATCCGAAGGGCGTCGTCTGTCACCACCGCGGCGCGGCACTGATGGCCTATGCCAACACCATCCATGCCGGGATGGGCAAGCACCCGGTCTATCTGTGGACGCTGCCGATGTTCCACTGCAACGGCTGGTGCTTTCCCTGGACGCTTGCCGTGCAGGCCGGCACGCATGTCTGCCTGCGCTGGGTGCGGCCGAAGCCGATCTACGACGCCATCGCCGATCACGGCGTCACCCATCTGTGCGGTGCACCCATCGTCATGTCGGTGCTGATCAACGCCTTGGACGAGGACAAGCGGCAATTCCCGCAGACCGTCACCTTCAACACCGCCGCAGCGCCGCCGCCTGAGGCGGTGCTGTCGGGCATGGCCGATGCGGGCTTTGCCGTCACCCATCTCTACGGCCTGACCGAAACCTATGGCCCGGCCGTCGTCAACGAATGGCACGGCGAGTGGGACCGGCTGGAGAAAGGGGCGAGGGCGGCGAAGAAGGCCAGGCAAGGCGTGCGCTACGCCGCGCTCGAAGGCCTGACTGTGATGGACCCGCAGACGATGCAAGAGACGCCGGCCGACGGCGAGACCATCGGCGAGGTGATGTTCCGCGGCAACATCGTCATGAAAGGCTATCTCAAGAACCGCAAGGCGAGCGACGAGGCCTTTGCCGGCGGCTGGTTCCATTCGGGCGACCTCGGCGTCATACATCCGGACGGCTACATCCAGCTCAAGGACCGTTCCAAGGACATCATCATCTCCGGCGGCGAAAACATCTCCTCGATCGAGGTCGAGGAGGCGCTGTACAAGCATCCCGCAGTCGGCTCCTGCGGCGTTGTCGCTAGGTACGACGACAAATGGGGCGAGGTGCCAGTCGCCTATGTCGAGCTGAAGCCGGGCAAGGCGGCGACCGAGGCGGAGGTAGTCGAGCACTGCCGCGCGCTGCTCGCCCGCTTCAAGGTGCCGAAAGCGGTGATCTTCGCGGAAATCCCGAAGACTTCGACGGGCAAGATCCAGAAGTTCCGGCTGCGGGAGATGGCAAAGCAGCCTTAGGGCCTGATCCGAAAACGGAACCGATTTCGGAAAGCATCTTTTCAAGATCCTTCGCAAAAAAACACGGGGCGGCGTTGCAGGCGCGCCCGGCGGAAACCACATGCGTTTCGTGGGCCAACTCCGTCGGGGGATGTCACCATCTGTCACTAGTAGCCAAAATCGTGCCTTGACAGGTGATGGTTTTCAATTTACGAGTGACGAAATTCTAAATTCGTCAGTCGTAAATTTGGCCAACGAGATGCTTGAAACCCTAGACACCACCGCCGATTCCGCCCGCCAGGAAAATGTCACGCGCATCCTGGATTGCGCGGAGCGATTGTTCCGCCACTACGGCTACGGCAAGACCAACGTCGCCGACATTGCGCGCGAACTCGGCATGTCGACTGCCAACATCTACCGCTTCTTCGCCTCCAAGGTGGAAATCCATCAGGCGGTTTGCGGCCGTATGCTCGAGACCTGCTACCGGTTGAGCTACGAAGCCTGCCATGGTTCCGGCACCGCCAGCGAAAAGCTCCGCCGCTACGTGCATACGCACTATCAGTGGACGCTGGAAACCATGATCGACCAGGAGAAGGTGCACGAGATGGTCATCGTCGCCATCGAGCGCGACTGGCATGTCATCGAAAAGCACATCGACCGCATCCACGACCTGGTCGCTGACGTGATCCGCGAGGGCATCGCCACCGGCGAGTTCGTCGATCAGGATCCGGTAGTCGCTTCCCGGTGTTTCGGTGCTGCCATTATCAGCCTCTCTCATCCACAGATGATGGCCCAGTGCCTCGCCAAGAAGAACCGGGCGACGCCGGACGAGCTTACCGAGTTTGCCATCAGAGCCTTGAAGAAATGACCATTGCCGCCCGTCGGGCGGTGATGTCGGCAATTCATCTCCACAATTCGGGAGTACGAAAAGTGTCTTTGTCCAAGTCCATCACCTACAGGCGACCGGCCGCCGGCCTGGCACTGATTGTCGTTGCCGCTCTCGGCCTCGCCGGCTGCTCGCAGGAGAAAGCCGAGGTCACCGAGATCATCCGCCCGGTCAAGGTGGTCGAGATCGCCAAGGCGAGCGATACCCGTCAGCTTTCCTATTCCGGATCGGTGCGTGCCCGCACCGAGATGAATCTCGGCTTTCGCATCAACGGCAAGATCACCGAGCGCCTTGTCGACATCGGTGACCGCGTCAAGCCGGGTGACGTTCTCGCCCGCGTCGATCCCACCGACTACGAGCTCTCGGTGAGAAGCTCTCAGGCCAGCCTCGATGCTGCCGACCGTCAGGTCGAGACAGTCGAGCTTACGCGCAAGCGGGCCGAACAGCTCTACGCCAAGAATTTCGCCCCGAAGTCGCAGCTCGAGCAGGCGACGCTCGCCTATAATCAGGCGGTCGCCACGCGAGACTCCGCCCGCTCGCAGCTTGCCCAGGCACAGAACCAGGTCCGCTATACCGATCTCAAGGCGGACAAGAACGGCATCGTCACATCAGTTGCCGCCGATGTCGGCCAGGTTGTCGGCTCCGGCACGCCGGTGGTGACCGTTGCCATCGACGGCGAGAAGGAAGTCCTGATCGCTGTTCCGGAAACCGATATTGCCGAATTCAAGCCGGGCAAGACCGTCAAGGCTGGCTTCTGGTCCGATGAGGCGCTGACGCTCGACGGCAAGGTCCGCGAAGTCGCCGGCAGCGCCGATCCGCAGTCGCGCACCTTTGCCGTTCGCGTCAGCCTGCCCAACGATCCTCGCGTGCTGCTAGGCATGACCGCCTCCATCGAAGCCGCGGTGGACAACCGGCAGCAGCTGGTGTCGATCCCGCTGGCTGCGTTGGCGCAGAAGGACAGCCAATCGATCGTCTGGACAGTCGACCGCAACGGCGGGACCGTCCATGCGCATCCGGTCAAGGTCGCCGCCTTCACCCCCGACGGCGTCAGTGTCGCCGATGGGCTGAAGCCGGGTGACGTCGTCGTCGCCGCCGGCACGCAGTTCATGACCGAGAATCTGAAAGTCAAGCTGACCGGTGATGCGGCGCAACAGTCGGCGTCGGCCGATGACGCTGCAAGGCGCTTGCGCTGACGGCCAGGCAATTCACGGTTTCCGGGCGGCAGGCGCCCCCGATTTTCGAGATCTCAGGTCGATGTAACCCCCACGTCGATCCTCGCGTCCCACCGCGATGTAGATCTCTCAACTCGGAAAGCCACGCCGCCCGGAAGCCCACATCGGAAGTTCCTTGGGCATGCGAAAGCGCGTGCTCTGTTGATCAAATTGAAACGGACTGACGCCGATGACCATCGACACCAATGAAAAGCGGTCTTTCAATCTTTCGCGCTGGGCAATCGGCCATCCGAGCATTGCCCGCTTCCTGTTCGGGCTGATCATCGTCGCCGGTGCACTCGGCCTGATGCGCATGGGCCAGAAGGAAGACCCCGATTTCACCTTCCGCGTCATGGTCGTCCAGGCGATCTGGCCAGGCTCCTCGATCAAGGAGATGGAGGACCAGGTCGTCAACAAGATCGAGCGCAAGCTGCAGGAAACGCCGCACCTCGATTTCGTCCGCTCCTACACCCGCGCCGGCAGCGCCATCATCACCTTGCAGGTCAAGGGCGACACCAATCCGGCGCAGGTCGCCGATGCTTTCTATCAGGTGCGCAAGAAGGTCGGCGATATCGCCAATGAGCTGCCGCAAGGGCTGCTCGGGCCCTACTTCAATGACGAATTCGGCGACACGTTCATCACCCTGCATTCGATCAGCGGCGACGGCTACAGCTATCCCGAGCTGAAGAAATTCGCCATCCAGGCGCGCGACATGCTGCTGACGACGCCCGGTGTCGAGAAGGCCGTGATCATCGGCGACCAGCCGGAAAAGCTCTACATCGACGTTTCATCCAAGGTGCTTGCCGAACGCGGCCTGACGTTGACCGACCTGCAGAATGCGATCCAAGGCCAGAACAATGTCGACCCGGCAGGTTCGGTCGACACCGGCCAGCGTTCGGTGCGCATTTCGGTCGAGGGCGATGTTACCAGGGCGGCCGACATCCGCGAGCTTCGCCTGCGCGCCGGCAACCAGGTGACGCGCCTCGGCGACATCGCCACCGTGACCTCCGGCCTCGAGGATCCGTACCAGCGCAAATACCGTTTCAACGGTCACGACAGCGTCCAGCTCGGCGTCGTCATGGCCAAGGGCTTCAACGTCACCGACGTCGGCAAGGACGTCGAAGCGACCTATAAGCGCTTCGAAGAGGCGCTGCCCTATGGCGTTTCGGTCGATCAGATTTCCGACCAGCCGCATGTCGTGAAGGAGGCTGTGAGCGAGTTCATGGAAGCGCTCGGCGAAGCGCTGCTGATCGTGCTTTTCGTATCGTTCCTGTCGATCGGCTGGCGCTCGGGCCTGGTGATCGCGATCGTCATTCCGCTGGTCCTGGCCGCCACGTTCGCCATCATGTACGAGCTCGGCATCGACCTGCAGCGCATTTCGCTCGGCGCGCTGATCATCGCCCTTGGCCTCTTGGTCGACGACGCGATGATCGTCGTCGAAATGATGGAGCGAAAGCTCGAGGAAGGCTTGGTCAAGGTCGAGGCGGCGAGCTTCGCCTATTCCTCGACCGCCTTCCCGATGCTGACCGGCACGCTGATCACCACGGCCGGCTTCATCCCCGTCGGTTTCGCGGCCTCGACGGCCGGCGAATATGTGCGGACCCTGTTTTACGTCGTCGGCATCGCGCTGGTCGTGTCCTGGTTCGCGGCGGTCTATTTCACGCCGTGGCTCGGCCACATGATCCTGAAGCAGCGCAAGCACGCCGGCAACCATCACGATGTCTTCGACACGCGCTTCTACCGCCGTCTTCGCTCGACCGTTGCATGGGCGGTGCGCCACCGCATCATTGTCCTGGTGATGACGCTGATGACGTTTGCCACCAGCCTGTGGGCGTTCCAGTTCATCCCGCAGAATTTCTTCCCGCAATCGTCGCGCCCGGAAATCCTTGTCGACCTCTGGCTGCCGGAAGGCACCAGCATCAAGGAAGTCGAGACCCAGGCCAAGGCGCTCGAAGCCAGGATGATGGACGACAAGGACAAGCGCTTCATCGCCACCTATGTCGGCGAAGGCGCGCCGCGCTTCTTCCTGCCGCTCGACCAGCAGCTTCGCAATCCGAACTTCGCCCAGCTTCTGGTGATGGCCAATGACGAACCGGCCCGCGAGCGGCTGATTGTCAAGCTGCGCACCATCCTGGCCAATGATTTCCCATCGATCCGCGCCAAGGTCGACCGCCTGTTCCTTGGTCCGCCGACCGGCTGGCCGGTGCAGATGCGCGTCATGGGTCCGGATCGCCAGGAGGTGCGCCGCATCGCCGACGAGGTGAAGGCGAAGTTCCAGGCAAATCTGCTGCTCGGCGCCATCCACGACGACTGGCTGGAGCCGGTGCCGACGATGAAGCTGGTGATCGACCAGGATCGCGCCCGTGCGCTCGGCGTCACCTCGCAGCGCATCCGCCAGACGCTGCAGGCGGCCATGTCGGGAGCGCCGCTCGATGACTTCCGCGACGGCGAGGAGACGGTTTCGATCGTCGCCCGTGAGCCGGAGGCAAGCCGTCACCTGCTGTCGGCGGTCGACTCCGTCTACATCCCGACCGATTTCGGCGGCTCCGTGCCCCTGTCGCAGGTCGCCAAGGTGGTCCCGGTGCTGGAGCAAGGCGTCGAATGGCGGCGCGACCGCTTGCCGACCATCAGCGTACGCGCCACGCTGCCGGACGGCGTGCAGCCGAACGATGTCGCCATGAAAATGTACAGCGAGATGCAGGGCCTGCGCGCCAGCCTCGCACCCGGCTACAAGATCGAGATCCAGGGCGGCGCCGAGGATGCGGCCGAAAGCCAGGCCTCGATTGCGGCGAAAGCGCCGATCATGCTGGCCGTCATCGTCGTGCTGCTGATGATCCAGCTGCAGCATTTCGGCAAGGCCATGCTGGTGCTGGCCACCGGTCCGCTCGGCATCATCGGCGCGGCGGCGGCACTTTTGATCAGCGGCGCCCCGTTCGGCTTCGTCGCCATCCTCGGTGTCATCGCCCTGCTCGGCATCATCATGCGCAACTCGATCATCCTGGTCGATCAGATCGACCAGGACATCGCCGCCGGCGTGGAGCGTTCCGAGGCCATCATCGGCTCGGCGGTGCGCCGCTTCCGGCCGATCGTGCTGACGGCGCTGACGGCGGTGCTGGCGCTGATCCCGATCTCGCGCGGCGTCTTCTGGGGGCCGCTCGCCTACGCCATGATGGGCGGCATTCTCGTCGCCACGGTGCTGACCATCCTTGTCCTGCCGGCAGCCTATGCGCTGTTCTTCGGCAGGGAGCCCAAGAAGGTGGTGGCAACGGAAGAGGCGGCCAAGGTGGCAGAAGAAAGCGAAAGGCCGCAACTGGCCCTGGCGGCCGAATAGAGCTGTTGGCAAATGTGACCTCCGGCGGTTTAATCCGCCCACCAGGCGTAGGCGCCGGAGGAGGACCGTCATGACCATGGCTCAGACAAAGGCACCGCTGCGGCTGCCGATCGACGGGCGCCATCGCCGGATGCTCATCGGCGACGGCTGGGTCGATGCCCGCTCCGGCCGGACCACGGAGAGCCGCAATCCCGCCACCGGCGCGGTCATCGCCACGGTGCCGCGCGCCGACCGCCAGGACATCGACTTGGCGGTGACTGCTGCGCGCAAGGCGTTCGAGGGCCCGTGGAGCCGGTTCAAGCCTTATGAGCGCCAGGTGCTGCTGCTGAGGATCGCCGACCTCTTCGAAAAGCACTGGGAAGAGATCAGCCGCTCCGACACCACCGACATGGGCATGCCGATCATACGCACCCGCGCCAATCGCAACCGGGTCATCGGCATGCTGCGCTACTATGCCGGCATGGCGACGGCGCTGCACGGCGAGACGATCGACAACTCGCTGCCCGGCGAAATCGTCTCTTTCACCCGCAAGGAGCCGGTCGGCGTCGTCGGCGCCATCATTCCCTGGAACGCGCCAACGGCGGCGTCGATCTGGAAGATCGGCCCGGCGCTGGCGACCGGCTGCACCATCGTGCTGAAACCATCGGAAGAGGCGCCGCTGACGCCGCTTTTGATCGCCGACATCATGAACGAGGCCGGCGTCCCGGAAGGCGTCGTCAACATCGTCACCGGCACCGGCACCGAGGCAGGTGCCGCACTCGCCGAGCACATGGGCGTCGACAAGATCGTCTTCACCGGGTCGACGGCGACCGGTCGGTCGATCGTGCGGGCCTCGGCCGGCAACCTCAAGCGCGTCTCGCTGGAGCTCGGCGGCAAGTCGCCGGTCATCGTCTGCGCCGATGCCGATCTCGACAAGGCGGTGCCGGTGGCGGCGATGTCGGTGTTCGCCAATTCCGGCCAGATCTGCATCGCCGGTTCGCGCCTTTTCGTCGAACGCGCCGTCCATGACGAGTTCGTCGAGCGGCTCGCGGCATACGCCAAGGGTCTCAGGGTCGGCGACGGCATCGACCCGGCGACCGAGATCGGTCCGCTCGTCTCCGAAAAGCAGCTGCAACGGGTCACCGGTTACCTCGAGGCCGGCACCGCGGAAGGGGCGAAACTCGTCACCGGAGGCACCCGGCTTGTGGAAGGCGCGCTTGGCGCCGGCAATTTCGTCGCGCCGACCGTCTTTGCCGGCGTCTCGGACGACATGAAGATCGCCCGTGAGGAGATCTTCGGGCCGGTAATTTCAGCCTTGCCGTTCGATACGCTGGACGAGGCAGTCGAGCGGGCCAACAACACGCCTTACGGCCTGGCTGCAGGGGTCTTCACCCAAAATCTCGCCACCGCCCACCAGCTGTCGCGCAAGATCCGCGCCGGCTCGGTCTGGGTCAATACCTATCACGCCATCGATCCGGCCGTGCCCTTCGGCGGCTACAAGATGAGCGGCTACGGCCGCGAGGGCGGCGCCGAGCACCTCGCCGAATATCTTAACACCAAGGGCGTGTTCATCAAGATCGATTGATCGGTCCGCCGCCCGCACAAAAAATGCTCCCCGACGCCGGTTTTGCAAAACAGAATTCCTTCCCATGGCCGCAAAGCCATCCCATGCTCGAGCAATTGGAGCGTTACGCTCGTCGTCATCGGTGCATTTTTCCATGGCAGAAAATCGACAATTGCGGCTTGGCGCTTTCATGCGGCCCGTCAGCCTTCATACCGGCGCCTGGCGCTACCCGGGCGCCTATCCCGACGCCAACTTCAATTTCGCGCATCTCAAGCACTTCGCGCAAAGGCTGGAAGCGGCAAAGTTCGACGCCTTCTTCATGGCCGACCACCTGGCCGTGCTCAACATGCCGATCGAGGCGCTGCGGCGCAGCCACACGGTCACGTCCTTCGAGCCGTTCACGCTGTTGTCGGCGCTTGCCGCCGTCACCGATCGTATCGGGCTGATCGCAACCGCCTCGACGACGTTCGACGCGCCGTACCACATCGCCCGTCGTTTCGCCTCTCTCGACCATATCAGCGGCGGGCGCGCCGGCTGGAATATCGTCACCACATCCAATCCCGACGCCGCGCTGAATTTCGGCCTCGACGAGCATGTCGAGCACGACGAGCGCTATCGCCGGGCGCGGGAGTTTTACGATGTCGTCACCGGCCTGTGGGACAGTTTTGCCGACGATGCCTTCATCCGCGACGCCGAAAGCGGGCTCTATTTCGATCCGGCGAAGCTGCATGTGCTCGACCATAAGGGCGAATATCTTTCGGTGCGGGGACCGCTCAATATCGCGCGGCCGGTGCAGGGCTGGCCGGTCATCGTGCAGGCCGGCGCGTCGGAGGCCGGACGGCAGCTCGCGGCGGAAACGGCCGAGGTGATCTTCGCCGCCCATGCCGATCTCGCCTCGGGGCAGCGCTTCTTTGCCGACGTCAAGAAACGTGCGCAAAAACTTGGCCGGTCGCGCGACGACATCAAGATCCTGCCCGGCGCCTTCGTCATTGTCGGCGAGACCGTCGAGGAGGCGCAGACGAAGCGGGCCAAGCTCGACAGCCTCGTCTACTACGAGAGCGGCGTCGCCTCGCTGTCGATCGCGCTCGGCCACGACGCGTCGCGGTTCGATCCGGATTCAGTCTTGCCCGAAATCCCGGAAAGCAACGCCAGCAAGAGCGGCCGCGAGCGCGTCATCGAACTGGCGCGCAAGGAAAACCTGACCGTCAGGCAGCTTGCGCAGCGGCTGGGCGGCTATTCCGGTCTTGCCTTCGTCGGCACTTCGAAAACCATCGCCGACGAGATGGAGGAATGGCTGGTCACCGAAGGCTCGGACGGGTTCAACGTCATGTTCCCCTATCTTCCCGCCGGATTGGATGATTTCGTCGAGAAAATCGTGCCCGAATTGCAGCGGCGCGGCATTTTCAGGAGCGAATACGAAGGATCGACCCTGCGCGAAAATCTTGGCCTGAAGCGGCCGCCAAACCGGTTCTTCCAACCTGAGACGGCAGCGATCCGCAAAGCTGGCTAGAACCGGTAATGATTTTAGACCGTGGCAAGCATCCGTTCTTTTCGTTCGGCCCGAATGTCCATAGGGTCAGCAGCGGGCTGGCAGCCCGAAATCATCGCGAGGGCTTTGCATCATGACCAATCCGGCCGTTGTCGGTTTCTCAGGCAATTTCACCCGGCCGTCCAAGACGCGCGGCTTCGTCGATCGTATCGTGAACGAGGTAGCCGGCAGATATGGCCTGGCCGCCAGCACGCATGACGTCGTCGACCTCGGCCCCAGCCTCGGTGGCGCCAAATGGGCGCGTGAACTGGATGCGCAAGCGGGCGATATCCTCAAGCGCGTCGTCGCGGCGGACGTGCTCGTCGTTGGCTCGCGCACCTACAAGGGCAGCTATACCGGCCTGTTCAAACACTTCTTCGATCTTGTCGACCCAACGGCGCTCAGGGGCAAGCCGGTGGTGCTGCTGGCGACCGGCGGCGGCGACCGGCATGCGCTGATCATCGAGCACCAGCTGAGACCGCTGTTCGGCTTCTTCGAGGCCTTTACGCTGCCGACCGCGATCTACGCTTCGGACAGGGATTTCATCGACGGCGTGCTTGCGTCCGAGACGATCCAGGCGCGCGTCGGACAGGTCCTCGAGGATATCGGTGCAGCGCTTGGCGGTCGCTCCCGCGCCGGCACCGCTGCCGAATAGCCCCTAAAAAGAAAAACCCGCCTCAGCGGCGGGTCTCGGGGCGAATCAGCACCATACCAAAATTATTAGCATAGCTGCCGGCACAAAGCAAGAACAAAATGCAGGAATCGAGCGCGCCTTGCGTGCCCGATCCCTCAACGCAGCCGTCAGATGACGAACAGCCAGTTGGCGAGCAGCATCACCACGACGCCGGCGACCAGCGTCAGATAGGGCAGCATCCCCGCCTTTTTCACCGCAAGGTCGGACGAGCTCATGCCGAGATCGGCCAGCATGTGGTCGGGGAATTTGCCCTTGTCCTGGATGTAGTGCCGGAAGCAGAACACCGGGATGATCAAGGCTGCCGTGATCAGCCCGGCCCACAATGCCATCGGGTTCCAGACCTTGGCGCCGGCGCCCATGAAGACCGCGTTGACGTAGGCAAAGATGGCGCCGAGGCCGAGCAGCCAGCTCGGCGCCCTCCATGGCCGCGCGATGTGGCCATTGTCGATGCGGTGGATCCAGCCGGCATTGAGGTTAAGGAAGTTGAAGATGATGTAGCCGCAATTCGACACGGCGAGGATGAAGAAGAAGCTTGTTGCGTCGGCCGAGGCGATGGCCAGCACGATCAGGTTGAAGATCAGGTCGGTCCACATCGCCCGCGTCGGGGCGCCGTGCTCGTTGACATGGCTGAGATAGCGCGGCAGCCAGCCGTCGACCGAGCCTTGATAGAGCGTGCGCGAGGAGCCGGCCATCGCCGTCATGATGCAGAGCACCAGCGCCAGGATCATCAGCATCACCAGCAGGCTGTGGATCAGCTGTCCGCCGCCGACCATACCGGCCAGCGCATCGGCAACGCCGGAGCCGTCGACGATCGGCGTCGCCAGCATGCCGTTCAAGCCGAGCACGCCCTGGAAGGTGAACGGCACCAGGATGAACAGCAGCATGCACAACAGGCCGGAATAGAAGATCGCCTTGAAGGTATCGGTGCCCGGGTTTTTGAACTCGGAGGTGTAGCAGACCGCGGTCTCGAAGCCGTAGGTCGACCACGCCGCGATGAACATGCCGCCGAGCACCAGCGTCCAGCCGGCGATGTTCCACGCGCCGGGCTCCGGCGCATAGGCTGCCGCGAGCGGCACCAGCGGCGAGAAGTTTGCCCAGTTGATCTGGCCGGTGACGATCGGCACCACGCCGACGATCAGCATCGGGATGATGACCAGCAGGCCGATATATTTCTGCACGTTGGCCGTGCCCAGGATGCCGCGATGCTGGATCGAGAAGATGATCAGCATCAGCACCGCGCCGATGAAGAAGGTGGCGTTGAAGGTGAAGGAAACCGGGCCAAGCGTGTGACCGTAGAGCGTCCAGTTACGGATCGCCGGCGTCGCCGCCGCGGTGACCGCGGTGATGGCGTCGGCGGCGCTGGTTCCGGCATGGGCCGCGATATAGGCGGCGACCTCCGGCGACGTGTCGGTGAACAGCGGCACCGGCGCCAGTGCGTTGAGGATATAGGCGGCGGCGATCGAGCAGCCGAGCGACAGCACCGGCGACCAGGCGAACCAGTTGCACCACACCGAAAGCGG
The DNA here is from genome assembly GCF_040323955.1 of Mesorhizobium sp. M0018. Taxonomy (NCBI): domain Bacteria; kingdom Pseudomonadati; phylum Pseudomonadota; class Alphaproteobacteria; order Hyphomicrobiales; family Phyllobacteriaceae; genus Mesorhizobium; species Mesorhizobium sp. M0018. The sequence goes on along the minus strand of NZ_JAMYVL010000024.1, from coordinate 20,538 downwards.
CGCGATGAATTTCGAATAGCGCAGCCACGCGGTGGCGCCGTAGACCGAGGCGCCGCCGGATTTGTTCGGGAACAGCCCGGCGATCTCCGCATAGGTGAAGGACTGCAGGAAGCCCATGACCATGGATACGGCCCAGATCAGGAAGGCCAGTGTTCCGGTGGTGCCGGCGATGCCGCCGATCGAAAACAAGACAAGGGCCGGAACGCCGCTTGCCACCCAGAAGGCGCCGCGCCAATCGATGTTCCGGTGCAGCTGCCCTTCGGCAGGCGGCACCAAGGTGGTGACTATCGTGCTCATTTACGTGGATTCCCCATTTTTGATGTTCCCCATCGGCAACAGCCGCAATCTCGCGAGGCGTCATCGACGCTCACGTTGAACGGCCCCAGGCGTTTTCCGCTCAGTAGTATTTTTTTCTTAGCAGTGAAGATTGACCCAAGGCGCTTTCACGTCAAGTGGTTTGTGACGCTGTGCACATTGCGTTTGTGAAACAGTCGAGCTTCGCTGGCGCTGCCAACGGGTGCGGTCTTTCTCCCCTTGTTGTGGGAGAAGGGAAGAACCAGACAGCGTCGATCAGGAGCGCGGCCTGGTCTTTTGCGGGTCGTAATGGGCGAAGGCGACGACGCGCGCCGGCAGCCGCTTGCTGTGACCATCGAGCTTGCCGATTTCGACCTCGGTGCCGATCGCCGAATGCGTGACGTCGAGCCTGGCCAACGCGATGGTCTTGTTCAGCACCGGCGAGCGCATGCCCGAGGTGACGACGCCGATCTGGGCCCGGCCGACATGCACGCAGTCGCCGTGGCCGACCGCGATATTGGCGTCGACGTCGAGGCCGACCAGCTTCTTCTGCGGGTTTTCCTTGCGCCGGATCAGCGCCTCGCGGCCGATGAAATCGTCGCTCTTGGTCTTCAGCGGTACGGTGAAGCCGATGCCGGCCTCGAACGGATCCGTCTGGTCGGAAAACTCGTGAGCAGCAAAGATCAGCCCGGCCTCGATGCGCACCATATCGAGCGCCTGCAGCCCCATCGGCTTCAGGCCGTGCGGTTGGCCGGCCTGCCAGATCGCGTCGAACACCTTTTCGGCGTCGCGCGGATGGCACCAGATCTCGTAGCCGAGCTCGCCGGTGTAACCGGTGCGCGAGACAACGACCGGAATGCCGTTGCCGCCGCCGATGCGGGCGACGGCGAAACGGAACCATTCGAGTTCGTCGATCGACGGCTGCAGCGGCGAGGTCCAGATGATCTGCCGCAGGACGTCGCGGCTTTTCGGTCCCTGCACGGCAACATTGTGCATCTGGTCGGTCGAGGAGCGCACCAGCACGGTGAGGCCGAGTTTTTGCGCCGTTTCCCGCAGCCATTGGCCGGATAGATCGTCGCCGCCGACCCAGCGGAAATTATCCTTGCCGAGCCTGAGCAGCGTGCCGTCGTCGATCATGCCGCCATGCTCGTAGCACATGGCGGAATAGACGACCTGGCCGACGCCGAGCTTCTTGATGTCGCGGGTCAGCGTGTATTGCAGCAGCGCCTCGGAGTCCGGCCCGGTGACCTCGAACTTGCGCAGCGGCGACAGGTCCATGATCACGGCGTCCTGCCGGCAGGCCCAGTATTCATCGATCGGGCCTTGCTTGGCGAAGGAATTGGCGAGCCAATAGCCCTTGTACTCGACGAAGTTGCGGGTGTGCTTGGCAAAGCTCGAATGAAAGGCGGTCTCGCGGGTCATTTTCGGTTCCGAATCGGGCGTCATGCGTCTGGCGATCGCTCGCGAGAATTTGTGCTGGCCGGGATAGGTTCGCACATGGATGTCGGTCAGGTTCCAGCCATTGGCCGGCGTCGTATCGTCGGGGCAGGCGGACGAGACGCAGACGATGTCCGTGAGCGCCTTGAGTAGCACATAGTCGCCGGGCCGCGACCACGGCTCGTCCGACACCACGACGCCATGCGCGTCGATGGCCGTGTTGAAGAAGAAGTTGATCGCCATCCAGCCGGCGCGAGGCGTGACACCCTTGTCGGCCAGCGCGCGGTTGAAATTCTCCGAGCAGTTGGGATGGCCGGGATAACCGATGTCGTCGTAATATTTGGCCGCGCAGGCGAGCGCGAATGCATCGTGGCGGCCGCAAGTGTCCTGCACAACCTCGACCAGCGGCTCCATGTCCTGGTCGTAGTATTTTGAGTGCAGACCGGGCATCGGATAGCTCGAACCCATCAGCGTGCGCGTCGTCGTCACGTCGAGCGGATGATCGCGGCCCCTGTCCAGCTTGCGCGCCGAAAAGCACTGAAAGTCGGTGCATTGGCGCCCGTCGACATCGATGATCTGCAGATAGTCGCCCGCCTTGACGAAGTAGGCCTCCGCCGTCGCCGAATGGACGCGCAGGTCGAGCACGGGATCGGCCAGCGGGTCGGCAAGCCTGGATTTCGCTGCTGGGCGGATGGTGGCGCGGCGGACGATGACGCTAAGCGGCGTCGCCGTATCGTGGCCGTCGACCAGCATCGGCCCGCCGGGCGCGGCAATCAGCATCGACCCATCGCGGGCGACGGTAAAAGCCTGTTCGGTACCGGCAGGGGTGGCGCCGCCGAAAACGCGAACCGCCTTCGCCTGGTCGAGCTGCACCTGGCGCCGCTCGAGCCCCCGGCGCAAGGATGCGAGGCTGTCGTCGCCTTCGGCCAGCAGCGCCTTGATGCCGGCGGCATTGCTGTTCGATTTCTCGCCGAGAATGCCGGGATCGGTCGCGTCGCTGCTGTCCCATGCCAGCAGCTCGCAGGCCTGCCCGCCCTCGACATCGCGCACGGTGACAATGTCGCCGGCCTCGACCTCGATCAGCACCGCGCCATTGCCCTGAACCGTGTAGCGCTCCATCCCGGCCGGCAACGTAATCTGCCCTGGCCGCAGGATCACGCTCGGCCGGGGCGGTCCGGCGACGACGGCGGGGTAGGGCGACTGGCTCATCTCAACCTTGGTTTCGAGAAACAAGTTTGCCTGTGTGTGAAATTATTTTAGCGGGAAGAATAGCAGGGGGATCGGGTTTGGCAAGGTGAAGGTGGCACAAGCTCCACCTTCTCCCCCTGTGGGAGAAGGTGTCGCCGAAGGCGACGGATGAGGGGTGTTCCAGGGAACGCCAGCCTCTCACTCCGCTGGAACACCCCTCATCCGTCTCGGCGCTGCGCGCCGATCCACCTTCTCCCACAAGGGGAGAAGGAAAGACGCGCCAAGGCTATGCCAACTCCTCGCTGTGGCTGATCTCGACGCCATACTCGGCGGCAGCGTCCAGCATCGTATGCGACAGGCTTTCCGCGAAGGTGGCGAACACCAGAAGATTGAACACCGCCTGTCCGTCCGGCCGGTCATTGCCGCGCCAGAGATTGATGCTGGTGTGATCGACCGAGGTCGCCGCAGCGGTGCCGGCCGGGAACGCCGCGGGGTGCAGGTCTAGTGACGACAGTTTGGCCAGCATCGCGCGCGCCTTTTCTCCGGAAACGCTGATCAGCGCGCGAGCATGCGACTGGTCGGACAACGAGGCGGATTGCGCAAACGTCTGGCTCAGCGGTTCGCTCGCGTGCTTGCCGCCATTGGACAGGACCAGGAACTGATCCGGTCCCGACCAGATCAGCGTAGCGTCGGGAGTTCGGGTCGCCTTGGGCGTTTCCGGGGCGGCAACGCCGAAGCGGGTTTCGGCGGCCTTCGCCAGTTCTGCCGCTTTGCCGCGCCGCGCCATCACCTGGATCAGGTCGAAATTGCGGATCTCGGTGAGCGATACGCCGGCCGCCGTGCCGCGCGCGCCATAGGCGCCGACAACGAGCGCTTTCTCCAGCGGACTGCGGGCAATCCAGGAAAACTCAGCCACGCTGGCGCCCTCCATCCGGATCGTAGAAGGCCGGGCTGCACAGCTCGACGTCGTAGTCTTCGCCGCGCAGCGGGTCATGCGCATGGACGATCTCGCCGATGCGCTCGCGGCCACGCTCAACAAGCGCCAGCCCGATCCACTGGTCGAGCATGGGCGAGAAGCAGACCGAAGTGACATAGCCCTGGTCGTTGCCGGGACCGGGCGTCTCGCCTTTCGGAATGATATGCGCGCCGGAGCGCAGGCGGCGCGTCTTGTCGACCGGCTTGATGCCGACGACGACCTGCCGGTCTGGGGCAATCAGCGCCTCGCGCCCGGCCATGACGCGGCCGATGAAATCTTTTTTGGTCGACATCATCTTGCCGAGGCCGAGGTCGGCGGCGGTCGTCGTGCCGTTCAGCTCCGGGCCGGCGACATGGCCCTTTTCGATGCGCATGACGCCGAGCGCCTCGGTACCGTAGGGCGTAACGCCGAACGGCTTGCCGGCCAGCATCAAATTGCGCACCAGCGCCTCGCCATAGCGGGCGGGAACCGAAATTTCGAACGCCATTTCGCCCGAAAACGAGATGCGGAACAGCCGCGCCTTGATGGCACCGCGAAGCGCGACTTCCCGCGCCCCCATGAAGGGAAAGCCCTCGTTCGACAAATCCTCCGCCGGATCGACGATTTCCCGAAGCAGGTCCCGGGTCTTCGGCCCGGCGATCGAGAACTGCGCCCATTGATCGGAGACGGATGTCAGCTGCACGTCGAATTCGGGGAACAGCACCTGCCGGCAGAATTCGAGATGCTGCATCACCAGCCCGGCCTTGGCGGTGGTGGTGGTCAGGAAATAGTGGTCCTCGGCCAGCCGCGACGTCGTGCCGTCGTCATAGACGATGCCGTCCTCGCGCAGCATCAGCCCGTAGCGGGCTTTGCCGACGGCGAGACTGGAGAAGGTGTTGATGTAGACGCGGTCGAGAAAGGCGCCGGCATCCGGGCCGTGCACGTCGACCTTGCCGAGCGTCGAGACATCGCAGAAGCCGACGCCGGAGCGCACCGCCTCGACCTCGCGGGTGACCGATTCCAGCCAGTCCTTTTCGCCGGCGCGCGGATACCATTGCGCGCGCTTCCACAGGCCGGTGTCGACGAACACCGCGCCCTGTTCGGCTGCCCAGTGATGCGACGGCGTCAGCCTCGTCGCATGGAAGTCTTCGTCGCGATGATGGCCGGCGAAGGCGCCGATGGCGACCGGCACATAGGGTGGGCGGTAGATCGTCGTGCCGGTTTCGGGGATCGATTTGCCGCTGATTGCCGCCATGATGGCGAGACCGGCGACGTTCGAGGTCTTGCCCTGGTCGGTGGCCATGCCGAGCGTCGTATAGCGCTTGAGATGCTCGACCGATTCGAAACCTTCGCGCTGCGCCAGCTCGATGTCGGACGCGGTCACGTCATGCTGGTAATCGACGAAGGCTTTCCCTTTGCCGGCCACATACCAAAGCGGCGTCAGCGAAAACGCCTCCCTGTCGGCGACCGGCGATGTGCCGGCATTGCCGCCGCGTCCAGCACTCTGCGCTGCCGCAGCACCCGCGGCAAAGCCCTGGCGCAGGCAGTCGCCCAGCCCGAAGGCGCCGTTGGCGGCGCCGACGGCCATCATGCCGGGCGGCGCACCATCCGGCACGAAGGCTGCGATATCGTCCTGCCATTTCGGCCGGCCGCGATGATAGGAGGTCAGCCCGACCGCCGGATTCCAGCCGCCGGACACGGCAAGCCCGTCGGCTTCGACTTCCGCCCGTGCGCCGCCGGTCAGCGCCACCACGATTTTCCGGACCCCGTCCTTGCCGCCTTCGACCCCGCTGACCGAGCCGTTGAGCACGGCAAAGCCGCCCTTGGCGGCAAGCGCTCGATGCGCGGCGGAGACGTCCGGGCGCGCATCGACGACCGCCGCGATCTGCAAACCGGCGCCAAGCGCGGTCTCGACCGTGCGCCAGCCATCCTCATTGTTGGTGAACAGCGCGATCCTCCTGGCAGGGGTAACCGCGTAGCGCGCGACATAGGTCCGCATAGCCGAAGCCATCATCACGCCCGGCGTGTCGTTACCGGCAAAGACGATCGGTCGCTCGATGGCGCCGGCGGCGACGACGCAGCGCTTGGCCACGATCCGCCACAACCGCTGGCGCACCTGGTGCTCGGGCGGCGAGGGCAGGTGGTCGTTGACCCGCTCGATGGCGCCATAGGTGCCGCCATCATAGACGCCGAACAATGTCGTGCGGGTCATGATGCGGACATCGTGCAGTGCGGCGAGTTCGGCCAGCGTGCGCGTAATCCATTCGGCCGCCGGCGCGCCGTCGATCATGCCGCCGTCGGCGAGCAGACGGCCGCCAAGCGCAAAATCTTCCTCGCACAGGATGACGCGGGCGCCGCCGCGCCCGGCCGCCAGTGCCGCAGCCAGCCCGGCCGGGCCGGACCCGGCAATCAGCACGTCGCAATGCGCCCACGCCTTGTCGTAATGGTCGGGATCGGCGACGCCTGCAGCGCGGCCGAGGCCGGCGGCGCGGCGAATCGTTGGCTCGTAGATCGTTTCCCAGAATTTCGCCGGCCACATGAAGGTCTTGTAGTAGAAGCCGGCGACGAAGATCGGCGCGAACAGCTGGTTGACCGCCATCAGGTCGTGGCGCAGCGACGGCCAGCGGTTCTGGCTGGCGGCTTCGAGCCCGTCATAGAGTTCGGCCGTGGTCGCCTTGGTGTTCGGCTCGCGCCGCGCTCCGCTGCGCAGTTCGACCAGCGCGTTGGGCTCCTCCGAACCAGCGGTCAGGATGCCGCGCGGCCGATGGTATTTGAACGAGCGGCCGACCAGCTTGACGCCATTGGCGATCAGCGCCGAGGCCAGCGTGTCGCCTTGGAAGCCGGCAAAGCTCTTGCCGTCGAAGCGGAAGGCCAGCGGCGCGGCGCGATCGATGAGACCGCCTGATACGAGACGATAGGGCTGGCTGGAGGTCACGTTTGCTGGCCCTTAAGCAGGAGCGCCGCGCTGCCCCTCATCACCCTGCCGGGCACTTCTCCCCGTATAGGGACGGGGAGAAGGGGGCTGGCCGCAACCTCGGCGCCTTTCAGGGAACGTCGATGATTGGCGAAACAATCGATGGCGGCGCCCCTCTCCCCGTCTCTATACGGGGAGAGGAGGCCGGCAGGCAGGTGAGGGGCGGCGCTAACCTGGACAGAATTCATCTTGCAGCCTGCCTTGCACCAACGCCTGCAGCCGGTTCGACCGCCGAAATCTCGTGCGTCAGCGTGTTGCGGGCGACCTTCAGCCAGGCCCGGCAGCCGCCGCCATGGTACCAGTATTCGCTCATCGGCCCGGCGATGTTGTCGCGCAGATAGACGTAGTCGAAGACCTCGTCGTCGGTGGCGCCGGCCGCCGGACGCACCGGCTTGGCGTCGCCCAGATAGGTGAACTCCCCGAGTTCGCGTTCGCCGCAGAAGGGACAGACAATGCGCATGCTTCTTCAGCCAGCCTTTAATGCAGGTTCGGTTGGGCGCCTTGGCCCTTTTCGTCGATCATCGCACCTCGCCGGAAGCGGTCGAGACGAAAGCGGGCAGCCTCCTTGTGCGGCTCGTCGCGCGCCAGCAGATGGGCAAAGACCAGGCCGGAGCCGGGCGTCGCCTTGAAGCCGCCATAGCACCAGCCGGCGTTGAGATAGAGCCCGTTGACCGGTGTTTTGTCGATGATCGGCGAGCCGTCCATCGACATGTCCATGATGCCGCCCCACTGACGCAGCAGCCGTATCCGGCCGATCATCGGCATCAGCGCCATTCCGCCCTCGCACACGTCTTCCATGACAGGCAGATTGCCGCGCTGGGCATAGGAATTGTAACCGTCTATGTCGCCGCCGAAGACCAGGCCGCCCTTGTCGGACTGGCTGACGTAGAAATGCCCGGCGCCGAACGTCATGACGTTGGGGATCAGCGGCTTGATCGCCTCGGAGACGAAGGCCTGCAGCACATGGCTTTCGATCGGCAGCCGCATGCCGGCCATCGCCGCGACGCGCGACGAGGAGCCGGCGACCGCCATGCCGACCTTGGCCGCGCCGATCCTGCCGCGGCTCGTCTCGACGCCGGTCACCTTGCCGCTGCCATCGCGGACAAAACCGGTCACCTCGCAGTTCTGGATGATGTCGACGCCGAGCGCGCTCGCCGCATGCGCATAGCCCCAGACCACGGCGTCGTGCCGCGCCGTGCCGCCGCGCCGCTGCAAAAGCCCGCCCTGCACCGGGAAACGTGCGTTGTCGAAGTTCAGGAACGGCATCATCTTCCTGACCGCCGTCAGATCGAGCAGTTCGGCATCGATGCCGTTGATGCGCATGGTGTTGCCGCGCCGCGCATAGGCATCGCGCTGCGCGTCGGAATGGTAGAGGTTGATGACACCGCGCTGGCTGACCATGGTGTTGTAGTTGAGGTCCTGCTCCATCCGCTCCCACAGCTTCATCGACAGCTCGTAGAAGCCGGTATTGCCGGGCAGCCCGTAATTGGAGCGGATGATGGTTGTGTTGCGGCCGGCATTGCCGGAGCCGATCCAGCCTTTTTCCAGCACGGCGACATTCCTGATGCCGTATTCGCTGGCGAGGAACCATGCCGTCGCCAGGCCATGGCCGCCGCCGCCGATGATCACCACGTCGTAGTGGCTCTTCGGGCTGGCGTCGCGCCAGGTGCGCTGCCAGTTCTTATGGCCGGAAAATGCCGCCCGGGCGAGGGAGAAGATCGAGTATTTCATGAACCTGTTTCGCGCCGGGCGTGCAACAATTCCGGATCAGATGTCGAGCGTGTGGTCGCGCTCCCACTGGGTGAAGTGGGAAGCATAGGAATTCCATTCCTGCTGCTTGAGCTTTAGATAGGCCGACGAGAATTCCTCACCCAGCGCCGCCTTGAGCGATTTGTCGTTGTCAAACTCGCGCAACGCGTCGAGCAGGTTGAGCGGCAGCTTCGGCGCGCCCTCGACCGTATGGCCGAACTGGTACATGTCGATATCGTAGCGCCGGCCGGGGTCGGCCTTCGAGCGGACGCCGTCAAGGCCGGCGGCGATGATCACCGCCTGCAGCAGATACGGGTTTGCCGCGCCGTCCGGCAGGCGCAGCTCGAAGCGGCCGGGGCCGGGCACGCGCACCATGTGGGTGCGGTTGTTGCCGGTCCAGGTCACCGTGTTCGGCGCCCAGGTGGCGCCGGAGATGGTGCGCGGTGCGTTGATGCGCTTGTAGGAATTGACCGTCGGGTTGGTGATGGCGGCAAGCGCGGACGCATGTTTCATAATGCCGCCGAGGAAATTCCTGCCCTTGGCCGACAGGCCGAGCTCCATCGCATTGTCGGCAAAGACATTGGTCTTGCCGTCTTTGTCCCACACCGAGATATGCGCATGGCAGCCATTGCCGGTCAGGCCCTGGAAGGGTTTAGGCATGAAGGTTGCGCGCAGGCCGTGCTTTTCGGCGACCGATTTCACCATGAATTTGAAGAAGGAATGCTTGTCGGCGGTCGCCAGCGCATCGTCGAAGGCCCAGTTCATCTCGAACTGGCCGTTGGCGTCCTCGTGGTCGTTCTGGTAGGCGCCCCAGCCGAGCGCCAGCATGTGGTCGCAGATCTCGGCGATCACGTCGTAGCGGCGCATCACCGCCTGCTGGTCGTAGCAGGGCTTCGACGCCGTGTCATATTCGTCGGAAATCGTCTTGCCATCCGGCGAGATCAGGAAGAATTCGGCCTCGACGCCGGTCTTGATGTGCATGCCGTCGCCAGCAGCCTCCGCGATCAACCGCTTCAGCGTGTTGCGCGGCGCCTGCTCGACCGATTTGTCGTCCATGATGCAGTTGGCGGCGACCCAGGCGACCTCCGGCTTCCAAGGCAACTGGATCACCGAGGCCGGATCCGGCACCGCCAGCATGTCGGGATGCGCCGGCGTCAGATCGAGCCAGGTGGCAAAGCCGGCAAAGCCGGCACCGTCCCGCTGCATGTCGGCGATCGCCTGCGCCGGCACCAGCTTGGCGCGTTGTCCACCGAACAGGTCGGTGTAGGATATCATGAAATATTTGACGCCCTTTTCCTTGGCGAAGGCGGCGAGATCGTTCCCCATTATAGTTCCTCGCTTACTGGCATTTGGTTTGTCTTAGAAGCCGTTCTTGCCCGGTATCCAGTTGGTGCCGGCCAGCGGCACGCCGGCCATGGCGGCGGCTTCGATCGTCAAGGCCACAAGATCCTCGGGCTCGAGATTGTGCAGGCTGTTTTTGCCGCAGGCGCGGGCGATTGTCTGAGCCTCAAGTGTCATCACCTTAAGATAATTCGCCAGCCGTCGGCCGGCCGCGATCGGATCGACCCGTTTCATTAGCTCGGGATCCTGCGTGGTGATGCCGGCCGGGTCGCGACCCTCATGCCAGTCGTCATAGGCGCCGGCGGTGGTGCCGAGCTCGTTGTATTCCGCCTCCCAGCGCGGGTCGTTGTCGCCGAGCGCGACAAGCGCTGCCGTGCCGATCGACACCGCATCGACGCCGAGCGCCAGCGCCTTGGCGACGTCGGCGCCGTTGCGGATACCGCCGGAGACGATCAGCTGCACCTTGCGGTGCATGCCGAGGTCCTGCAGCGCCTGCACGGCCGGCCTGATGCAGGCAAGCGTAGGCTGGCCGACATTTTCAATGAACACTTCCTGGGTCGCCGCAGTGCCGCCCTGCATGCCGTCGACGACGACGACATCGGCGCCCGATTTCACCGCAAGCGCGGTGTCGTAATAGGGCCGCGCGCCGCCGACCTTGACGTAGATCGGCTTTTCCCAGTCGGTGATCTCGCGCAGTTCGAGGATCTTGATCTCGAGGTCGTCCGGCCCGGTCCAGTCGGGGTGGCGCGAGGCCGAGCGCTGGTCGATGCCTTTCGGCAGCGTGCGCATTTCGGCGACGCGGTCGGAGATCTTCTGGCCGAGCAGCATGCCGCCGCCGCCTGGCTTGGCGCCCTGGCCGACGACCACTTCGATCGCGTCGGCGCGGCGCAGGTCGCGCGGGTTCATGCCGTAGCGTGACGGCAGATACTGGTAGACCAGCGTCTTCGAATGGCCGCGCTCTTCCTCGGTCATGCCGCCGTCGCCGGTCGTCGTCGAGGTGCCGGACAGCGTCGCGCCGCGGCCAAGCGCTTCCTTCGCCGGGCCGGACAGCGAGCCGAAGCTCATGCCGGCAATAGTGATCGGGATTTTCAGTTCGATCGGTTTTTTCGCATAGCGCGAGCCGAGCACGACGCTGGTGTCGCAGCGCTCGCGATAGCCTTCGAGCGGGTAGCGCGAGATCGAGGCACCGAGGAACAGAAGGTCGTCGAAATGCGGCAGCTTGCGCTTAGCGCCGGCGCCGCGGATGTCATAGATGCCGGTCGCCGCGGCGCGGCGGATCTCGGAAAGCGTGTAGTCGTCGAAGGTCGCGGATTTGCGCGGCGTCGTCGGCGGGTTGCGATAGGTCATTGAGCCTCAATACGCGTCGGCGTTGTCGATATTGAAATTGTAGAGGGTACGAGCCGAGCCATAACGCTTGAACTCCGCCGCCTTGACGCCGGTCACACCGGCGCGGTCGAGCAAGCCTTGCAGCAATTCGAGATGCTCGGGCCGCATCTCCTTGGCGATGCAGTCGGCGCCGAGGCTTTCGACCTTGCCGCGCACGAAAAGCCGCGCCTCGTAGATGGAATCGCCGAGCGCATCGCCGGCGTCGCCCAGCACCACGAGGTTGCCGGACTGCGCCATGAAGGCCGACATGTGGCCGATATTACCATGGACGACGATGTCGATGCCTTTCATCGAGATGCCGCAGCGCGACGACGCGTTGCCTTCGATGACGAGCAACCCGCCCCGGCCGGTGGCGCCGGCATACTGGCTGGCATCGCCTTTGACGACGATCTGGCCGGACATCATGTTCTCGCCGACGCCGGGCCCGGCCGAGCCATGCACGGTGATGGTGCCGCCGTCGTTCATGCCGCCGCAATAATAGCCGACGCTGCCGCGCACATCGATGGCGACCGGCTGGTCGACGCCGACGGCGACCGAATGGCTGCCTCGCGGGTGGAGCACCTCCCAGGCGGTCTCGTTCGAACCGGGCGCCAGATCGTGCAGCGCTTGGTTGAGCTCGCGCAGCGACATTTCGGCCAGATCGAAGACCCGTGATGCATGGCCCGGCTCGCGAGCCGCCTTGGAGAGGTTAATTGCCGGCATTGGTTCAATGCTCCCAAAAATAGACGGTTGCGGGCTCGGGTTCCCAGACCTTCGCATTGTCTATGCCGGGCAGTTTGGTGAGCGCACGATATTCCGAGCCGAAGGCGACATACTGGTCGGTTTCGGCCATTACGGCGGGCTTGCAGGCGATCGGGTCGCGCACCACGCCGAAGCCGTTCTTGGTGCCGACGACGAAGGTGAAAAACCCGTCGAGATCACTCAGCGTGCCTTCCAGCGCCTCGCCGAGGTTCTTGCCATGCGCCATCTGCGAGGAGAGATAGGCGGCAGCGACCTCGGTGTCGTTCTCGGTCTCGAATGTCATGCCTTCGCGGATCAGCTCGCGGCGGACATTGTTGTGGTTGGACAGCGAGCCATTATGGACCAGGCACTGGTCGGCGCCGGTCGAGAACGGATGCGCGCCCATCGTCGTCACCGCCGATTCGGTCGCCATGCGGGTATGGCCGATGCCGTGCGTGCCGGTCATCTCGCGGACGCCGAAACGGTCGACGACCGCTTCGGGCAAGCCGACTTCCTTGTAGATTTCGACGACGTCGCCGGCGCCCATGATGCGGATGTCGGGGCGCAGCGCCTGGATCGTCTCGCGTGCTTCGTCGATCTTGGCAGGCGTCGTCCGGACCACGGCATGCGTCGACTTCGCAGCAATGCTCACCGGCGCGCCGATTGCCTTGGCGAGTTCGGCGTCGAGGCTGCGGAAATCGCGCTCCGGCTTGGCCGACTGGATGGTGATCTTGGCTTCATTGGAGGGCGCGCCATAGATGGCGATGCCGGCGCTGTCGGGACCGCGATCGCTGAGCGAGATCAGCATCTCCGACAGCATCGCGCCAAGCTGGGGCTCGAGCGACTTGTCCTTCAAAAACAGTCCGACGATTCCGCACATGTCAGCCTCCGCGAGTTTGTTCCCTCCGAGATGTATCGAATGAGTCCCGGGAATTCAATTGGTATGAAAAAAATTTTCCTGTCGTTATATATCGGCTGAGGCGCCGCCGGCCGCACTATCGCTGCGCTGGCCGCCATTGTGAACCCATTTGGCATAGCGGATGCGGGCGATCTTGTAGGCATCCAGGATCGACAGGGCATAGATCAGGAAGCCGCCGGCATGGCGTCCGACGAAGCTGGCGTCGGGCGGCGCGATCTTGGCGGTGACCCAGGCGAGGATCACCATGAAGAACAGGAATTGTAGGCCGCGCACCGGCACGCCGAGCACGACATGCCCGCTCGCCGGCAAAACGATCGCAGCGCCCAGAACCAGATAGGGGCTCGGTGGTGCGGGGGAGGTGGTGATCTGGCTGGTCATGCCGCTTGCCGTTCGCTTTGATTGATGGCATCGCGCAGCGCCGAAGCCGACGACAGCAGCCTCTCGATCAGCACCGGATCGAGCCTGACCGTGCCGAATTCGGCTTGCCGGAATACGCCGTAGCGCGCCCGCTCGGCCTCGGCCAGCAGCCAGACGATGCGCACGCCGTTCGGCGTGATCAGCAATTCCTTGGCGCGCTCCTCGGCAAAGACATCGAGGTGGCCGGCGATGATGGCTTCGGGGAAGCGCACGCCCTTGCGGTCGCTCCGCAGCACCGCCTCGGCCGGAAACCCCGCCGCCTTCGGCAGCGGGTGGACGAGATGATCGAAATTGGAAAAAGTCGTCGGCGATCCCGGCCGCATCATCATATCGAAAGTGCCTGGTATCGCGACCTTTTCGGTGATCGAAACGCTAAGCCAGCGCGCCGGCAGCTTCCTGATCGCCAGCGTGTCGACGATGGTCCGCACCTGCACCCGCCGGCCGTTCCACGAGCCGGCGAAGGTGACGACGCCGGCAGTGCCGTCCGAGACGTTGGCCGCGTCGGGGACGACGACGCGGACGCCGGCTTCGTCGGCGGCAAGCCCGGTCGAAGCCTTGGCGCGGCTGGCCCGCGCAAGCCAGGCTATATGGAGGACGAGAGCCAGGGCAACCGCCCCGGCGAGCAATGCTGAGATCACCTAACGCACCTCGTCACGCAAATGCCCGCCCAGACCGGGCGCGCCGTCAGTAGCCCTGCGGCTTCGGCCACGGCATGGTGAACTGGGCGCCACGGCGCACGAATTTGTAGCGGTAGAAGTGGAACCACAGCGAGATCAGGAAGTAGAAGGCGACCATGGCGATCAGCTGCGAGCCGAAGCCGAGGAAGATCGCAAAGAAGGTGACGACGCAAAGGCAGAACAAGACGATCGCCGGCAGCGGATGGAACGGATGGGTGTAGCCGCGGCGGATCGAGCCGAGCGGCCACTTTTTCCTGAACATGATGATGTTGATGCTCATGAAAGTGTATTGCAGCACGCCCGACAGGATCGAGAAGGTGATCGCCTGGTTGAGGTCGGCGATGAAGGCGAAGGCGAGCGCGATCGGCAGCAGAAACAGGATCGAGCGATAGGGCGTGCGGTATTTCGGATGCACCGCCGAGAACCAGGTCGGCAGATAGCGGTCGCGGCCGAGCGAAAACCAGGCGCGCGCGGCGTCGTTGATGCAGCCATTGGCGGAGGCGAGCGCGGCAAGCAGCGTCGCGATGAACAACAGGTTCTCCAGCAGCGCACTGCCGGTCAGTTTGCCTGCATCCCACAGCGGATAATAGGTGATGCCGAGATATTCCCAGGGCATCATCGAGGCGCAGACATACCAGGTCATGGCGGCGGCGATCAGAAGCGTGATCATACCGGCCATCGTGCCGTAGGGCAGCGAGCGCGCCGGCGAGCGCACTTCCTCGGCGGCCTGCGTGGTGCCCTCGATGCCGAGATAATACCAGATGCCGAACTGGAAGGCGGCGATGACGCCGATCCAGCCGTAGGGCAGGGCGTTGCCCGGGGTCACCAACTCGTTGAGCTTGAGCACGGCGCCTTGCGTCCACGGGCTGACCGAGAAGAACAGGATGACGATCGAGACATAGGCGATGGCGGTGATGACGAAGTTGACGTTGAGCGTCATCAGCACGCCGCGATAGTTCAGCCATGCCAGCACGACGATTGTCGCGGCGATGAAGGAATTGTGGTTGAGGCCCTCGACGCCGGCCTTGGCGACGATGGTGTCGCCGAGCAGGATCGCGTCCGACACTTCGAGCATGGTGTAGGCAAAGACCAGGAACAGCGCGACGTTGAAGGCCATCAGCGGCCCGACAATGTGCTTGGCCTGCGCATATTGGCCGCCGGCGGCGGCAACCGTCGAGGTAACTTCGGAATCGATCATCGCGACCGAGGTGTAGAGCAGGCCGACGATCCAGCAGACGATCAGCGCCGCCAGCGCGCCGCCCTTGTCCGCCGCGAAATTCCAGCCGGTGAATTCGCCGACCAGAACGATGCCGACGCCGAGCGCCCATACATGGGCGGGGCCAAGCACCCTGAGCAGTGAAACCCTGTCGCCCTGCACTTGCACCGCTGGTTCAGCCGTGATCGTCATCGCTCAATCCCCCACTCAGATCCGGTGTTTTTCGGACACGGCTTCAAGTTCGCCTTCCCTGGACGAGGTCAGCATCTCTTCGGAATAGGTCGTGTCGATCTTGAACCAGTCGTAGAGCATCCACAGCGCGAGCACGATCGAGATGCCCCAGCATGCGTAAGAGAGTGCCACCCACATGACGATGCTTCCTATCTATTTGTCGCCGAACTTTTCGTCGATGACGTCGCGGTATTCGCGGTCCGATGCGCGGAACAGAAAGATGAAATAGCCGATCAGCACCGCCGCCATGATGATCAGCGTCGGCCAGTCGATGATGTAGTGGAACCGGTTCTGGATGATGTCGTGCGCGGTTTCCGGCGTGTAGCCGAGCTTTTCCCAGATCGAGGCCATGGTCGGGTTCTGGCCGAGCGCTTCCCACGTCTTGGCGTCGAGCGCGTCGATGGATTTTGCCGCCCCTGCCAGACCTAGTTTCAGCGGCAGCCACAGCGCAACGAAAATCGCGACCACGACGACGGCGATATCGAAAACCTGTCCGGCCTTGCTCTGTTCGGGCGGTGTATAGCGGGCCATGCGTCTCCCCCTCAGGACTTGCGGTTGCGGTAGGCGTCGGCGTTCTTGATGTCGAGGCCGTAGATGAAGTCCTTGTCTTCCTTGTAGTGGTTGACCATCGCCAGGATGGCGGCCGTGTTGAAGATCAGCACCGCGGCGGCGGCGACCGCGACGACGAGCTTGATGCCGGCGTCGGGGACGTATGGCCATGTCATGAACAGGACAAAGAGGATCGTCGCCCACAGGCAGACGATCAGGAGCACGGATCCACGCACGTCGGAACGGTACAACGCTTCCACGCGCTGTTGCAGGTCGGACATCGGCTTTCCCCTTTTTCAACGCCGGTCCAGATTGGCCGGTCATTGCCCTCTTTCAAGAGAGTGAAATTTTTTTCATAAAATCCGGCCGAATTGTGGAATTGTCAAGACGATTTTACGCGACGTTAACCGTTTGTTTGGGCGCGCCGGATTTGCCTGACAATGAAATTATTTGCTTACGGGTATTGCAGGCTCCCGGCGTTTGCGATCAATATTCAAGCCAACGCTCCCGCCTGTGTGCAGGGAGCAGGGGAAAGCAAAAAAGTTTCTTTCGAACGGAGGACAGCGGATGACGGCATCCTGGAGATTTTCGACGCTTGCGGACCGCCATCGCGCGCTCGGCTCGAAGCTCGAGGACTGGAGCGGCATGGGCACCGCCTGGACCTACGACAAGGACGCCGACGAAGAGTATATCGCCATCCGCACCAAGGCCGGCCTGATGGACGTGTCCGGCTTGAAGAAGGTCCACATCACCGGGCCGCACGCCTCGCACCTGATCGACCTGGCGACGACGCGCGACGTCGAAAAGATCTATCCCGGCAAGTCGGCCTATGCCTGCATGCTCAACGAGGCCGGCAAGTTCACCGACGACTGCATCCTCTACCGCACCGGCCCGAATTCCTGGATGGTCGTGCATGGCTCGGGCACCGGCCATGAAGAGTTGCAGCGCGCTTCCGTCGGTCGCGACGTGTCGCTGCGCTTCGACGACAATCTGCACGATCTTTCGCTGCAAGGCCCGACCGCCGTCGATTATCTGGCAAAGCATGTGCCCGGCATTCGCGACCTCAATTATTTCCACCACATGCAGACCCAGTTGTTCGGCTTTCCGGTGATGATCTCGCGCACCGGCTACACCGGCGAGCGCGGCTACGAGATCTTCTGCCGTGGCCAGGACGCCGGAACGATCTGGGACAGGATCCTCGACGAGGGCAAGAGTGCCGGCATCATCCCGTGCCGCTTCACCACGCTCGACATGCTGCGCGTCGAGAGCTACCTGCTGTTTTACCCCTACGACAATTCGCAGAAATACCCGTTCGAGAACGAAGGCCCCGGCGACACACTGTGGGAGCTTGGTCTCGACTTCACCGTCAGCCCCGGCAAGACGGGCTTTCGCGGTGCCGAGGAGCACTACCGCCTCAAGGGCAAGGAGCGCTTCAAGATCTTCGGCGTGCTGCTCGAAGGCAAGGAGCCGGCCGACGAGGGCGCGCCGGTCTATCGCGACGGCAAAAAGGTCGGCGTGGTGACCTGCGCCATGTATTCGCCGCTGGTCAAAAAATCGATGGGCATTGCCCGACTCGACGTCGACTGCGCGGTGCAGGGCACCAGGCTCGAGATCCGCAACAAGAGCGGCACCATCAGCGCAACCGCCGAGCCGCTTCCTTTCGATGATCCGAAGAAGACCAAGCGCACGGCGAAAGGCTGAGGCATACTGCGGGTATGGCAGCGAAAAGCATCATCAGTCGCCCGGTCTATGGGACCCTGTCTCCGCAGCCTGGCAAGCATCATCTTTTCATAGCGGATGCAGAGGGAGCGCTGGCGATTGCCGATCTGGCCGCCAAGGCACCGGCGGATTTCTTCGGTGGCGCCCACATCATCTTCATTCCCGGCCGCGACGGCAAATACGCCGATGCGCTCGAAGCCCTGAAGCCGGCACAGTTCTACCTCGGCCATTCCTTTGCCAGCGCCCTGCCGCGGCTGAAGCAGACGCTGGCCAACGCGCATATGGGACTCAGGCTCTATCTTGCCGGCACCGAGGGGCTGATCGGCCAGGCCATGCAGGCGGCGCTGGAAGCCGGCATCGACCACACCTCGGTTCAGACCGAGCATCGCGGCTCGCTGGCGCGCCGCATGCAGTGCGTCCACTGCAAGGGCATCACCGAGAACGTGACGACGCAGCCGGCAACCTGTTCGCATTGCGGCCTCTTGCTTCTGGTGCGCGATCACTATTCGCGGCGCCTCGCCGCCTTCCAGGGCGTCTGCATCAACGCCGAGGACCGCAGCGAAATTCCTCCGATCGAGGAGGTCTTTCGATGAGCACCGGCACCACCAAACTCGATGTCGTCGTCAGCGATGTCGTCCCGGTCAACGAGCTGGTGACGCGCTTTCATTTCCGCCGGCGCGACGGCGAGCTTTTGCCGACCTTCTCCGGCGGCGCCCATGTCGTCGTCGAGATGCGCGATGGCGAACGCACCAGGCTCAATCCCTATTCGCTAATGGGCTCGCCGCTCGACACCAGCGAATACACCATCTCGGTGCGCCGCGACGACGCCGGCCGCGGCGGCTCGCTGTTCATGCACAGGCAGGTCAGGCCGGGCACGGAGATGGTGGTCAGCTACCCCGTCAACCTGTTCTCGCTCGATCTGCGCGCCAGGAAGCATCTGATGCTGGCCGGTGGCATCGGCATCACCCCGTTCATGGCGCAGACCGCGCAGCTGGCGGCGGAAGGCGGCAATTTCGAATTGCACTACACCTGCCGCACCGCCTCGCTCGGCACCTATGCCGACCTGCTGAGAGAGCGCTACGATCGCCGGGTCAGGCTCTATCACGATGACCGCGACGAGCGCGTCGATCTCGACCGGCTGCTGTCGTCGCAGCCGCTCGGCACGCATCTCTATGTCTGCGGCCCGTCCGGCATGATCGACTGGGTGCGCGATCGCGCGGCTGCCTTAGGCTGGCCTGCCGAGACCGTGCATTTCGAGCATTTCGCGGCACCGCAGCCCGGCGCGCCCTTCGACGTGACGCTGGCGCTCAGCGGCAAGATCATCCGTGTCGACGAGCAGCAGAGCCTGCTCGAGGCGATCGAGGCGGCCGGGGTCGATCCGCCCTATCTCTGCCGCGGCGGCGTCTGCGGCCAGTGCGAGACCAACGTCATTTCGCATGACGGCAAATTCATCCACAACGACCACTGGCTGAGCGAGGAAGACCACCGTTCGGGCTGCAAGATCATGCCCTGCGTCTCGCGCTTCGAGGGCAGGTCGCTGGTGCTGGAAAGATAGGAGGCGAGCTTGGGCATCACCTTTCGTAAGGAAACCTTCCGCGACGACTTCACGTTCAGGAACAGCCCCGAGCACATCAGGCGGTTCCCGTTCCCGTTCCATGAAGACAGCTACATGTATGCCGTCAACATCGAGCCGCATGTCGTCGGGCCGAAGGGCAGCGTGCTGGAGAATTTGATCGACGTCGACGAGCACTATGTCGCCGAGATGCAGGACCGCGCTTTGGTGCTGGCCGAGGATCCGCTGCGCTGCCAGTCGCTGCCGCACATGACGCTGGCCGGCTGGGATCTGCTCGAGCTTTTGATGGAGCAGCAGGCGCTGGGCTATCCCGAGCATTTCACGCTGACGCGCCATGGCGACCGCTGGCGCTGGATCAACCGGCCGCTCGGCATCGACGACAGCTTCACATTCGGCGACGTCTCGACGCTGCCCTATGGGCCGATGGAATACATCACCCGCCAGAGCCAGGGCGATTTCTGCATTCTCGACCAGCGCGACGGCAATCTGTGGATGGATGCCGGCATGGTCACCACCCAGGCCGACTGGTCGCTCGATTTCGACATCGGCATGAACTTCTTCGAATGGCACGCGCCGGTGCCGCTGGCGCATGAGAAGGGCATCTTCGTCCGGGCGCTGAAATTCCTCACCAACATCCAGCAGGGCAAGCCGGCGCGCCGGCTGAACTGGACGATGACAATCAATCCTCGCCTCGATACCAGCCCGGAAAATTATCACAAATGGGGTCCGGACCGGACCACGGTGACGCCCAAAAACGTCGGCGACAAGGTCCATCTGCGCGTCGAGCTGCAGAGCTTCTGGCGGCTGCCGCGCTCGAATGCGATCGTCTTCCCGATCCGCTGCTACCTGATCAAGATGGACGAGCTGGTGACGCAGCCGAAATGGGCAAGGCGCCTGCACCGCGTCATCCGCGACCTTCCCGACGAACTCGCCAACTACAAAGGCCTGACGCGCTACCGCGCGACGCTGGTCGAATGGCTGTCGAAGCTGGATGACGGCAGTGCGACATCGCCGGGGTTCGGGCCGGATTGAGGTTCTGTTTGCGAGGTTCGCGCTGCCCGTCAAGCTGCCAATCTCCCCCCAAGGGGGGTGTTTGGACCGGAGACATCGCGAACAGGTGTGCGAGGACATCGCGAACAGTGCTCCATGCTATCTCTCGACGAGGTTGAGGTCGATGGTTTGGATTTTCTGAT